>JADZBU010000095.1 GCA_020851955.1 Chromatiaceae bacterium | reverse complement strand
CGGCGTGCGCTCACCCAGTTGCTCGCGGAACAACAGGCCGCGTTCGCCGAGGCCGCCTAGGAGGATCGCCAATCATGGGCAAGACAACCGGATTCATGGAATACGCGCGACAGGATCGGGCCTACGCCCCCGTCGCGGACCGTCTGCAAAATTATCAGGAGTTCATCATCCCCCTGGGCGAGGAGGGGCTGCGCCAGCAGGGCGCGCGCTGCATGGATTGCGGCATCCCCTTCTGCCATCAGGGCTGCCCGGTCAACAACCTGATTCCCGACTGGAACGACCTGGTGTTTCGCGGCGATTGGCGGCGGGCCATCGAGGTGCTGCACTCCACCAATAACTTTCCGGAGTTCACCGGACGTATCTGTCCGGCGCCCTGCGAGGCCTCCTGTACCCTGAACATCGACGATAGCCCGGTGGCCATCAAGTCCATCGAGTGCGCTATCGTCGATCGTGCCTGGGAGGAGGGCTGGATCCAGCCCAGCATCCCGGAGCACCGCACCGGACGGCGCATCGCCGTGGTGGGGTCGGGCCCGGCGGGCCTGGCCTGCGCCCAGCAACTGGCGCGGGTCGGCCATAAGGTGCAGGTGTACGAGAAGGCGGACCGGATCGGGGGTCTGCTGCGCTACGGTATCCCGGATTTCAAGATGGAGAAGTTCCTGATCGACCGGCGCATCGCCCAGATGCATGCCGAGGGCGTGGCCTTCCATACCCAGACCCACGTCGGGGTGGATATGCCGGTCAGTCGGCTGCTGGACGACTTCGATGCCCTGGTGCTGGCGGGCGGGTCCGAGCATCCCCGTGACCTGCCCGTCCCGGGCCGGCAACTGGCGGGGGTGCATTTCGCCCTGGATTTTCTGCAACCCCAGAATCGCCGCGTCGCCGGCGACCGCATCAACGGCTTCACCGCCGAGGGGCGGCGTGTGGTGGTGATTGGCGGGGGCGATACGGGTTCCGACTGCATCGGCACCTCGAATCGCCAGGGTGCCCAATCGGTTACCCAGATCGAGATTCTGCCCAAGCCCCCGGAGCGGGAGAACAAGGCTCTGACCTGGCCGGAATGGCCCAACCGCCTGCGCACCTCCTCCTCCCACGAGGAGGGCTGCGAGCGGATGTGGTCCATCGTCACCAAGGCCTTCCTGGACGATGGCCAGGGCCGGGTGCGGGCCGTGTCCTGCATGCGGGTCGAATGGACGCGGGACGGGGTGGGCGGCTGGCGCATGGCCGAGGTCCCCGGCTCGGAGTTCGAGTTGCAGGCGGATCTGGTCCTGCTGGCCATGGGCTTCGTGCATCCCGTGCGCGAGGGCCTGCTGGCGGGTCTGCGGGTGGAGTTGGACGGCCGGGGCAACGTCAAGAGTGGGACCGAGGGCCCCGAGGCCTACCACACCTCGGCGCCGCGGGTCTTCACCGCCGGCGATATGCGCCGGGGCCAATCCCTGGTGGTCTGGGCCATCCGCGAGGGGCGCCAGTGCGCGCGGGCGGTGGATGAGTACCTGATGGGCAAGTCGGAACTGCCGCGCTAGAGGGGAGGGCGTGAGGTGGCGGGTGCCGTTGCCTTGAGGGCGTTGGAACAGAAGGGGCGGTCCGCGAGGGCCGCCTCACTATACGCAAGGTCATCAGGGGCGCGCGCCGCTTTAGGCTGCACGTTAGGCAAAAGAAGGGCGTGAAGCACAATGTCTACCCTTCGGAAAATTCGACAGCGTGTCATTGATCGCGATTACTTCTTGGCGTCGCACGCGGAAGAAGAGATGCTTGATGATGACCTTGACAGGAATGATGTAGAGAACGCGATTCTGAAGGGAAGAATTGAGAAACAGCTTACGCATGATTCTAGGGGTACAAGATATCGGATTGAAGGGCCGTGCATGGACGGTCGCATAATTCACGTTATTTGCCGGTTCCGAGAGGAATCAAATATGCTGATCATTACTGTGTATGCGTTATAGGTGCCGTCATGCAATGTGAATTTTGTGGTGGCGAAACCAAGAAAAGGAACGTCAGGCGGCAGCACTGGTTCCAACGGCAGCTTTACATCGTTGAGAATGTAGAGGCGGAGGTTTGTACTGAGTGCGGAGAGCGGTATTTTCATGCCAAGACATTGGACGCCGTGGATTCTCTCTTGTTGAAAAAACATGAAGTTAAAGAAATTCTTTGCGTTGAAGTTGTCGAATTCGAGAAGGCGGCGGCATAGAAAGCCCCGCTTTAGGGATACGTACAACGAATGACGATTTCAGAGCATGGGTGTGATTTATGGTGTGCCTCTTTTTGTCGTGTTGCCCCCCCCTAGGCAAAGCGAGGTGACGTGCCCCATCTCATTACAGCTCGCGGCCTAGCCCCGTTCCACCTATCCCCCACTCACAAGGTTCCTTCCCTATGAACAAGCTTTTGCTCGCCGGATTGGCGTTATTTCCCCTGCTGGCCACTGCTCAACCACGTATGCCCGAGGAGATGCTGCGCGGCCAGAACTCGCAATATCAGCAAGGCTTCCGTGACGGGTTTCGCGAGGCGACCCGGATGATGAACGGTGGCGGCGGGGGTGGCGGTGGTGGCGGCCAGCAATGGGGCCTGCGGATCGATTCCGCGACCTATGGGGCGGGGCCGCGGCGCTGCGACTTCACCGATGGCCTGGCGCAACGGGCCAACGGCAAGACCGAGTATGTCCTGCGCGTCGGCAATGGCCTGTGCGGGGACCCGGCACCCGGCAGGGACAAGACGGCCGTGGTCAAGTATCGCTGCGGTCGCTCGAACCAAACCGCCACCATTCAGGAGGGCGATTCCGAGGTCTTGCGTTGCCGATAGCCGATAGCCGAGGGCCGCGGCGGCTGTCCCATGCCACCCAGACCACTACTGGCAAACCAGGGTGACCGATGCTTGAGAGGCTGGGGCCTCCTTCCACCCAGGCGCTCCGTCTGACTTGGCGGGCAGGGCCCGTCCCCTCAAGGGTGGCGGATACAAAAAAGGGGCGGTCCCCGCGGACCGCCCCTTTTTCCGTGCGATGCTGGCTAGGGGGTTAGACGCAACCCTGGGCCAGCATGGCGTCGGCCACCTTGACAAAGCCGGCGATGTTGGCGCCGCGGACATAATTGACGAAGCCATCCTCCTCGCCATACTGAACGCAGTTGGCGTGGATCGACTTCATGATCTGCTGGAGGCGCATGTCCACCTCTTCGCGGGGCCAGCCGACGACGCCGGCGTTCTGGGTCATCTCCAGGCCGGATACCGAGACGCCACCGGCGTTGGCGGCCTTGCCGGGTCCGTAGAGGATGCGGGCCGCCAGGAAGACCTCGACGCCCTCCGGGGTGGTGGGCATGTTGGCGCCCTCGGAGACGCAGACGCAGCCGTTGGCCACCAGGGCCCGGGCGTCGCTCTCGTCCACCTCGTTCTGGGTGGCGCTGGGGAAGGCCAGGTCGCACTTGACGCCCCAGGGTCTTTGACCCGCCAGGAAGCGGGCGTTGGGGAAGCGGTTGGCGTATTCGCTGATCCGGCCCCGGCGCACGTTCTTGAGATCCATGACCCAGGCGAGCTTCTCCTCGTCGATGCCGTCCTCGTCCAGGATGGTGCCGCCGGAGTCGGAGAGGGTGATGGGCTTGGCGCCGCAGTGCAGCAGTTTTTCCACCGTGTATTGGGCGACGTTGCCGGAGCCGGAGACGGTGGCGACTTTGCCCGCGACCTCTTGACCGCGGGTGGCCAGCATCTCCTGGGCGAAATAGACGGCGCCGTAGCCGGTCGCCTCGGGACGCAGCAGGGAGCCGCCAAAAGAGAGGCCCTTGCCCGTCAGTACGCCGTTGAAGCGGTTGGCGATCCGCTTGTATTGACCGAAGAGGTAGCCGATCTCGCGCCCGCCGACGCCGATATCACCCGCCGGTACGTCGGTATCGGGGCCGATGTGGCGATACAACTCGGTCATGAAGGACTGGCAGAAGCGCATGACTTCGTTGTTGCTCTTGCCCTTGGGATCGAAGTCGGAACCGCCCTTGCCACCGCCCATGGAGAGGGTGGTGAGGCTGTTCTTGAGGACCTGCTCGAAGGCGAGGAACTTGAGGACGCCGAGGGTGACGGTGGGGTGCAGGCGCAGGCCGCCCTTGTAGGGGCCAATGGCGCTGTTCATCTCGATGCGGTAGCCGCGATTGATCTGGAACTGGCCCTGGTCGTCGAGCCAGGGGACGCGGAACATGATCACGCGCTCGGGCTCGACCAGTCGATCCAGGATGCGCGCCTCGCGATAGGCCGGGTTGGCCGCGACCACCGGATAGACGGAGTGCACGACTTCATGCACGGCTTGATGGAATTCGGGCTCATTCGGATTTTTGGCGACAACCTCGGCCACGAATGCGGCAATTGCCTGGGTGTTGGATGACATAGGTTTTACTTCGGGCGGCGCCCGTCTCAGTGGGTAAGTGAGAAGCTTGCGCGGTTGCTTTGCCCGCGCGGTTTATCCAGGATCGGCTCGGGCTGTCGGCAAGGGGCGCTCGAAGCCTTTCGAGGGGCGGGAAATAATAGGCCTATCCGTGGCTTCGCGCAACTTGCCTGAATCACATAGGGTTTTGGAGAAGACCCACTTAGTGGAGGGCGGCTGATGGCCTATTGCAGATGGCGCGCCAGCATAAAGGCTTCGGCGGCGTCGCAACCGACACTGGCGCCCCGCCAGCGCGCCAGGTGCTCGATGCCCTGGCGGGAGCGGGGGTGGGGCCAGTCCCGCAACTCGGCGGCATAGGCCTCCAGGGCCGCGAGTTTGCCCGCCAGGGTGGCGCTGATGTCCACGAACCAATGGGGCGTGAAGGCCGGGCCGGAGCCGGGGGGCTGCCACTCGGTGCTGGAGGGTT
>JADZBU010000094.1 GCA_020851955.1 Chromatiaceae bacterium | reverse complement strand
TCGACCCCGTTGATCTCGTCCCCATGCACGGCGGCGCAGACGAAGAGGCAAGGACCATCGCGCCGGCCGCGCGTGACCTGGGCGGACAGCACCACGGGGGTGTGGGTGTAGAGGAGCGGCAGGCGCAGCTCCACCAGTCGCTGGCTGCCGGCTGGAATATCGACGCCACCGATCTGGAGCCGGGCGCTCACCCCTGGCCCCGGGTCCGTCGCCGACCAAGGCTGGCGTTACGCTCGATGAACTGGATCATGAGGCCGGCGATGTCCTTGCTCGTGGCGACCTCGATGCCCTCCAGCCCGGGGGAGGAGTTGACCTCCATGACCACGGGGCCATGATTCGAGCGCAGGATGTCCACGCCCGCCACGTTCAGGCCCAGGATGCCGGCGGCGCGCACCGCCGTGGAGCGCTCCTCCGGGGTGATGCGGATCAGGCTGGCGGAGCCGCCGCGATGCAGGTTGGAGCGAAACTCGCCCGGCTTGGCCTGGCGTTTCATGCTCGCCACTACCTTGTCGCCGATGACGAAGCAGCGGATGTCGGCGCCACCCGCCTCGCGGATGTATTCCTGGGCCAGGATGTTGGCCTTGAGCCCCATGAAGGCCTCGATGACGCTCTCCGCCGCCTGTTGCGTCTCCGTCAGGACCACGCCGATGCCCTGGGTGCCCTCCAGCAACTTGATGACCAGGGGGGCCCCGCCCAGCATCTTGATGAGGTCCTGGATGTCGTCCGGGGCGTGGGCGAAGCCGGTCATCGGCAGGCCTATGCCCTTGCGGGACAGGAGTTGCAGGGAGCGCAGCTTGTCGCGGGCGCGGGTGATGGCCACGGATTCATTGAGGGTATAGGTGTCCAGCATCTCGAACTGGCGCAAGACGGCGGTGCCGTAGAAGGTCACCGAGGCCCCGATGCGTGGGATGACGGCGTCATAGCGGCCCAGTTCCTCGCCCTTCAGGTGGATGCTGGGCCGGTGCGAGGCGATGTTCATGTAACAGCGCAGCACGTCGATGACGCGGGCCTCGTGACCGCGCTGGGTGGCGGCCTCCACCAGCCGTCGGGTCGAGTAGAGTCGCGGATTGCGCGAAAGGATGGCGATTTTCATCTCTGCGTAGGTTCACCTGTGACCAAGGGGGGGTAAAGGCGTTTCAGATTGGGCTTCCGACCCAGGAGGTAAGAGGCCTGGGGGTCCACCCGCAGTCGTCCGCTCATGGCGCTGCGTCCCAGAAGCATGCGAAAGAGCATGGAATCCCGATCCGTGAGGGTCAGCTCCAGGGTCCATTCGTCCTCGCCGAGCCGGGCGGGGGTGGCGATGACCCAACGGGTCTCCCGGTGACCGCCGGAATCGCTCACCAGGCGCTGATCCAGAATCTCGGCGGTGCAGATCACCGTCAGTCGCTGGCGCCGCTGCAGGGGTCGGACCCCGAAGCGGATCAGGTTTTTGTTATTTTCCCGGTAGGGCTCGGTGAAGAAGGCGTGCAGGGCCGAGGTCCGCGCCCCCGTGTCCAGCTTGGCCTTGATGGCGGGTATGCCCAGCGCCGGCAGCGTCAGCCACTCCCGCCAGCCGGCGAGGGTCTTTTCCTGGGGGGCATGGATCCTGGACATGGGTTTCTGGCGTGATCGGGGCCTGGGGAGTGGAGGAGGGCGGGCCGAGCGGGGCCACGGCTAGCGGGATCGGGGCGGGGGCGGAGTCGTACCAACCCGAGGGAAGGTGATCCTAGGACATGTGGGGCGCTGGCGCCAGTATTTGCTTGGTTGCTGGGCCCCGCCGGCACCCAGGCGCCCGACGGGGGCGCTGGTGGGGCAAGTGGTGGGGGGCCCGCGACCAGGATCTCCTGGTGCCCGGGACCCCTGGCCGGGGTGGCGCGCGGCGGGTCTGATTTCAGCTAAAGCCCTTCAGGACGGCCTGGGTCTCCGCCGCCGGCAGGCGGGGACCATAGCTGGCGACCAGACGGGCGGCGGCCGCGGCGGCCAGATGACCGGCGCTGCCATGATCCCAGCCCTGGGTGAGGGCGTAGAGGCAGGCGCCCGCGACCATGTCGCCGGCGCCGACGGTGTCCAGGGCCTGGGTCTTGACGGGGGGGATCTCGATCAACTCCTGGCCGTCAAAGATCAGGGCGCCCCGGGGGCCGAGGGTGAGGGCAAACTCCCGGCCGATGGTCTTGAGGTAATCAATGGCCCCGTGCAGGTCGCTGGTCTTGGCCATGCCCTTGGCCTCCGCCTCGTTGGCGAACACCAGGTCCACGCCGGGGCCGATCATGGCCATCAGGCCGGGCTGGAAGTGGGTGACCATGTTGGGATCGGAGAGGGAGATGGCGGTCTTGACCCCGGTGGCCTGGGCGATCTCCCGGCCCCGGATGGCGGCGGCGCGGGCGCCCTCGGAGGTGACCAGATAGCCTTCCGTATAGTAGTAGTCCGCCTGGAGGATGGCCTCCGGGACCAGTTCACGGTCGGTGAATTCGCCGCTGATGCCCAGGTAGGTCAGCATGGTCCGGTCCGAGTCGGGGGTGACCAGCACGACGCAACGGCCCGTGTCGCCCTCCTCGCGTTCGCCATGGCGATTGGTGGCGACACCGTTGGCGACGAGATCGTCCAGGTAGAAGTGGCCCAGGGGGTCGTTGGCGACCTTGCAGGAGTAGAAGGCCCGGCCGCCGAGTTGGCTGACGGCGATGATGGAGTTGGCGGCGGAGCCACCCGAGCCCTTTTGATGGGGGCGATCGGCCAGGTGGGCCATGATCTCGCTCTGGTGGTCCTGGCCCACCAGGGTCATGACGCCCTTGTCCAGGCGCAGGGTTTCGAGGTCCTCAAGTTCGACCTCGTATTCCATGTCCACCAGGGCGTTGCCAATGCCGTAAACGTGATATCTGTCCATGCGGGGTCCGGGGTCGGGTGAAAAAGGGAGGCATTGTAGCCTTGCCGGGGGCGACGAGAAAGAATCGCCGGAATTTTACGGATTGACCTTGCCCTACAGGGCCGAGCCAAGGGGTGGTGCCCCCTGGCCGGGCGTGGCTGCAAGCCTTTATACCCAGCGGAGTCAGGCTGCGGCGGGTGGCGGGAGGGCCGGGTGGCGGTGGGCGGGGGTGTCGACAGCAGGGATGCTGTCGCCAAGCCTACAGGGATGTATTCACGGCGTCCCCCGCCCGCCGTCACGCGGCCCTAGGTTGCGATAGCTCTGGGGTGTTGGGTTGATGAGGCTGCGTCCCGGGATTGACGGGATCGCACAGGCCCTGGGCCCAGTCCTCCAGGGCGGCGTTGGCCACGGGCATGGGGGGCTCCAGGAAGGTGATGACAAACCCCTGGCGCGTCTGGGCCACGCCAATGGAACGCGGGCGAACGGCCAGCATGGCGGGGTCCGGCAGGCTGATGCCAAAGCAGAAGATCAGCAGCTTGGCGGCCAGGATGTCCTCGCCGATCTGGCCCTCGGGCAGGGCGCGGGTGTGGGCATGGTGGTCAAACTCCGCGATGAAGCGGGCGGTCCGGTGTTCCTCGATGCGCTCTCGGAAGTAGGCGATGATCTCATCCACCGAGCGGTAGCGGGTCTCCCCGGGCTCGATCTCCAGACTGAAGGTGCTGTAGGACGCCTGTGACAGGGTTTGTTTCACGGCTGGCCTCTGCCCCGAAGGGTCATTGAAACGACTGCTGGGCCTCCCCGCCGGGGCGGGGAATTCTGCTGGTGTGTCCTCCGCCCGGGCCCTCTAGTGTGCCGGCACGCAGATCTGGCCCTCCCGGACGGCCAAGGCCGTACGATAGAGCAGATAGACCACCACCAGACTGACCAGGCTCAGGAGCCCCCAGCCCAGGATGGCGAAGGCCAGGTTCTGGGTGAGTTGGTACATGATGAGGGTCGCGGTGGTCATGGCGGCGAGGGGGAAGGAGTAGGCCCACCAGGACAGGAAGAATTCCAGGCGCAGAAACCGCCCTGCTTGGACCGTCAGCAGCAGGGTCAGGAAGAGTCCCGCGTAATAGAGGATGCGGGCCAGGGCATCCAGGCCGCCGCTCAATTGCAGGTAGGCGATGAAGCCTACCGCCGGTGGGGCGATGAGGATGAAGAAGGTCGGCATCAGCCGGTCGGGCAGGGAGGGGTGAAAGATAAACCGCTGGAGCACGATGGCGAAGAGCAGCAGCCAGAACAGCAGGCCGATGGCCAGGAAGAACCAGGAGGTCTCGATGAATCCCAGGCGGGCGCCGGCGATGGGCACCAGGACATTGCCGACGACCGGGATGAACCAGGCGGGATTGACGTGGTGGACCTCGAACCGCTCATGGTGAATCCAGACATTCAGCACGTAGAGGGTCAGCAGGAGTTGCGACGTCGCGCCAACGACCCAGAGGCCCAGCGCCAGGCCCGGCCAATGCTCCAGGGTGGCGATGCCGAGCAACAGCAGGCTCATGGCGATGGTCGGGAAGAAATTGAGTTGGACGGGATGGGCCAGTTCCTTGAGGACCGCCTCACGGTAGCGGATCAGCTTGGTGAGATAGAGCGACGCCAAGACCAGGAAGGCGAGGGCGGCGACCCCCAGCAGGATGGCGGCGATGGGCAGGCCGATCCCCAGCACCTGCTGGGCCTTGTGCCAGGCAATGGAGAGCCCGGCCAGCCCCATGGTCATGGAGAAGAAGGCGACGGGAAAGTGGGCCAGGCGGGGCGGGGGGGCGGGTTGAGTCATGGAGTTCCGGGGGGATGGCGGTCGCGATGGGAGGCCTAGACTAGGGGAGTGACGCCCTCGGGGCATTGAAAAGGGTCAATTGAACTCGGCCGCCTTGGGAAGGTGGTGTCATCGGCGGCTTGGGAGTAAAGGTCTGGTCCCCGTGAGGGCAGGCCTGTTTGGCGATACCGCGACCGGGAAACCCGCCGCGGGGTGACCCTGGCGGTGGGGACTGGCTGGCCCCTCAGTCCTCGGCGACCCGGTGGAGGTTGGGGATGTCGAGCAGGAAGCGGTTGGCGCTGAGATCGACCAGCAGGCCCTGGCGTTTGAACTCGGCGATGGTGCGGCTGGTGGTCTCGGTAGTGATGCCGAGCATGGCCCCCATGTCCTCGCGGCCGAAGAGGTCGCACTCGCAGCTCTCCCGGTCGCGCACCAGCCGCAACAGCAGGCGGGCGACGCGTTGGCGGGCGGAGCCGGTGGAGAGTTCCGTGAGCCAGGCATCGGCCTCCGAGAGGGCACGTTGCCAGCGGGACATAAGTTCGGTGTGCAGCCGGGGATTTTCGGCCCCCAGGGCCTTGACCACCCGGGCGGGGAAGCGGCAGACCTCCGTGGGCTGCAGGACCACGGCCTCGTGCTGGTAGGGTGCCTCCAGGATGGCCTCTAGGCCCAGGACATCCGTGGCGCGCGCCAGGCGGACGATGCGCTGGCTGCCATCCGGCAGATACTGGACCAGCTTGAGGGCGCCGGTGCGCACCGTAAAGAGGTATTCGCCCCGGTCGCCGGCGCGGTAGAGGCAGGCCCCGGGCTTGAGGGAGAACTGGTCGATGGGATCGTGGATCTTCTCGAAATCCGCTTCCGTCAGGCCCGCGAACAGGACCGTGTGCCGCAGGGAGCAATTGCGGCAATCGGCCTCGCCGGACCAGGCCTCGCGCAGTGTGACGTTTTTTACCATGGCGTTTGTTCGGCGGCGTCTATCGAGTTGGGCGAAAGCAATTGGCTAAAGTTTAACCGAAAAAGTGCGTGCCCAAGGGGTGTAAGATTCTCCATTTCAACCATCTGAACGTGAGCGGGAGAGAAAGCCATGAGTCCCATCAATGCCTGGGCCGCCACCGCCGCGGGCGGGGCCTGTCAGCCCTACACCTATGATCCCGGCCCCTTGGGTGCGGATCAGGTCGAGATCGCCGTCGAGTATTGCGGCATTTGTCATTCCGACCTCTCGATGCTCCAGAATGACTGGGGCATCACCCGCTACCCCTTCGTGCCAGGGCACGAGGCGGTGGGGCGCATTGTCGCCCTGGGTGATCAGGTCGCCGGCCTGGCCCTGGGACAGCGCGTCGGCATCGGCTGGACGGCATGTAGCTGCATGCACTGTCATACCTGTCTGTCCGGGGATCATCACCTTTGTGGCGAGGCCCAGGGGACCATCGTCGGCCGGCACGGTGGTTTCGCGGAGCGCCTGCGCAGCCACTGGGCCTGGGCGATCCCTTTGCCCGAGGCTCTTGACGGCGCCGCGGCGGGCCCCTTGCTCTGCGGCGGCATCACCGTCTTCGCCCCGCTCCTGATCCACGACATCCCCCCGACGGCGCGGGTGGGGGTGATCGGCATCGGCGGGCTGGGCCACATGGCCCTGAAGTTTCTGCGGGCCTGGGGCTGCGAGGTCACCGCCTTCACCTCGAGCGAGTCCAAGCGCGAGGAGGCCCTGGCTTTCGGCGCCCACCGGGTGATCTCCAGCCAGGATAGCCGCGCCCTGCGCGCGATCGCCCGGTCCCTGGATCTGGTGATTGACACGGTCAATGCGCCCCTGGACTGGAAGGCGGTGATGGGGACCCTGGCGCCCAAGGGCCGCTTCCATCTGGTTGGCGCTCTCCTGGAGCCGCTGCCCGTCAATGGCATGGCTCTCCTGGGGGGCCAGCAGAGTATTTCCGGCTCCCCCACCGGTTCGCCGAGCGCCATCGCCACCATGCTGGACTTCGCTGCCCGTCACCAGGTCCTGCCCCAGGTGGAGCATTTTCCCATGAGCGCGGTGAACGAGGCCCTGGAGCATCTGCGCGCCGGCAAGGCGCGGTACCGGATCGTCCTGGACGCGGACTTCGCGGGCTAGGCGCGGGTTAGGCCGCTGGCCGTTGCGGCGGCCACGGGGCGCCCCGGCCAGGCCCCGGACGCGGCGCCAGGGCTCCGCGTCCGGGGCCGGGTGCCGCGTCCGGGTCGGCCCAGGGGCGGTCAGACCGCGGGGAGGCCGTAGGGCGGCTCCCGCAGTGTCAGCAGGGGCCCCGACTCCCCCAGGGCGACGCGACCATCCTCGTAGGCGGCGATCTCGACCACCAGGGAGACCTCGTAGCGGCCATCGCCGAGGGCGGCGGCTTCCAGGATGGTGCCGGCGGTCTGGGCGGAGTCGCTGATGGGCGAGAACACCTCGTCCCCGGGTCGGGGGGGCTGGTCCGTGGTCACCTCGCCCAGATAGAGGCGGCGCTTGAGCTTGCCCAGGTATTGCATGCGGGCCACGATCTCCTGCCCCGTGTAGCAACCCTTGGTGAAGCTGACGCCATCGATGAGCTGCAAATTGACCATCTGGGGGACGAAGGCCTCGCGGGTCTCGGGATGGATGGTCGGGATGCCGGCGCGGATGTCGAGGCGGGTCCAGTAGGCGGCATCGACCGGGGTCGCCGTGGCGGCCAGGGTATCCCAGAGGGGCGTCATGGCCGTGACCGGTCCCAGCATCTGGAAGCGGGGGGTGGGGCCGGCCAGGCGGATCAGGGTCACCTCGCCGTGACGGATCAGGTCGTTGGCCTGCTCGGGCAGGGCCGGGAAGAGGGCCGCCAAGCAGTCCGGGGCCTGGTCGCCGCTCAGCCCCAGGGTGACGAAGTCGTCCGAGACATCGGTCAGCACCACCTTGGCGCGCATGACGTACATCCTCAGCCGTTTGAGCAGGAGGTCGAGTTGCGGCCGCGGGAGTTGCAGATAGAGGGTCTCGTCCCGGCGCAGGACGCGGAAGTTGGCCAAGATGCGTCCCTTGGGGGTGCAGTGGCTACTGAGTTGGCTATGAGTGGTGGTGACAAGCCGGATGTCGTTGGTGAACTGGCCTTGCAGGAAGTGGGTGGCGTCCTCGCCCGTGACCGCGATCAGGCCCAGGTGGCTGAGATCACAGAGGGCGAGGGCGGCGTCGGGCGGGGCCTCGGGAAACCGGGCCTGGCCCAGGTCATCGATTCGGGCCGAGCGGGTCCGCAGAAATTCTCGCCACTGTTCGTTCATCGTCATGGGGTCTCCGTTTCGAGGGTGTCCGGGGCTGGTCGCAACCGGTATATCATAGCGAAGTGCAAGATTTTCCAATCCAACCGTGACGGCAACCCTAATTGAGTATTCATCAAGCCAATCTCCGGGTCGATAGCCTGGTGCTCTACAAGGGCCATCCGGCTCGCGTCCTGAACTTGGGCGACAAGATCGAGATCGGTCTCGACAAGGGGGAGATCAAGCGGGTGCGCCTCAAGGACATCGACCTCCTGCACCCCGGCCCCTTGCGCCATCTCGGCGAACTCGACCAGGCGGAGGGCGCCTTTGAGGAGGCATGGGAGCTGCTGGAGGGCGGCACGACCCACCTGCGGGAACTGGCGGAACTCCTCCATGGTACCTTCACGCCGGCCTCCGCCTGGGCGACCTGGCGGCTGGTGGCGGAAGGACTTTGGTTCACCGGGACCCCGGAGGCGATTCAGGCCCGCCCCCGCCAGCAGGTGGAGGCCGACCAGGCCCAGCGGGGCGCCAAGGAAACGGCGGCTCGGGACTGGGCGGACTTCCTGGCGCGCCTGACCGCCCGCCAGCTCCGGCCCGAGGACGCCGAGCGTCTGGCGGAGGTGGAACGTCTGGCCTGGGGCCGGTCCGAACATAGCCGTATCCTCAAGGCCCTGGGGCACGCGGAAACGCCCGAGAATGCCCATCGGGCCCTGATTCAGTTTGGTTTCTGGGCGCCGGAGCATAATCCCTATCCCGCCCGTCACGGCCTGCCCGCGGACGACCCTCTCCTGCCGGTGGGGCAACTCCCGGAGGAGGAACGCCTGGACCTCACCCATCTCCCGGCCTTTGCCATCGACGACGAGGGCAACCAGGACCCGGACGATGCCCTGAGCCTGGAGGGCGACCGGCTCTGGGTCCATGTCGCCGACGTGGCCGCCCTCATCCCTCCCGACAGCGAGATGGATCGCGAGGCCCGCGCCCGGGGCGGGAACCAGTACCTGCCGGAGCGCATGGTGAACATGCTGCCCCTCGCCATCACCCAGCGGTTGGGTCTGGGCCTCCAGGAGCTATCGCCGGCCCTCTCCTTTGGCTTGAGTTGCGACGAGGCGGGCGAGATCGGGGACGTCACCATCCAGCGGACCTGGGTCCGGGTGGAACGCCTGAGTTACGAAGTGGCCGAGGGCCGTCTCGGGGAGTCACCCTTCGCCGCCATGGAGGCCCTGGTCGAGCGCTTCCGCCACCGCCGTCAGGCCAACGACGCCGCCAGTATCGAGTTGCCGGAGGTGAGCCTGCGGGTGCGCGACGGCGAGGTGGTCATCCGGCCCCTGCCGCGGTTGCGCAGCCGGGCCCTGGTCATGGACGCCATGCTCATGGCCGGGGAGGCCGTGGCGGTCTTTTGTCGCGATCAGGGCATTCCCATCCCCTATGTCACCCAGCCGGCTCCGGACAAGGTGGAACAGCCAACGGATTTGGCGGGCATGTACGCCTACCGTCGCCGCTTCAAGCCCTCGCGGCTGGTGAGCGAACCGGCGCCCCATTTTGGCCTGGGCCTGCCCCTCTATACCCGTGCCACCAGCCCCCTGCGGCGCTATTCCGATCTCCTGGTCCACCAGCAACTCCGCGCCTGGCTACGGGGCGAGCCCCTGATCGAGGCCCAGGTCGTGTCGGCGCGGGTGGGCGAGGCCGAGACCGCCGCCACGGCTATACGCCGGAGCGAACGGCTATCCAATCAGCACTGGAAGCTGGTCTGGTTGCGCGATCATCCCGACTGGTGGGGCGAGGCCCTGGTGGTGGACCGGGACGAACGTAAGCATGTCCTCCTGATTCCGGACCTGGCCCTGGAGACCCGGGTACGCCTCCAGGGCGATCCGGCGCTCAACAGCGCGTTGCGCGTCTCGCCCCGGGAGGTGGACCTGCCAGCGCTGGATTGCCGCTTCCGGGTGCGCGAGTGAGGACGTGATACCCGGTCCCGGCTTTGCCCCGTTCGGAAAATACCCGACAATAGTTCCTATCCCCGCGTCCACTTTTGGCGCGGCCCACGAGGCCAGCTCATGATCAAGCTTCCCTTCAGCCGTAAGACTCAGGATGAACACCAGGATCGGCCCAGCGTCGTCTTCGCCGCCTATGCCGCGGCGGAGCGGGAACGGCGGCGCGACACGGCCGAGGGCCTGGACGAGAAGCGCTTTCAGGCCGCCCTGGACCTGGCCCTGGAGCGGCTCCAGGCCCTGGAAGCGGCGGGGGAGGGCCGTTCATGATCATTTTGCGCATCAAGGCTGAATGCCTGCATCGCTACCGGCGACTGCGCCTGACCGATCTCCCGGAACGCGGCATCATCGCCCTCAGCGGTGACAACGAGAGCGGCAAGAGCGCCATCGGCGAGATCATCTGCTTCGCCCTCTTTGGCCGGACCTTCTCCCTCGCGGAGGATCGGATCGGCAAGCTGGTGCACTGGGGCGCGGGCGAGGGGGCGGTGACCCTGCGGTTTCGCGTCAAGGGCCGCAACTACGAGGTCAGTCGCCATCTGGCCCGGGATGGCGAGCAGTCGGCGCGCCTGATCCTGGTCGATGCCCCCGACGGGCCCCTGGCGCGGGCCACCGGGGTTACCGAGGCCATCACCCGCCTGCTCGGTTATGGCTTCGACGATTTTGTCGAGACCTTCTATCTGGCCCAACGGGAGATCGGTTCGCCCCATCCCAGCAGCCCCGCCGTGCGCGCCATGGTCGGTGCCGCGCCCCTGGAGGAATGCGCCAGCGGATTGGGGGAGGAGATTCGCCAGGCCGAGGCCACTTTGGCTTCTCTGCACCAGCAGCAAGAGGCCCTGACGGCGGAGTTGGGGCGGCTCTCCCCCGAGGCGGGGCGGGTGCAGGCCCTGGAACTCAACCTGGCGGAGATCGCCGAGCGGGAGAAGCGCCTGGCCGCGCGTCTGCCCGCCCTTCAGACAGCCAGCGACGAATACAGCCGAGCTTACCGCCGCCTCGGCTCGCACGGTGCCCGCCGCGCCCTGGCGGGCCTCCTTTCGAATATTGCCCTGCTGGCCGTCCTGGCGGTGGGGACGGCCTGGGGTTTGCTGCGCTTCCAGCCGGAAACCTGGCCTATCCCGGTGCTGCTGACCTGGCTGGAGGGCTTGCTCGCCGAGACCGGGCTGGCCCCGCATATGGTCTTAATGACGGTCGAGGTGGTACTCGGTGGACTCTTGCTGCTGTTCTGGCTCTGGCTGGCCATGCTGGCCCTGGGGATGCGCCGCCGTCGGTCCTGGGCACGGCGCCTGGCCCAGGAGTTGGATCGGCTGGACGCCCTGGAGCCCCTGCCGGCGCGCCTGATTGGTGCCTTGGGTCAGGGGGGGGCGGACGAAGCGGCCGGGGTCTTCATCGACCGGCCCGACGTGGAGCGCCGCGCCCGCCTGCGTCAGCGGATTCTCCTGCTGGAGGCCACGGCCCCGGAGGTGGCCAGCGCCCTGGAGCACGAGGCCGTCTGGATCAAGCGCGATCTCGCCCGGCTCGCCGCCTTGAAGGCCGCCGTGGAGGCGGGGCTGGAGCGGCTGCGGGCCGAGGGTCTGCGCCACCGCGACCTGACGCGGGAGTTGACGGAAATCGGCAAGCGCATCGCCCTGGATCAGGACTGGATCGCCACCCGGCTTCTGGCCAAGGAACTCCTGGACGGGGCGGCCCGCGACCTCTCGCGGCGTTTCAGCGAAGGGCTGCGCGACATGGTGAGTCATGCCCTGCCGCGGTTCACGGAGGGCCGCTACGAGTTTCTGGAGGTGGACGAGGGGCTGCAGGTGCGGGTCTATTCGGGCGATAAGCGCAATCTGCTGGACCTGGACGAGATCTCCAATGGCACTCAGCGCCAGATCATGCTGGCCCTGCGCCTCGGCCTGTCCCAGGAACTGGTAGCGCGGCTGGTGCGTGACGACCAGTTCGTCTTTCTCGATGAACCCTTTGCCTTTTTCGACAGCCGCCGCATGCGCGGGGCCCTGAAGAATTTGTCCGAACTGGGGGGCGACCTCACCCAGTATTGGATCGTCGCCCAGCGCTTTCCCCAGGATGCCCCCATCGGTCTGGAGATTGCCTGCGGGCAACATCCCGACACCTTGAGGGTCGGTTTTCCAGAAACGCCTTGAAGGAACCGCCATGGGCGGCCGCGCTGAGGGAGGGAGGATTTAGCGCGGCTTGGTTAGGTCACCAAGCCGCGACGGAGGAGGGGGGTAAATCCCGTCAGGAACGCCAGGTGCGAACCGGTCCCGTGTCCAGGTGGACGAAGCTGCTGGAGTTGCCGTAGTAACCCACGCCGCCCCGGCTCAGGGCAATGGCGCTCTCGCGAAGACTGGCGTTGCCACAGCCGACGAAGCTGACATCCAGGGCCTGACCCGTGATGTGGAGGCTGTTGCGCGCGACCCGCTTGGAGGCCTTGCGGAGACTGGCGTTGCTGCGGGGGGAGCGGTAGGCGCTATAGACGTCGATTTCGCATTCCCGGCTATCGACCCGGGTCTGTAGGTCGTAGATCAAGTCGAAAAGCTTGGGATCCATGAAGGTGGTTTCATCGGTACGATGATCCCGCAGGAAGTGGTTGAGCTTGGCCAGGGCATCGCGCCGGTAGCTGTCGCCGACGCGGTAGGCGATGCGCAATTTTTCGTCGGTGTGGACGTGACGGAGGTTGAGGACGCGAGTATTTTCTCGGGCGTTGATCTTGGCGAAGGCGGGTGCCGTTGCGGCGGAAAGGGCGAGGCCGAGAAAATATCTTCGGTTCATGTAGTGACCCCCATCGTCATTATGTGAATGTGATTGTGAGCGCGATTATAAGAACAAAACCCGGTCATGCAACAAAAATATGATTAATTTCCGAGGCATGGCATTCGTACCATTCATTCGATTTGTCGCCTGCTTGCGACGAACGGATGATTGAAAATCCCAATCAGCAATAGAGACCCCTGAGCCATGCAATCAGAAATATTCAACCAAGAGAGCAGGATGACAAAATGCGCCGGGGATGGAGGCCCTGATTGTGGTATTGTTGCCATAAGTTGCGTTTTCGCAACTTCTACGCGTGAAAGTACTGAGGGGGCCGCGTGTATGCCCTCGTTTGTCTCCTAATTACTACCGCCACTGGGCTCTGGAAGCGATGGCCCGGCGGGCTCGCACCGGGCTTGGGGCTGGATCTGGCGCCCGGGTAGGGTGTAGCATAATCAGGCGGCCGATCCTCGGCATGATCCTAACAGACTGTTTAATATCATAAAGTCACGAGGCGCCATGCGCGGACTCATCCTGCTCCTGCTGCTAATGCCCCTGCCTGGGGGGGCGGACGTCTATAAGTACGTCGATTCGGCGGGCAAGATCTACTTCACCGATTCCCCGCTTCAGGGAGACGACCTGAAGCTCGAGTGGAAACGGGATGCGAACAAAATCGCCACGGAAAAGAACGCCAGGGTGGTGGCCATGGGCCGGAGCCGCACCCTGGTCGAGCCGTCCCCGGCCAAGCTTTCCGCCCGGCGCGCCCGCTACGAGCGCACCATCGAGTTGATCGCGGGTCAGGAAAGGGTGAATTCGGAGCTCCTGCATGCCGTGGTGCGCGCCGAGTCGGCCTACAACGCGGGCGCCGTCTCGCCCGCGGGCGCCACCGGCCTCATGCAGTTGATGCCGGCCACTGCCGCTCGCTACCAGGTCCAGAACATCGAGGACCCCACCGAGAATCTGCGGGGCGGCGCCCGGTATTTACGCGACTTGCTCAACCTGTTCGGCAACGATCTGCAACTGGCCCTGGCGGCCTACAATGCCGGCGAGAACGCCGTGGCGCAGTATGGCAATCGCATCCCGCCCTATCCCGAGACCCAACGCTACGTGCGCAAGGTCCTCCAATTTCTTTGGGCCGAACGTACTTCGGCCAATAAGGGCTGAACGGGACCGTCCCCACGCGACCGGGGTCTATGCCGCCGCCCCGCCCCGCCCCTTTAATCCTCGCCGATCACCCGCTCGTCCCGCGGAGTGGAGAGCAGCCGCTCCGCCTCCCCCATGCTCTTGGCAAAGATCATGCGATAGGCGGCGTCTCCGGTCAGGGGGTGCTCCTGGCGCAGGGTGCGCACCATCTCCTTGGCCTCCTGGTACGCCTGCTGGGTGGCGATATGGGCCAGGGTCAGGGGATTTTCGGTCTTCCGATAAATGAAGTAGGGCATGGCCAGATACTCTTGATGGCGGGTGAAGGGGTGGAATTCTAGCCCATGGGGGCGGTGGCCGCTGCTCCGCCGATGCCGGCGGCTGGGTCTGGGTGGGCCGATGCCGTATGCGAGACTTGGGGAAGCCCGGTCGCTGTGGTAACTTTCTGAGTGCCGTGCCCAACCCGGAGCCGGTATCTGGCGGAGCAGCCGCGAATCCGGCGAACAGAGCGCCATTGAGGTTTTCCAACAACAAGCTCTCCGGCTGATCGGGCATGGGTCCGGAACGCGGCAGGGGGGCGATCAGGAGAGGCAGAAGATGATCAGACCAGTCGGTTCCGACGAGCTCAAACCGCTGTTTGTGTATGACCCGGACCAGCACCACCGCCTGATGCGCGAGGCCGAGTCCTTGCCTTCGGTGGTGATCAGCTCCCAGGCGGCGGGCAACGCGGTCATGATGGGTGGCGGCTACTTCACCCCCCTCAAGGGCTTCATGAATGTCGCCGACGCCATGGGTACCTGCGAGAAGATGCGTCTGACCGATGGCTCCTTCTTCCCCGTGCCGTTGATGTGCCTGCTGGAGGACGTCGCGGCCATTCGGGGTGCCAGCCGTATCGCCTTGCGCGACCCTAACATGGATGGCCATCCGGTCCTGGCGGTCATGGAGGTGGAGAGCATCGAGGAGGTCAGCGACGAGCAGATGGCCTTCATGACCGAGAAGGTCTATCGCACCAGCGACAGCGAACACCCGGGCGTGGCCACCTTCAACAGCCAGGGCCGCTTCGCCGTCTCCGGCGCCATCCAGGTCCTGCACTTCTCCTATTTCCAGGATGACTTCCCGGATACCTTCCGCACCGCGGTGGAGATTCGCCACGAGATCGCCGAGCGCGGTTGGAAGCGCGTCGTCGCCTTCCAGACCCGCAACCCCATGCATCTCGCTCACGAGGAACTGTGCCACATGGCCATGGACCGGCTGAATTGCGACGGCCTGGTCATCCACATGCTGTTGGGCAAGCTCAAGCCGGGCGATATCCCGGCGCCGGTGCGCGATGCCTCCATTCGCAAGATGGTCGAGCTCTACTTCAAGCCGAACAGCGCCATGGTCACCGGCTACGGCTTCGATATGCTCTACGCGGGTCCCCGCGAGGCCGTGCTGCACGCCTACTTCCGCCAGAACATGGGCGCGTCCCACTTCATCATCGGTCGCGACCATGCGGGCGTGGGTGATTACTACGGCGCCTTTGATGCCCAGACCATCTTCGACGAGGAGGTGCCCGAGGGTGCCCTCGAGATCGAGATCTTCAAGGCCGACCACACCGCCTGGTCCAAGAAGCTGGGGCGGGTGGTCATGATGCGCGAGGCACCGGATCACACCAAGGAGGATTTCGTGCTCCTGTCCGGCACCAAGGTGCGCGAATTGCTTGGCAGTGGCGTGGCCCCGCCCAAGGAGTTTTCGCGTCCCGAGGTGGCCAAGATCCTCATGGATTATTACCAATCCCTGAAGTAATCCCTACCCCTTGACCAGAGGCGGGGCTTTCCGGCCCCGCCTGCCTGGCGACCCCCCCCTGTGGGGGGTGGACAAGAAGCTAACGTTCCGCGACTTTTTCCATGGGTCTTACCAGGGTGACCCGGGGACGCCAGAAGCTGGGAAAGTCAGGATTGACATAGCCCGGCAGGGCGACCATCTCCAGGGGCGGCGCCAGCCGGGAGGTGTAATCCATGATGGCGGCGATGTCGCGGCTGCTGAAGCCCTGGATTTGTTTGACCATCTCCTGGTCCGCATTGCGGCGCTTGCCGTCGCGTATCCATTCGAATTGGCGTATCAGGTAGCGATAGTGTTGGCCCTGGAGCATGGGCATGTGCTTATCGGGTACCCCCTGGCCACGGTCGCCGTGGCATTCCGCGCAGTTTTCCGCGTAAAGACGCTTGCCGAGCTCCAGGTCCGTGCCGGGGCCCATGCCGTTATGGGGATCCATCGGGAAATGCTCGATGTAGGCGCTGACATCGGCGATATCCTGGATCGAGAGGGTTTTTGACATGGTAAAGGGCAGCATGGTCGGGTTGTCCCGATTGCGCGCCCGGATGTCGGCGAGCTGCTTGATGGTCACGGAGGCATACTGGCCGGCGATCTGGGGATAGGCGCCATTCACGCTGCCCCAGCCCTCCGGTTGATGGCAAACGGAGCAGATCAGATAGACCTTGCGGCCGTTTTCCAGATTTGGTTTGAGATGCAGGGCTTGATTCACCTCCTTGGCGGCGGATTCCGGGTCATCCGCCCTGGCGGGGAGGCTGGCCGTCAGGCCAAGGGCGAGGGTGAGCGCAAGGACAAGGCAGGGATTCATGGGTATTCCTCCTGGGTGGGTGCCATCGGCGGTGCCACGGGTGGGCCCCGGCTCTGCCTCCATGCTTAGGCCTTGGGGGGGCGATAATGCTTGGGCCGAGGCGAGATGGGGTTGGTGGCCAGTCTCCCCACGATACTAAGTCGGGGGATATATTTCTGTTTTGTGACAATAACGGGAGTTATGAGCGGACGCAAGGGCTTATGCAAGATTCCCGGTCCGGGGTGAAGGAGCGGGCTTATCCCCACGGGTTGTGGATAAGTCTGTAGACAAGGCTTGGTGAATCCCCGGGAAGGCCCGTCATTCCAGGGCTGGGGCGGTCTTGGCAACTTTCTGGCCATTTAACATTAAATATTGTTAAACAATAAGTTAAATGGTTCTAAAAAAGCTTTGCCAGGGCCTTGACATCCCGGGAAGCGGATGAAGCGGCCCTGTGGGCAATTCCTTCCTCGTTACCGGTTTTCAGGATTCGCGGGTGCCGAGCAGGTCGCGGATCAGGGGCAGGGTCGGGCGGCGCTTATGGGCAAGACTGGCCTGATCGAGCTCGCCGAGCAGGGCTAGCAGGTAGCCCGGTTCTCGCGGACAGCGCCTGAGGAGGTAGGCGATGGCCTCCTCGCCCAGGGGCAGTCCACGCCGTTGGGCCCCTTGGCGCAGTAAGGCCGCGCAGCCAGCCTCGTCAAGGGGTCTGAGCTGGTAGGCGGGGCCCCAGGCCAGGCGCGAGACCAGGTCCGGGAGCTGGACCCCCAGTTCCGCGGTCGGCCCGCGGGCGGCGATCAGCAGGCCCCGCTTGGCTTGGCGGAGCCGGTTGTAGAGGTGGAAGAGGGCCTCTTCCCAGGCGGGAAGGCCCACAATGGCATCCAGGGCGTCGAGAGCGACGCGATCCAGGCTTTCCAGTTCGTCCAGGATGGCGGGATCCAGCCCCGGGTGGTTCAGCGGCAGGTAGGCCGAGGCCAGCCCTGCCTCCCGCGCGGCCCGGCAGGCGGCCTGGAGCAGGTGGGTCTTGCCGGTGCCGGGGGGGCCGAAGAGGTAGAGGAGGAGGCCTTCCCCCCCCGCCGCCGGGGTCGCCTGGGCCCAGGCCTGGATGGCCGCCACCCCCTCGGCGTTGGGGCCGGGCAGGTACTCGGAGAAATCCAGCTCGGGCCGCTTGTCGAGGGCGAGGGGCAACTGGGCACCCAGCCCACCGCCCCTTGGCCCCTCCCGCGGCGTCCCTAAGGGTTCCATTGGCCGCGGATCTCTCAGTGGTTGGCACGCGCCCTGTCCAGGGCCAGGGCCGCGCCGGCCAGGCGCCGTCCCAGGGCCTGGCAGAGGCGTTTTTCCTCCTCGGTCAGGGGTTGGTTGCTCTCCCCGCCAGCCAGGTGGCTGGGTCCGTAGGGGGTGCCGCCGCTGGTGGTGCGCAGCAGATCCGTCTCGCTGTAGGGCAGGCCCAGGATCATCATGCCGTGGTGCAGCAGCGGCAGCATCATGGTGAGGAGGGTGGTCTCCTGGCCGCCATGCAGGCTGGAGGTGGAGGTGAAAACCGCGGCGGGCTTGCCGATGAGGGCGCCGGCCAGCCACAGGGGGCTGGTCCCGTCCAGAAAGTATTTCACCGGCGCCGCCATGTTGCCGAAGCGGGTCGGGCTGCCGAGGGCGAGACCGAGGCACTGCCGCAGGTCGTCCAGGGTGGCGTAGGGGGCCCCGCTCGCGGGGACGCTGTCCTCGGTCGCCTCGCAGACCGTGGAGACCGCCGGGACCGTGCGCAGTCTCGCCTCGATGCCAGGCACCTCCTCGACCCCCCGGGCGATGAGACGCGCCATCTCCGCCGTGGCGCCGTAGCGGCTGTAGTAGAGGATCAGGATGAAAGGCATGGCGGGGGATTCTCGGGTTGGGGTTGGGGCGCGGCCGGTGAGGTCGAACGGTGCCGGGTGGGAGGCATTCTAAGGGGCTCGGGCCCCGAGGCCCAAGTTTCCTGACCTGATGAGGTGGCGGGATGAGATGGCCCCCTTGCTCTCCTGGCGGCTTGTCGGGACAATCCACCCCCTTCAGCCGGTGCGCGAGCATCCGGTTCAGCATGTCGGGAGAGTGGGTCATGGTCCAGCAAGAAGGGAAGGCCGATCCGATCGGTCTGCGTTGCCTGGTGGCGGGTCGGGTGCAGGGGGTCTTTTTCCGCGCCTCCACTCGCGAGCAGGCCCTGCGCCTGGGGCTCACGGGTTATGCGCGCAATCTTCCCGACGGCCGCGTCGAGGTCCTGGCCTTTGGTCCGGCCCCGGCCCTGGACCAGCTCCGTGACTGGCTAAGGGTGGGCCCGCCACACGCCCAGGTCACCGCCGTCACCAGCGAATTCGGGCCCTACCAGTCCCTGAGCGGTTTCTCGACCCGCTGAGCGCCGGCCCCGGCCCCCACCTCGCTCCCGGCCCCCGTGCGACTCCCGCCCCTGATTGACGGGCTTATCCTGCGCCGTTACCAGCGCTTCCTCGCCGATGTGACCTTGGCGGATGGCACCCTCGTCACCGCCCATGTCCCCAACACGGGGCGCATGACGGGCTGCTGGGCGCCGGGCGCCCCGGTGCAACTCAGTCACAGCGATGATCCGCGGCGCCGGCTGGCCTGGACCCTGGAACGGGTCGATATGGGCCAGGGCTGGATCGGCGTCCATACCGGCCGTCCCAACGCCGTTCTCGCGGAGGGTATCGCCGCCGGCCTGGTCCCGGCCCTGGCCGGTTACTCCCGGCTGCGCCGGGAACTCACCTATGCCCCCGCCGGGCGGGAGCCGGGTCGCCTGGATATCGGCCTCTTCGCGGGTCCGGCCCTGGCCGTCCTGGTGGAGATCAAGAACGTCACCCTCCTCGACGGGGAGCGGGTGCTGTTTCCGGACGCCGTCAGCGAACGTGGGCTCAAGCACTTGACCTTGCTCCGGACCGCGGTGGGCGAGGGCTGCCGGGCCGTCATCCTCTTCGCCATCAACCGGCCCGAGGGCCGCCGCTTCGCCCCCGCCAGGTCCGTGGACCCGCGTTATGCCGACCAGTTGCGCCAGGTCGTGGCGGCGGGCGTCGAGGCCCTGGCCATCCGGCTGCGCCACACGGCGGAGGGCATCGAGGTGGGCGAGGCTCTGCCGGTGGAGCTCGATTGAGGGCCCTTAATAGCCGGCGCCGCTGAGATCGAGGGGGTCCGGATAGTCCGCGCTGCGTTCGATACCCGTGTCGATCCGGCCATCCGGGTGGAGTTCGAGCCAGCGGTAGCCCGGCGTGGCCGCGTCCAGGGCGAAGTCCTGGCTCCCGGGCCGAAACTGAATGCAGGTGGATGGGGCCCCGAGCAGGGCTACCCCGTTGCGTTCGGCGCTGAAGTCCTGGTGGATATGGCCAAAAACCAGGCCCCGGACCTGGGGCTGGTGGTCGAGCAGGGCGAAGAGGTCCTCGGGATTGTTGAGGCCGATCTCATCCAGCCAGGGACTGCCGACCGGCACCGGCTGATGGTGCAGGAATACCAGGGTCGGCGCCTGGGGCCTGGCGGCCAGGGTCGCGGCCAGCCGGCGCAGCGAGCCCGCGGCCAGATGCCCCCCCTCCCGACCCGCCAGGGTCGAGTCCAGCAGGATCAGGCGCCAGGGGCCGCAATCCACCTCGTGGGGCATATCGATCGGGCTGGCGTCCAGGCTCCGGGCCATCTCCGCGGGGTCATCGTGATTGCCCGGCAGGGCGTGGCAGGGCAAGCCCAGCCGCCCGCAGCGGTCGGCCAGGTAGCGGTAGGCGGCCGGGCTGGCATCCTGGGACAGGTCACCGGTCAGCAGCACCCTGTCGGCGGCGCCGGAGTTGGCCCGCGCCAAATTCAGCACCCCTTCCAGGGTGAGGCGGGTTCTCTGGCCGAGCAGATCCCCCTCCGGGTCCGCGAAGAGGTGCGGGTCCGAGATTTGTAGCAGGCGCTGAGTGACGTGGCGAGACATGGGCGCTCCTTCGAAACAGGGGATTTTGGGTTAGGGATCAATATCTAAACCGAGTGAAGGCCGGGCCTGGGGCGAGGCCGAGGCGCCAAGGTTCCGAAACCGGGGCCTGGCGGGGGAGGGGGCCGGCTTCGGCAGGGATGGGTCCAAGCTATGGTGACTATTGAGAGAAACTATTGCTACCAAGGCCAGTCAGGGCTATCTTTCTTGTCATTCGGGCGGATTACTCGCCCATCATCCCACCATTGGAGACCAGTATGGAACTCAAGGGCAGCAAGACCGAGGGTTGCTTGAAAGAGGCCTTCGCCGGCGAATCCCAGGCTAACCGCCGTTACCTCTACTTCGCCGCCAAGGCGGATGTCGAGGGCTACAACGACGTCGCGGCCGTTTTCCGCTCCACCGCCGAGGGCGAGACGGGTCACGCCCATGGCCATCTGGAATACCTGGAGGCCTCCGGCGATCCCGCCACCGGCCTGCCGATCGGTGGCACCAGCAACAACCTCAAGGCTTCCATCGCCGGCGAAACCCATGAGTACACCGACATGTACCCTGGCATGGCCAAGACCGCGCGCGAGGAAGGCTTTGACGAGATCGGCGATTGGTTCGAGACCCTGGCCAAGGCGGAGCGTTCCCACGCCAACCGCTTCCAGAAGGCCTTGGACTCCCTCGACGCCTAAGCGCCGCTAGTCAGTCCCCAGGACAACCCAAGGGCGCTTCGGCGCCCTTTGACGTTTTTGGTTCCGCATTAGAGCGCGCGATCAGAGCCGCCTTGGCGGTCAGCCTCATTCAGGGTCCTCGACGCCCAAGGCCTTCAGCGTCTTCTTGACGATGCCCGCATCCCCTTGCCAATCCGGCACCTCGACGATCACCTCCTCGGGCTCGCGCCCCGCGGCCCGCGCGGGATTGGGGGTGAGGAAGCCATCGACCCGCGTCATGATGTCCCCCTCGAAGTGGACGACCAAGGGCTTTTTCTCCATCTCCTGGTGGGCATGGCGGATGGTGAAGGTGTAGTACCAGCGGTCACCGTGGAAGATATCCACGAGCATGGGCGTTCCCAGCAGATAGCGGACCTGGTTGCGGGTCATGCCGGGTTCGAGCCGATCGACCATGTCCTCGGTGATGATGTTGCCCTGCTGGATGGTCATCTGATAGACGAAGGGCAGCCGATTGAGCGGCGACTCGCGGTATTCGGGGGCGCCGTTCGGATTTTTGGCGCAACCGCCCAGCGCCAGGCCCGCGCCCAAGGTCAGTAAAATGGGAAGCTTTTGCATCTAAATGGTCTTTACCCAGGCGGACGCCGATTTAAGGGGGAAATGATAACCCAGCCCATGGAGCCGATGGGAAGTAATCCGCGTTCCACCGGGTGTCGGGGATTGGCAAGCCAGCGGATCGAGAGGCCATACCCGAGGCCGGCCAGCCAAGGGACTCAGGCCGCCGCCCGCTCGATCATCTCCCGGGCGTGGGCCAGGGTCTTTTCCGTGATGGTGGCGCCCCCCAGCATGCGCGCTATCTCGTCCACCCGGGCCTCGGGCTCAAGGTGGGCGATGTGAGTGTAGGTCTGGCCGTCCCGATTCTCCTTGCGCACCAGCAGGTGATGATGGGCCTGGGCCGCGACCTGGGGGAGATGGGTCACGCACAGCACCTGCCGTTGGTTGCCCAGGGCGCGCAGGAGACGGCCGACGATCTCGGCCACGGCCCCGCCGATACCCACGTCCACCTCGTCGAAGACCAGGGTGGGGATGGCGGCGCACTCGGCGGTGGCGACCTGGATGCACAGACTGATGCGCGACAGCTCGCCGCCGGAGGCGACCTTGGCCAGGGGCTGCAGGGGCTGGCCAGGATTGGCGCTGACCAGAAACTCGACCCGATCCAGGCCCTGGACGCCGGCGGCGGCCTCCTCGCCGCGCAGGGTGCTGGCCTCGAAGCGGCCGCCCTTCATGCCCAGTTCGGCCATGGAGGCGGTGACGGTCGCCGAGAGGCGGGCCGCGGCCTGGGTCCGCTGCGCACTGAGGATCGTCGCCTGGTCCAGGAAGCGGCCCCAGGCGGCATCCCGCTCCCGGGCCAGGACCTCGACCGACAGGTCTTCACCCTCCAGGCTGGCCAGTTCAGCGCGCAGACGCTCCAGGGTCTCCGGGATTTGGCGGGGCTGGATACGGAATTTGCGCGCCAGGTCATGGATCAGGGCGAGCTGGGTCTCGACCTGCTCCAGCAGGGCCGGGTCCAGTTCCAGCCCGTCCAGGTATTGCCGCAGGCCCGAGGCGGCCTCCTCGACCTGGATGGCGGCCCCGGCGACCAGGTCGCGGATCTCCCCCAGGCGTTCGTCGAAAGTCAGCAGCCCCCCGAGATCACTCTCGGCCCGGCCGAGCTGGTCGCAAAGGGCGGCCTCGCCGTCATAGAGGCTGTCCAGCAGGCGGCCGGCGGTACCCTGGAGCAGGCCCAGGTTGGCCAGGCGCCGTTGTTCGCGGTCCAGTTCGTCGATGTCCTCGGCACTCAGCCCCAGGACCTCGAGTTCCGCCACCTGGAAGCGCAGCAGGTCGAGGCGCGCCGCCCGCTCCACGCCCTGGGTCTCGATGGTGCGTAACCGCTCGTCGAGGGCGCGGAAGTCGCGGAACAGCCCCGCGACCTCCCGGGCCAGGCTCACATGACCGGCGTAGCCGTCCAACAGCTCCCGTTGGGCCGCCGGGCGCAGCAAGGATTGGTGCGCGTGCTGGCCGTGGATATCGACCAGGCGCTCGCCCAGGGCCTGTAGCTGGCCACTGCTGGCGAGTCGGCCGTTGATGTAGGCCCGGGAACGCCCGCTGGCGGGCAGGACGCGCCGGATGGCGCAGTCGGCCCCGTCGGCGAGGTCCTGCTCCTCCAGCCAGGTGTGTGCGTCCGCGACGTCGTCCAGGTCAAAGCTGGCCGCCACCTCGGCGCGTTCCCCGCCGTTACGGATCAAGCCTGCGTCCGCCTTGTCGCCGAGGGCTAGCCCCAGGGCGTCGATCAGGATGGACTTGCCGGCCCCGGTCTCGCCGGTCAGGGCCGTCATGCCGGCCCCCAGTTCGAGTTCCAGTTGACTGACGACGGCCAGATCCTGGATGAGGAGATGGCTCAACACCTGGCTTACTCCAAGGAAGGTCCGGCTGGATGACCGCCCCAGCCGAGTTTGGCGCGGAGGATTCCGAAGTGGTCGTGACCCTTGGGATGCAGCAGGCGGATCGGGTGCGGTCCGCGCTCGATGAGGACGCGGGACTCGGCGGTCAGGAAGACGTCGGTCTGACCATCGCAGGTCACGATGATATGGCCCTGATCGGCGCGACTGGGGGCCCGGATGGCGATCCGGCTGGACCCCGCCACCACCAGCGGTCGGTTGCTGAGGGTGTGGGGGCAGATGGGCACCAGGGCGATGGCGTCCAGGGCCGGGTGGATCAGGGGGCCGCCACCGGACAGGGCATAGGCGGTGGAGCCCGTGGGAGTCGAGACGATGATGCCATCCCCGCGCTGAAGATTGACGAAGACGCCGTCGATGCGGGTCTCCAGTTCGATCATGCGCGCCGTGTTCCACTTGTGGATCACCACGTCGTTGAGCGCCAGGACCGGCGGGTTCCCGTTCACCCGCGCCGCGAGCAGAAAGCGTTCCTCGGCATCGAAATCCCCGTCGAGGATGGCCGCCAGACAGGTTTCGATCGCGTCGGAGGAGACATCCGCGAGAAAGCCCAGCCGGCCCAGGTTGATCCCCAGCAGGGGCACCCCCGAACTGGCCAGGGCGCGAGCGGCGCCCAGGAGGGTGCCGTCGCCGCCCACCGTGATGACCAGGTCGCAGTGCTGGCCCATCTCGGTGGCGGTCATGACCCGGGGTTCCCCCTCGCGGGCGAGGGCGGCGGCCAGGGGGTCGAAGCAGACGCGGGGCCCGCGGTGGCGCAGGTAGCGGGCCAGGCGCGCGACCGCGAGCCGGGTTTCGGGGGTCTCGCCCTGCTTGGCGATGACGCCGATGGTGGGGAACTGGGGCTGGGAGGACTTCATGCGCGCGATCATCGCCGAAAGGGACCTTGGCGTAAACCTTGACAGCCCGATTGGCAATCCCTAAATTGCTCTCCTTAGCACTCGCCCAAAGGGAGTGCTAATAGGGTCGGAGGTTGCGCAGTCGCGCGTAGTCGGGATTCCGAGGGGCGCAAGTTGACGGCAAAGAGTGACAATCCGGTCAGCGATCGGGCCTTGCATTTCCTCAAGGTGCTGGTTGAACGCTATATCCGGGACGGACAACCCGTGGGTTCCCGCACCCTGGCGAAGGACACCGGGCTGGAGCTGAGTCCGGCCACGGTGCGTAATGTCATGTCCGACCTGGAGGATCTGGGCCTGGTGTCCTCCCTCCACACCTCCTCGGGCCGGGTGCCGACGGTGTCGGGCTACCGTCTCTTCCTCGACACCCTGCTGACGGTGCGGCCTCCGGCGGAGACCGAGGTGGACGAGATGCGCCGGCGCTTTGCCGCCCTGGACGACTCCCCGGCCCTGATCGCGACGGCCTCCCAGGTCCTCTCGGGTGTGACCCGCCTGGCCGGGGTGGTGATGTTGCCCCGGCGCGAGCGCAACGCCTTCCGCCAGATCGAGTTCCTGCCCCTGTCCGGCGACCGGGTGCTGGCGATTCTGGTCACGGAGGAGGGCGAGGTGCATAACCGGGTCATCCACACCGACGAGCGCTATTCGCCCTCCCAGTTGGAGCAGGCGGCGAACTATCTCAACAGCCTCTTTACGGGTCGCGACCTGCGGGAGGTGCGTCATCGGTTGCTGGACGAGATGCGTCACACCCATGACCACATGGATCGCCTCATGCGCCAGGCGGTGGATCTGGCGCGGCAAGTGGTGGAGGTGGCGGAGGATAAGGACAAGGATGATCTCTGCGTGGCGGGCCAGACCAATTTAATGGACTTTTCCGAGCTCGCGAGCATGGACCGGCTCAAACAGCTGTTCGAGGCCTTCGCCGAGAAGCGCCAGATCCTGCATCTGCTTGATCGCTGCCTCGCGGCCGAGGGCGTCCAAATTTTCGTCGGCGAGGAGTCCGGCTACGAGTTGCTGGGGGGCTGCAGCCTGGTGAGCGCGCCCTACCAGATCGACGGCAAGGTGATCGGGGTGCTGGGCGTGATTGGCCCGGCGCGCATGAATTACTCCCGCGTCATCCCCATTGTGGATGTCACGGCGCGCCTGCTGGGCGCGGCCCTCAAACATGGCTAACCTTGAATTCACGGATTCCCGGGGCTAAGCACCCCAAAAACCCAATCGGGAGGTGAAAATGGCAGTGGAAGAGGAAAAGGTTCAACCCGGCGCGGCGGCCGAGACCCAGGCCGACGCGTCCATGGCCGAGGCCGAGGTCGCGGCGCAGGGGGAGCCGAATCCTTTCGAGGGGGCCTCCCAGGCGGCCAGTTCGGCACCCGCCTCACCGGCGGGAGCAGGCGGAGACCTGACCAGCCTGCTGGAGGATGCCCGTTCCAAGGCGGACGATCACTGGGATCAACTCCTGCGTACCCGCGCCGAGATGGAGAATTTGCGGCGGCGCCATGCCAGCGAGCTGGAAAAGGCGCACAAGTACGCCCTCGACAGCTTCGTCAAGGAACTCCTCGGGGTGCGCGACAGCCTGGAACTGGCCTTGGAGGCCGCGCGGTTGGAGTCGGCGGACCTGGCGAAGTTGCGGGAGGGCACGGACCTCACCCTCAAGCAGCTTGCGGATGTCATGACCCGCTTTGGCGTCGAACGTCTCGACCCCCTCGGCGAGCCCTTCAATCCCGAGTATCACCAGGCCATCACCATCCAGCCCCGGCCCGACCTGGCGCCCAACAGCGTGGCGACCGTGATCCAGAAGGGCTATGTACTCAATGGCCGCCTGGTCCGTCCCGCCATGGTCATCGTCTCGAGCGCGGCCTGAACGAGGTCTTGGGTCACCCGGTAACTTGAAACTCACGGGGTCTCGACCCCACCTGACGCGGCAATAGGCGCGCGTGGCGCGCCAGCCAACTATATATTCCGGAGAAAAATAATCATGGGAAAAATCATCGGCATCGACCTGGGCACCACGAATTCCTGTGTCGCCATCATGGAAGGTGATAAGGTCAAGGTCATCGAAAACTCGGAAGGCGATCGCACCACGCCCTCCGTCGTCGCCTTCACCAGCGACGGCGAGGTGCTGGTCGGTCAGTCCGCCAAGCGCCAGGCGGTCACCAATCCCCAGAACACCCTCTTCGCTATCAAGCGGTTGATCGGCCGGCGTTTCGAAGACGCCGTGGTCAAGAAGGACATGGGCATGGTGCCCTACAAGATCGCCCGCGCCGACAATGGCGACGCCTGGATCGAGGTGCATGGCAAGAAGATGGCCCCGCCCGAGATCTCGGCCAAGATCCTGCAGAAGATGAAGAAGACCGCGGAGGACTACCTGGGCGAGGAGGTCCGCGAGGCCGTCATCACCGTGCCCGCCTACTTTAACGATTCCCAGCGTCAGGCCACCAAGGACGCGGGCCGCATCGCTGGCCTCGACGTCAAGCGCATCATCAACGAGCCCACCGCCGCCTCCCTCGCCTACGGCATGGACAAGCAGCGGGGCGATCAGAAGATCGCCGTCTATGACCTGGGTGGCGGCACCTTCGATATCTCCATCATCGAGATCGCCGAGATCGAGGGCGAGCATCAGTTCGAGGTGCTGTCCACCAATGGCGACACCTTCTTGGGTGGCGAGGACTTCGACAAGCGCATCATCGATCACCTGGTGGAGATCTTCCAGAAGGAGCAGGGGATGGACCTGCGCAAGGACCCTCTGGCCCTGCAGCGTCTCAAGGAGTCCGCCGAGAAGGCCAAGATCGAGCTCAGCACCAGCCAGCAGACGGACCTCAACCTGCCCTACATCACCGCCGACCAGAACGGGCCTAAGCACCTCAACGTCAAGCTGACGCGGTCCAAACTCGAATCCCTGGTGGAGGATCTGGTGGAGCGCACCATAGCCCCCTGCCGCACGGCCCTCAAGGACGCCGGCCTGGGCGCCGGCGAAATCAACGAGGTGATTCTGGTCGGTGGCCAGACCCGCATGCCCATGGTGCAGGCCAAGGTCCAGGAGTTCTTCGGCAAGGCCCCGCGCAAGGACGTCAACCCGGACGAGGCGGTGGCCGTTGGCGCTGCCATCCAGGGTGGCGTCCTCGGGGGTCAGGTCAAGGATGTGCTGCTCCTGGACGTCACGCCCCTGTCCCTGGGCATCGAAACCCTGGGCGGGGTCATGACCAAGCTGATCGAGAAAAACACCACCATCCCGACCTCGGCCCAGCAGGTGTTTTCCACCGCCGACGACAACCAGACCGCCGTCACGGTCCACGTGCTCCAGGGCGAGCGCGAGCAGGCCTCGGCCAACAAGTCCCTGGGGCGCTTCGATCTCAGCGACATCCCGCCGGCCCCCCGCGGCATACCCCAGGTCGAGGTCAAGTTCGACATCGACGCCAACGGCATTCTCAACGTCTCCGCCCGCGACAAGGCCACCGGCAAGGAGCAGTCCATCATCATCAAGGCCTCCTCGGGTCTCTCGGATGACGAGATCAAGCGCATGGTCAAGGACGCCGAGGCCCATGCCGAGGACGACCGCCGCTTCCATGAATTGGTCACCGCCCGCAACCAGGCCGATACCCTGATCCATGCCACCCGCAAATCCATGGAGCAACTGGGCGACAAGATGGAGTCGGGCGAGAAGCAGCACATCGAATCCGCCATCAAGGACCTCGAGGCCTCCATGAAGGGTGAGGACAAGGACCGTATCGAAGCCCAGACCAAGGCGCTGGGCGAGGCCTCCGCCAAGATGGCCGAGCGCCTCTACGCCCAGCCGGGCGATACCGGCGGCGACGCGGGCCATGCTGGTCATGCGGGCCAGGGCCCTGGCGGTGGCGAGAAGAAGGCCGGTGGCGACGACGTCGTCGATGCCGAGTTCGAGGAAGTCAAGGACGACAAAAAGTAGCCAGCGCGGGATTCCGACCCGCTGTTGCTGGATGGGAGCGCCCCGACGCGGGCGCCTGGCGGCCACCCGAAGTCCTTCGCGGTGGCCGTCGTTCATCAGCCGAAGCCGCTGCCACGATTGATTTTCGCCATAGACCCCTGAAGCTCTCCCGCCATGTCCAAACGTGATTACTACGAAGTCCTGGGTGTCCCCCGCAATGCCAGCGAGGCCGACATCAAGAAGGCCTACCGGCGGTTGGCCATGAAGTTCCACCCAGACCGCAATCCCGGCGAGGAGGCGGAGCAGAAGTTCAAGGAGGCCAAGCTGGCCTACGAGATTCTGACGGACCCCAAGAAACGCTCCGCCTACGACCAGTTTGGCCACGCCGGGGTCGAGGCGGACGCGGG
>JADZBU010000093.1 GCA_020851955.1 Chromatiaceae bacterium | reverse complement strand
CCGGGATGGCACCACCAGCGTCCAGGGGCAACTGCTCGACTGGCTCGTCACCCAGGCCGCGCAAGCGCGCTGGCGGGTACCCGCCGCCGTGGCTCTGGCCAATGCCGGTCAGGAGGTCATGAGCTTCCTGCAGCGCGCCCTGCCCGCCGGAACCCAGCTCACCCTGCTGGCCATTTTGCGTAAAAACAAAGGAGTGCTGACCATCTCCCATGGCGGACGGCCGCTGACGCTGCCGGATTATCGCGGCGAGCCCAATCTGGATACCGCCGACGCGGCGGCCCTGGCGGGCCTCGAACTCCGGCTCGCCGCCGCCCAGATCGAACATATCTCCTATCACGCCCGGATGTCCGATAACAAATGCAGTTTCACCCTGCGCCATAGCCTGTGAGCGGCTTCCCCCTCGGCGCGGGTTATGGCCGCATCGACCTGCCCCGCCCCCCCTCATGAGACCCGAGGCGGGGCGAGGCCGGGGCCTGCCTAAAGCAGGCGATCGGCACTCCGCACCTGGTTACCCCCAGCCTGCCGGGCCTGGGAGAGCAACGCATCAGCCGCCGCCACCAGTCTGGCGGGCCGGGTCTCGGCGGTGGGCAGGGCGGCGGCCACCCCCAGACTGACGGTCAGCACGGCGGCGGTGGGCGAGGCCCCGTGCGGGATGGCCAGATCCGCCACGGCGGCGCGCAGGGCCTCGGCCTTGGCGGTGGCCCCGGCCAGGTCGCACTCCGGCAGCAGACAGACGAAGGCCTCGCCCCCCTGGCGCGCCGCCAGGTCATGAGCGCGCAGCATGCCCGCCTTGAGGGTCGCGGCGATCCGCCGCAGGCAGCTAGCGCTTGCCTCGGGGCCATGGCGGTCCTGGTAGGACGTGAAGTGATCAAGTTCCAACAACAGGAGGGCCAGCGACGCCTGGTGGCGCTGGGCATGGCGCCAGGCGTCGAGCAGACGTGTCTCGAAATAGCGGCGATTGGGGATGCCGGTGAGCTCGTCGATCATGGCCTGGGCGCGCAGCCGGTCGCTTTGGTGCTTGAGCCGCAGGTGGGTCCGAATGCGGGCCTGCACCGTATCCCGGTTCACGGGTTTGGTAACAAAGTCCACGGCGCCCGCGGCAAAGCCCGCGGTTTCATCCTCGGGACTGGTCTTGGCGGTGACGAAGATGACGGGGATGGTCGCCGTCGCCACATCGGCCTTGAGGCGGGCACAGACCTCGTAGCCATCCATCCCGGGCATCATGACGTCCAGCAAGATGAGGTCCGGCTCCTCGACCGCCAGCGCCAGGGCCTCCTCGCCCGAAAAGGCGCAGAGGATGTCGTGGGTGTCGGCCAGAATCTCGCCGAGGATCTCGACGTTTTCGGGGACATCGTCCACGATGAGGATCTTGGGACGCTGGGACATGGGGCCGGACTCGCGGGTTGGGTCTGTCATGGGGAGGGTGGCCGGAAGGCCGCCAGTTTGGCCAGGGCCTCCTGGAAACGCAAGCGCCCCGCCGCCTCGGCCACCGGGGCATAGGCCGCGGCCAGGTCGGTATCCGCCAGCAGGGCCTCGATGGCCTGGCTGGTGCGCTTGGCATCGAAGCGGTTGCGGGTGAGCTGGTCCTCCAGGACCGTCAAGAGACTTCGCAGGCGCTGCTCCGGCACCGGCCGCGACGCTTGCGGCGCGGGGGCCAGGCGCTCGGGCCCCGGGTCCGGGCCGTCCTCCCGGGCGCCGATCGCCGCCAGCAGCCGCTGGGCACGGTCGCGGAACGTTTCCCGGAGTCCCGGCAAGTCGTCGCCGCCATCCCCACCCCGCAGGGCGGCCTCCAGTTGCCGCGCGGCCGTCTCCAGTTCCGTGGCGCCGAGATTGCCGGCCAGGCCCTTGAGTTTATGCAGGGCGGCCGCGGCCGCCTCGGCCTGGTCCCCCTCCAGGTTGGCCTCGATGCGCGCCACTTCGTCCGCGGCATCGGTGGCGAACCGCCCCAGCAAGATGAGGAAGAAGTCCGGATCGCCATCGAAATGGCGCGCCGCGCGCAGGTTGTCGATGCCCGCGATGAGGGGGAAGCCCGCCGGATTCTCCGCGGGCGGGGCGGCCATCGCCACCGCCGCCGGGGATTCCGCCGGGACGGCCGCCAAGGCGGGGGTCGGCGCCGCCGCCTCGGTCTCCAGGGCCGGGGCGGCACCCGTCCAGCGCGCCAGCACCCGCGCCAACTGGGCCAGATCCACGGGCTTGGGGACGAAATCGCTGACGCCGGCGTCGAACATGAGGCGCTGCTCTTCCTGGAGCACGCCGGCGCTAAAGGCAATCACCGGCAGCCCCGCCAGTTCCGGCCGGGTCCGGATGGCCCGGGTCGCCGCGAAGCCATCCATGACCGGCATCTGCATGTCCATCAGGACGGCATCGAACCCCGTGGGCTCCGCCGCCAGCCGGTCCAGGGCCTGCTGGCCATCCGTCACCAGGGTGGGTAGGGCCCCCTCGCGCCGCAGGGCATAATCGACGAGTTCCAGGTTGAGCCGGCTGTCGTCCGCCACCAGGATGCGCGCCCCCGCCAGCCGCGGGCCAGGGGCGGCACCCTCCTCGTGACGAGCCGGAGAGGCCGGCGCGGCGCGGACCTGGCGGGGAAAGGCCAGCTCGAACCAGAAGGTGCTGCCCTGGTCCGGGACGCTCTCCGCGCCCAGACGGCCACCCATGAGGTCAATCAGGCGTTTGCAGATCGACAGCCCCAGGCCGGCGCCGCCGAAGCGGCGGGTGATGCCGCTATCGGCCTGGGTGAAGGGGACGAAGAGGCGGTCCAGGGCCTCGGTTTTGATGCCAATGCCCGTGTCCGCGACCTCGAACCGCAAGCGGATGTCGTGGCGGGTCTCGTTCAGGATGCCGACGCGCAGGCTGATCCCACCCTGGTGGGTGAACTTGATGGCGTTGCCCACCAGATTGACCAGAATCTGTTCCAGACGCAGGCTGTCGCCGACCAGGTCGTCCCCGAGGACCGGGGCCTCCAGCCGCCATTCCAGTTGCTTGGCCCGCGCCATGGCGCCGAGGAGGGAGTCCACCGCCTCCAGCGGGTCGCTCAGGGCAAAGGGGTGGGCATCGATGCGCAATTCCCCCGCCTCGATGCGCGAGAGGTCGAGAATGTCGTTGAGGATACCCAGCAGGGTGCGCCCGGCGGAGCGGATATTCCGCAGCATATCCCGCTGGCGCGAGCCTTCCGCCTCGGCCTCGAGCAGTTGCGCCAGACCCAGGACGGCGTTGAGCGGGGTGCGGATCTCGTGGCTCATGTTGGCCAGGAAGCGGCTCTTGGCCCGGCTGGCGGCCTCGGCCTCCACGGTGCGCAACTCCAGCTCCAGGTTCAGACGCGCCATCTCCTCCTGGAGCCCCTTTTGGGCGCTGATATCCATATTGATGCCCATGACCCATTCGGGCCGCCCCTCCGGAGTGCGGCTGAAGACCTTGGCACGTCCCAGCACCCAAACCCAGTGACCATCCTTGTGGCGCAGCCGCAGTTCCTGCTCGCAATAGGGCCGGTCGCCGTGCAAAGGCTCTTCCAGACCCAGGCGGCAGCGCGGGAAATCCTCCGGGTGGACCAGCCGCTCCCAGGTCGCGAGATTGACCGGCGCCAGTTCCGCCGCCTCATGCCCGGTGAGGCGCGCCCACTGGTCATTGGCGCGACCCTCGCCGGTGAGAAGATTCCGTTCCCAGACGCCGACTTGCAGGGCCTCGACGAGGGTCGCCAGACGATCGCGCTCGGCGCTCAATTGCGCCTCCAGGGCGGAACTGGCCGCGAATTGGGCCCGACGACGCCGCTGGCGCAGGCCTTGGGGCACGACGGTACCCACCACGAAGAGGAGATAAAAGAGGGCCGCGAACCCGACATCCCGCCGCCAGGGGGCATTGATGGCCACCAGGGAGCGGCTGGCGGCCACCACCAGGGGCTCGCTCATCCGCAACTGGGGCGGGGACAGGGTTTGGAGGGCCATCAGGCGGTTTTCGCCCGTCACCAGGCTAATCCCCTGGAGGACATTGGCCCGTCCACCGCTGTCGCGATGCCGGTTGAAAAGGCTGCCGGGCTGGGCGATATCCAGGCCAGACAGGCCAGGGCGCTCCGGCGCCAGCAAAAACAGCTTGCCCTGGCCATGGGCCAGCGCCGACCACATGTCCTGGGTGTAATTCACCGCGGCTAACTGGGTCGCGAAAAAATCCGGGTCGAGGGTGGCGACGATCAGGCCCTCGGACGGGCCCTGGGGCTGGGTCAGGAGTCGGGACAGGGCGAGAACCCAGACCCCCTCGGCGTTGTGGAAGGGCGGGGAGACATAGAGGGCGCCGGGGTCCGGGGCCCGAGGCGTGGCGGAGAGGGCTTGCGCATGGGGGAAATGCTGCCCGACCCGCTCGGGGTTGGCGTCGGCCTGGATGACGCCCCCGGCATCCAGGACCGCCAGGCCATTCACCCCAGGCATGATGCGCCGGTAGTCCTCGAGGAGATGGCCGACATGCTCGGCCCGGTCCGCGCGACCCACTTGCTCGAACCAGTGATCACGGATATCCAGGAGCAGGTTGTCGATCGCCGCGAGCTGAAAGGCGATGTTGTCGCTCGCCACCCGCGCCTGGGTCGTCAGTCGGTCCTTCTCGCTGGCGAATTCACTGGCGCGCACCCCGTGCAGAAAAAACACCAGGATGGCCCCGAGCAAGCCCAGGGCCAGCAGCAGCATGAGCCACTCGGTACGCTCCCAGGAGGCCAGGGGCACCATCGGGCCCGGCGGGCGATCCGCCTCGGCCAAGGGGGGAGAGGTCAGGGGCATGGCGGGACTCGGGAGATCAATTCACCTTGATATTCAAATCCGCGCACCTTTTGACATACTCGGCGCTGGCGGCCGCCACGCCATCCAGAGCCAAATCGCCCTGTTGCCCACCGATGTCATATTCCAGCCGGGATGCCCCGCTCAGGGCTTTTAAAAACATTTTGTGGTTTTTGTGATTGACCGTGAGGACCGCGCCCTGACCGTCGTAATTCCAGGTGCCGGAGAACCCCTGGCCCTTGTCGAACCGGAAAACCACCTCCGCCATCTTGGCCCCCCGGGGGTTCAGGCCCGCATCGAACAGCACCGTCACGTTTTTATTGTCACAAGCAAGCTGCAAAAAACCCGCGGCGATATTTTGGTTGGATTTGAAGCAGCTTAATATGGATGACTTGAGATTCGTGGCGTCGTCGATGTAGGAAAGCACCAGACAATTGGCGCCGAAGGCCTGTTCCTGAGTCAGCCTGGCCGGGAGATTCGCGGACAGGAGCAGCAGGAGCGGCAGCAGTAGCAAGGGTGACTTGGGGATTTTCATAGAGCAATCAGGCCATGGCTAGCGGGAAAGAAGTCAAGCGGGGTCCCCGGATTCGGGCGTCGTCCCAACCCGCGCTAGCGCCGGGGATAGACGCAGCCAATGTCGGGAGGCGACACGGGAACCATATCCGGGGGGCAAGTGACGGGCGCTGGTTTCGGTTTGCGATACCGGGGTGGGGGAGCAACGGGTGCCGGGGGCTCCTGGTAGCTGGGGGCAACCGGGGTGCCATAGTCCTGCTCGTATTGTCTCGACAGATAATCGTCCCGCGTCCAGGCCTGCATCGCCTCCACGCAGTTTTGCGAGTAACAAATCACTTCCCCCCCAGGCGTATAGACCCTGGTCGCGCAGCCTGCTATCGGCAAGACAAGCGCGGTGAGCAGGCTAGCCTTGATGGAGAGAGCAATTTTTCCAACCCGGTTCTTAGGCATTAGGGGCTCCAGCTCAAGACGCCGACCTGGAGGGACCCGGGCCCCGGCGGCGAGGATTTTTATTGCCCGCCAGCGGCTGCGCAAAGTGTCCGCAATCCATCCGCAAGATGACGCTTGGTTGCAAAAAAAGACGGCCTAGGTCCGAAGCTCCTAAGCCGTTGTTTGATTGGAGCCGACGCACGGATTCGAACCGTGGACCTACTGATTACAAGTCAGTTGCTCTACCAACTGAGCTACGCCGGCCAAGGTCAAAGGATTCTAGCCGGATGACTGGCGGGAGACAACGCCGCCCTCGCTCAGTCGGCCACCAGCGCCAGGCCCTGGAGGACTAGGTCGGGGACATGCCGGGCACTGGACTGGAGACGGGCCAGGAGCCGCTCGGCATCGCCGCCGGTGGTGAGAAGGACGGGTTCGGTGCCGGCGGCGGTGGCAAGCTGGCGCAAGAGGCGCTCGGCCAGAGCGACGGGGGCATCCAGAGAGGCGACGGCAATGGCGGTGGCGGTGTCCGTGGCCCAGCAGTCGGCGATCTCCTCGGGCTCGACGCGGGGGATCTGGGTGTTGGCCAGCAGGGCCTGACGCATGGTCTCGATGCCGGGGAGGATGAGGCCACCCAGATGGCGGCCATCCGCGAGCAGCAAGTCATAAGTGATGGCGGTGCCGGCATCCAGGATGAGGACGGGCCGGTCCAGAAGCTGGCGCGCGGCGAGCAGGGCCAGCCAGCGATCGACACCCAGGCGGCTCGGGTCGGCATAGGCGACCGTCAGACCCCGCCACACCGGCTTGGGGTGGACGAATTCGGGTTCCTGGCCCCAATAGGCACGACACAGTCGGGACAGGCCTTCGGCAACCTTTGGCGCGCCAACGCAGGCCACCCGTGCCCGCAACGGTTTTTCCAGACCCTCCCAGGCGGCGAGCAGATCCAGGGGCAAGCCCCCGTGATGGCGAAGTACCCGCATGGGCTCCAGACCGGGAGCTGGCCCCACGCCGCGCCGGGTCCACTTGAGATTAGTATTGCCAATGTCAACAAGAAGCTCCAAGACCAGTCCCTTTATTTAGGTGGAGGATTTAGATCGACGGCTGGCCCCGGCCCCGCCAGGCCCGCCTGGAAAGGTGCCAGCAGGGCCCTCGGGGAATAGCGCATCGCCATAAAAGCATTTCCCATCGCCCGCGCATACGCCTATACTCCTGAGGCGTCAAAGATAGGCGTTGACCGCATTACCGTCATCCGCGACCTATAAGGGACTGCCACCCTCCGGGCAGGAATTAAATATGATGGCCGGGAAAAATACCACGTTTTAACGAATTCGCGCAGTTTCGGGTTCGTTCAAGGTTTTAATTTTCCTGGTCCTTCGTCCACAACCCCTCCGGCCCACCCCCAGGGCGGCCCACAGGGCGGAAAGTCCCAATCCACTCCCTAGAAGAGGTTCTCATCCCAATGAATAATTTTGTAAAGACTGCTGGCCTAGCGGCCGCTGTTGTGCTGTCCGCCACGTCCTTCTCCGCCAGCGCCTTCTGGGGTGGTGGTCCTTGGGGCAACAACGGCTATGGCAACAATAACAACAACATGATGAACGACATGTTCGGCAATGGCGACGGCTATGGCGACTTCAACATGAACATGGGTGGCGGCGGCAGCGGTCGCGGCTACGGTCGTGGCGACAACCGTTACTACAACAACTCTGGCTACGGCTATGGCCCCTACGGCTACGGCGCCCCCTACGGTGGCGGCTATGGCACTCCCTATGGCTATGGTGCTCCTTACGGCGCTCCTTATGGCGCCCCCTATGGCGCGCCCCCGGCTCCTCCCGCCCCGCCGGCTCCCGCCCAATAAGTAAGGCAAGCCTGCCTTGGTTCCGGTCCGCCGGGACCGGAGCAACAACCGGCCCCGTCCTCGTGGCCGGTTT
>JADZBU010000092.1 GCA_020851955.1 Chromatiaceae bacterium | reverse complement strand
GCTCTTGCTGGACGGCGCCCATGATGCGCTCGCGCAGGGGGGTGTCAAACCATTGGCCGCAGACTCTCATGGGTGGTGAGTCTAGGAGGCGGGGGGTGCGGAGTCAAGTGTGTGTAGGGATCAGCTGGGCCCCGTGCCATATGATTTCAATATGAATTTCCAGGATTCCGAGGAACTTTCCTGCTCCGAACTGGTGCGGTTCGCCTTTGCGGAGGCAACGGGCGGCAGGATTGGGATTCCGAAATATCCATCCTCGGTCAACAAACTCTCCAATAAAAAGCTTTTCAAGGATCTAGGCATCAAAGAATTAGAGATTTTTAGCCCCAGCGACTATGAGGCCGACCCATCATTGACATTAATCGCTGAATGGAAAGACTATTCAAGGACGTACGGAACACGAATTCAAGATGCAATCCTGACGAGCGTGTTTTCATGGATGACTCAAATGAATTATGAACTGACCTACACGGGATTTACCCAGGGCATGGGCGAATTGTATTGGCGATTTTTAAGGCCGATGGGCCTTGGCCAGCAAATGGTTCCCACCAACATGACGCGCGGATTCTTTAATACCATCCTGGCATTGAATTCCGTGACAGGCGCGCTTGAAAACGCCATGCGGCGGGTGGAAAATCAAAACAGATGGAATAAAGGATGGGGCCTGGATTATAAAACCATGCTGGTCAATTTGGAAGAAATAAGGAAAAGCGATTGCAAGGAATATCTATCAAGACGAAACGGCATGAGTGAAAATTATTTTCTGGGAGAACCCGACTTGTCAAAAAAGGAACTCCTCTTCCATCAATTTATTAATATTCCAACCGAAGCAGGCGACTGCCAGGAAAACCAAATCAACAACCCGGAGTCATGACATGAAGATACGGCGCATCCTCCTCCTCGCCCTGGTCTGGTTAGCCCTGATCCCGGTCCAGACCCCGCAGGCTGGCCAGGTGATCAAAATCGCCACCCTGTCCCCGGATGGCACCAGTTGGATGCGCGCCATGCGCGCCGCGGGCGATACCATCGCGAAGCGCTCCCAAGGGCGCGTGGTGCTACGTTTCTATCCGGGCGGAGTCATGGGCAATGACCAGAGCGTCATGCGCAAGATCCGCGCCGGCCAGCTGCAGGGCGGGGCCGTGACCATCGGCGCCCTTGCCGGCGTGGATAAGGACGTCGAAATCTATGGCCTGCCCTTTCTCTTCCACGACCTGCGGGAGGTGGATCAGGTGCGCGCCCGCATGGACGCCACCCTGCTGCAAGGGCTGGAAAAGAAGGGCTTCGTCGGGTTTGGCTTCGCCGAGGGCGGCTTTGCCTACTTCATGTCCAATCGACCCCTCAAGACCATCACCGACCTCCAAGCCGGCAAGGTCTGGGCACCGGAGGGCGACACCATCAGCCTCACCGGCTTCAGGTCCGTGGGCGTATCTCCCGTCACCCTCCCCATCACCGACGTCCTCATGGCCCTGCAAACGGGACTCATCGATACCGTCACCTCCCCGCCCGCCGGAGCCATTGCCCTCCAGTGGCATACCCGCGTCAAATACCTGACGGAGGTACCGCTCCTCTATACCTACGGCATCCTGGTCATCACCGACAAGGCTTTCAAGCTGCTCTCCGGACCGGATCAGGCCTTGGTGCGGGAGGTCCTGGGGGACACCTTCAAGGCCATCGATGGCCAGAACCGGCGCGACAACGAGGCCGCTCTCAAGGCCCTCAAGAACCAGGGCATTGAGTTCCTCCAGCCCCCGCCCCGAGACCTGGCCGGCTGGCGCAAGAGCGTCGAGAGCGCCCAAAAGCAATTGGTGGCCCAGGGTTACTTCAGCCGGGATCTGGTGGACAAGGTCAGAAAGATCCTGGCCGAGCAACGGGCGGGGCGCTAAGTTCCCGGGGACCGGCCACCGGTCCTTCCGCGCCAGACCCCGCCGCAAGCACGACGAGAACCCGCATGGCCGTCTTCGAAAACTACGCCCAATTCAGCACCAAGAAGGTGGCCCGCACCCTGGAACTGGCGGTGACGGAACTCGTCGCCCTGCGCCAGAATACCCTGACACCGGATTTCATCCTCCTGGCCCTGCTCGGCCAGCCGGACGCGGAGCCCCTGCACATCCTGGAACGCCTGCTGCCCAACGCGGCGGAGACGGCCGGCAAGCTGCGCGCGAATGTTCAGGCCCACTATCAGCTAGCCGTACCCCGGCAGGGCAACCAGATCCTGGTCACCCAGGAAATCAACGAGATGTTCCGCCTCGCCCACGAGGAGGCCCGCCAATTGGGTGACGGCTTCATCGCCACCGGCACCCTCTTCCTGGCCCTCTTCGACCCCCTGTGCGGCGGCGTCGCCGAGCGCCTGCGGGAGGCGGGCATCAATCGGGACCAGGCGCGGGAGGCCCTCAAGGAGTTGCGCCACGGGCGCGCCATCAATAGCGAGGAGGCGGAGAGCGAGCCCGATCCCCTGGAGCGCTACACCCGTGACCTGACCGAACTGGCCCGCCAGCACGGCCTGGACCCGGTCATCGGCCGCGAGGAAGAGATCGCCCAGGTCATCCAGACCCTCTCCCGGCGCAAGAAGAACAACCCGGCCCTGATCGGCGAGGCCGGCGTCGGCAAGACGGTGATCGTCGAGGGCCTGGCCCAGCGCATCGCCAATGCCGAGGTCCCCGACACCCTCATCAACAAGCGCCTGCTGGCCCTGGACATGGGCGACATCATCGCCGGGGCCAAGATGCGCGGCGAGTTCGAGGAGCGGCTCAAGTCGGTGCGCGACGCCGTCATCGCCGCCAAGGGCAGCGTCATCCTCTTCATCGACGAACTCCACACCGTGGTCGGGGCTGGCGGCAGCGCGGGCTCCGGCAGCCTGGACGCCCCCAGCCTGCTCAAGACCGCCCTGGCCCAAGGCAGCCTGCAAGTCATCGGCGCCGACACCCTGGACGAATATCACCGCTTCGTCGAGTCCGACAAGGCCCTGGAGCGGCGCTTTCACCCCATCCTGGTGCGGGAACCCAGCGCCGCCGACACCCTGCGGATCCTCCAGGGTCTGGCTCCCCGCTACGAGCAGCACCACCAGATCCACTACGCCGCCGACGCCCTGGAGGCCGCCGCCCAACTCGCGGAGCGCTACATCAGCGACCGCCGGCTGCCGGACAAGGCCATCGACCTCCTTGACGAGGCCGGGGCCCACAAGCACCTGCGGCTCATCTCGGTCCCCGCCCCCATCCGCGAGCGGGAACGCGAGCGCCAACGCCTGCTGCATGAGAAGACCCAGGCCTTCAACGCCCAGGAATTCGAGCGCGCGGCCCGCCAGCAGATGGAGATCCTGGCGCTGGAGGAAAAGCTGGCCAGCGACCGCCAGGCGTGGGAAAAGGAGCGCGCCAGCGAGGATCTGGACGTACGCGCCGAGGACATCGCCCGGGTGGTCTCGCGCTGGACCGGCATCCCGGTGGCGCGCATGGTGGAGGCGGAGGCCGATAAGCTGGCGCGCATGGAGGAAGAGTTGCACCAGCGCATCGTCGGTCAGGACGATGCCGTCCATGCCGTCGCCGACGCCATCCGCCGCAACCGCGCGGGCATCGGCTCGGCGCGCCGGCCTATTGGTTCCTTCCTCTTCCTGGGTCCCACCGGCGTCGGCAAGACCGAGCTGGCCCGGGCCCTGGCCGCCTTCCTCCTCGACGACGAGTCGCGGGTGGTGCGTCTGGATATGTCGGAGTACATGGAGCGCCACGAGGTCTCCAAGATGATCGGCGCCCCGCCGGGCTATATCGGCTATGGCGAGGGCGGCCAACTCACCGAGCGGGTGCGGCGCAACCCCTATACCGTGGTCCTGCTGGACGAAGTCGAGAAGGCCCACCCCGATGTCTTCAACATGCTGCTGCAGATCCTGGAGGACGGCCGCCTGACCGACGGCCAGGGCCACGCCGTCTCCTTCCGCAACACCATCCTCATCGGCACGTCCAACCTGGGCACGGAGGCCCTGTCACCCGACAAGCGTCCCATCGGCTTCATCCAGTCCGCTACTCCGAGTTACCAGGAGGCCCGCGACCTGGTGCTGCACGAGGTCAAACGCTTCTTTAAGCCGGAGTTTCTCAACCGCCTGGATGATGTCATCGTCTTCCATTACCTGGAACCCGCGGAGGTGCGGCGCATCGCCAGCATCTTCGTCGCGGAACTCGTCCGGCGCCTCGCCGCCCGCCAGGTAACGGTGGAAGTGGAGGAAGCCGTCCTCGACAAGCTCGCCAGCGACGGCTTTGATCCCGTCTATGGCGCCCGCCCCCTGCGCCGCGAGGTGGAGCGCCAGCTCGAAAACCCCCTGGCCATGATGATGGTCACCGGCCAGTGCCCCCCGGGAGGCCGCGTCCTGGCGCGGTTGGAGGGTACGGGGATCAAGTTGGAGGTGGTCTGAGGGCTACCGGCTACCCCAAAAGGGCGCGCATGCGTTCCGCCGTGGGGCGCTCGACGATGCCCCGCTCGGTGACGATGGCATCCACCAGTGCCGCCGGGGTGACATCAAAGACGGGATTGCGGGCGCCGACCCCAGCCGGGCCCAGGCGCTGGCCGCCGCAGGCCAGGACCTCGTCCGGGTCACGCTCCTCGATGGGAATGGCGGCGCCGTTGGGCGTCTCCCAGTCGATGGTCGAAGTGGGGGCGGCAACCATAAAGCCGATGCCGTGATAACGGGCCAGGATGGCCAGGCCGTAGGTACCGATCTTGTTGGCGACATCGCCATTGGCGGCGATGCGATCGGAACCGACGATGACCCAGCCGATGCCGCCCTGGGCCATGAGGCTGGCCGCCGCGCCGTCCGCCTGCAGGGTCACCGGGATGCCGTCCTGGGTCAGTTCCCAGGCGGTGAGGCGGGTCCCCTGCAGCCAGGGGCGGGTCTCGTCGGCAAAGACCCGGGTGATTTTGCCGTCCGCAAAGCCTTGGCGGATGACCCCCAGAGCCGTGCCGTAGCCGCCGGTGGCCAGGGCACCGGCGTTGCAGGGGGTGATGACGGCGGTGGGGCCCTGAATCAGGCTGGCGCCCAGCTCGCCCATGCGCCGGTTGGCGGCGATGTCCTCGGCGTGAATGGCCAGGGCCTCCGCCAGCAGCACCTGGGTTGGATCACCCGCGCCAAGGCCCGCCAGCCGGTGGCTCATGCGCTCCAGGGCCCAGAAGAGATTGACCGCGGTGGGGCGGGAAGCCGCCAGTTCCGCCAGGTCCGCCTGGATCGGCGACCGCCAACCCTCGCCATCCTGGGCGTAGCGATCCCGGGCCGCCAGGACGACGCCAAAGGCGGCGGCGATACCGATCGCCGGCGCCCCCCGCACCACCATGTCCCGGATGGCCCTGGCCGTGGCGCTGGCGGAGTTCAGTTCCAGAAACTCGGCCCGCCCGGGCAGCAGACGTTGATCGAGCAGGTATAGCCGGCCCTCGCGCCAGACCAGGGCATGGTCCGGGGTGGGCAAGAGGGGGGTTGGGGTTTCCATGGGCGCTCATCCTGTGGCAAATTGGCGCCTATTCTGAACCAGCCCCCGCCGGCTTTGAAGAGCCCGGCCCGCAAGAGTCCCGCCATGACCGCCGATCTTGTCATCCATGCCGCCTGGGTCCTGCCCGTGGACCCCCAGGACTCCGTCCTCGGCGACCATGCGGTCGTGATCGCCGGCGGTCGTATTCAGGCCCTGCTGCCGAGCGTGGATGCGCGACGGCGCTACCCAAACGCCCGGGAGCTGGACTTGCCCGAGCACCTGCTGATGCCTGGCCTGATCAATGCCCACACCCATGCCGCCATGACCCTGTTCCGGGGGCTGGCGGACGATCTGCCCCTCATGACCTGGCTTCAGGATCACATCTGGCCGGCGGAGCAGCGCTGGGTGAGCCCGGAGATGATACTGGCGGGCTCCCGGCTGGCAGCCCTGGAGATGCTCCAAAGCGGCACCGTCTGCTGCAACGACATGTACTATTTTCCGGAGGTTACCGCCCACGCCATGGCGGAGGCCGGGATGCGCGCCGTCGTCGGTCTGATCCTGCTGGATTTTCCCACGGTTTACGCCGAGGGCCCGGACCAGTACCTGCGTCAGGGTCTGGCCCTCCATGACCACTACCGGGGCCACCCCCTCATCCAGACCGCCTTCGCACCTCACGCCCCCTATACGGTCTCCGACGCCTCCCTGACCCGGGTGCGCACCCTGGCGGACGAACTGGAGGTCCCCATCCACATCCACCTCCACGAGACCGCCGCCGAGATCGACCAGTCGCTGCGCGACCATGGCGTGCGTCCCCTGCGGCGGCTCCAGCGGCTGGACCTCCTGGGTCCGAACCTGATGGCCGTGCACATGACCCAGGTGGATGAAGAGGAGATGGAGCTTCTGGCCACCACGGGCACCTCCGTCATCCATTGCCCCGCCTCCCAACTCAAGCTGGCCAGCGGTTTCAGCCCCGTGGCGCGCCTCCGGGAGGCGGGCGTCAAGGTCGCCCTGGGCACGGACGGCGCCGCCAGCAACAATTCACTCGACATGCTGGGGGAGATGCGCCTCGCCGCCCTCCTCGCCAAGGGCGTGGCGGGGTCCGCCGCCGCCCTCCCCGCCCACCAGGCCCTGCGCATGGCGACCCTCGACGGCGCCCGCGCCCTGGGTCTGGAGGAGGAGACCGGGTCCCTGGCGGTTGGCAAGTCCGCCGACCTGGTCGCCATCGACCTGGGCCAGGCCAACACCCAGCCTATTCATAATCCCCTCTCGCAACTCGTCTATGCCGCCAACCGCTCCCAGGTCCGACATGTGTGGGTCGCCGGCCGCCAACTCCTCCGCGACGGCCAACCGACGACGCTCGACGCCCGGGAGATCCTCGACGAGGCCCGCGCCTGGCGCGCGCGCCTGGCTGGGGGACATTGACGCCATGCCTTTTGCCTTAATCCCTGCCGAGGACCTGCCATGACCGAAGTTGATACCCTCATCCTGGGAGGGACGATCCTCTGCCTCGATGACGGCATGACCCGGATCGATGATGGCGCCCTGGCGATCGCGGGCGACACCCTGGTCGCCCTGGGCACCCAAGCCGAATTGCAGGGGCGATTCACCAGCCGAAACATCATCGACGGCACCAAGACCCTCATCATGCCGGGCCTGATCAACAGTCATACCCATGCGGCCATGACCTGCTTCCGGGGCATCGCCGATGACATGAATCTCATGGACTGGCTGAACCACTACATCTTCCCCGCCGAGGCCCGGAACGTGAACCCGGAACTGGCTTACTGGGGGAGCCTGCTGGCCTGCGCGGAGATGATCAAGTCCGGCACGACCAGCTTTTGCGACATGTATATCTTCGAGGAGGAGACGGCGCGGGCCGCCCAGGAGGCCGGGATGCGCTGCCTCCTGGGGGAGGTGCTGTTCGATTTCCCCTCGCCCAATTACCAGACACCCCAGGAGGGGCTGGCCTACACGCGCGGGCTCCTGGAGCGCTGGGCCGGCGACCCCCTGATCCGCATCGCCGTGGAACCCCATGCCCTCTATACCTGCTCCCGGCCCCTGCTGGTCGCGGCCAAAAACCTAGCGGATGAGTTCCAGGCGCCCCTCGCCCTGCATCTCCTCGAAAACGCGGCGGAAAAGCGCCAGCTCCAGGACCAGCTAGGACAAGGGGCCGTGCCCTATCTCCAGGAACTCGGCTGCCTCAACGAGCGCTTTATCGCCTTTCATGGCGTCTATCTGGATGACGAGGACCTGCGCATCTTTGGCGCTCAGGGCTGCAAGGTGGTCTATAACCCCCAAAGCAATATGAAGCTGGCCTCGGGCTGCGCCCCGGTTTCCCGCATGCTCCAGGCGGGTATCGAGGTCGGACTGGGCACGGATGGCTGTGCCAGTAACAACAGCCTGGATATGTTTCGGGAGATGAACACCGCCGCCAAGCTCGAGAAGGTCATCCATGCCGATCCGACCCTCATGCCGGCCCCGACCGTGGTCGCCATGGCCACCCGCACGGGCGCCCGGGTGCTCGGCATGGATCAAGTGACGGGGGTTTTAAAGCCAGGCCTGAAGGCGGATCTCATCATGATCGATCTCCAGAGCCCGCATCTGACCCCCCTCTACCATCCCTACTCACACCTGGTGTACGCCGCGAACGGGGCGGACGTGAAAAACGTCTTCATTAACGGCAGGCTGGTGATGAAGGATCGCCGTCTCCTCACCCTGAACGAAGAAGCCATCATGGCCAAGGTCTGTCAGATCGCGGAGCGGATCCGTCACTCCCTGGAAAGCCCCGCCTGACCGAACCGCCCGGGTGCCGACAGCCCGGCCAAAGGGCTTGAAGGCGAGGCCGAGGCGCCGGGCCTGAAGTCACCCACATGAGGTCTTTAGCACAAGCCTGCCAAAAAGTATTGCCAGATCATGGGCCTGAGGGCTGAAGACTTTCACTGAATGACTGATTGGTGCATCACAATAACCGCCGGGCCGGTTCCTGTCAGGGCTTGGATTTACCCCCCAGGCCCGCGAACCCATACCAAGCCAAGGCGGCCAGTTGCAGCACCAGGACCAGGCCGAAGGCCACGCCGTAGCCCTGAGGGGCATAGCCCCCGGAGGTAGCCGGCCAGAGTCCGATCACGGCGCCCAGGCCCCACTGCATGACAAAGGCGCCCACGAAGACCAGCAGGTTCAGGGCCGTGTTCACCCGCCCGGCCAATTCCCGGGGAAAGGTCTGCGACAGGACGGCATAGCTGAGGTTAGCGGAGGTGCCAAAGAAGCCAAAGCCCAGCCAGATCAGGAGGGTGGCGCCGGTATAGCCCAGGGCCAGGATCAATTGCAGGGCGAGGAAAATGACCACGCCGCCCATCGAGACCACCACCGGCGGAATCCCCAGACGGCTGAGACGATAGGCCAGGGTGCCGATCGACAAAAATCCAGCCACCATGCCCGCCGCGACCCAGAAGAGATGATCCGCCACCGCCATCCGGTCGAGCCCCGCCACATCCCGCAGCCAGGGCCCCGCCCAGAGACCCTGAATCGCCATGTGGGTACTCATCACCAGCAGGCTGATGGGCGCCAGACGCCAGAAGACCCGGCTGGTGTATATCGCCACGATACCGCGCCACTGAACCCGCCAGTCCCCCGCATGAGCCGACGCGGGCTTGTCCGGGACCACCCGGAACAGCACCGCCGCCGCCAGCAGGGTCAGTACCGCCAGACCGGCGAAGACTCCCCGCCAGGAGGTGAGGTTCATGGCCCATTCCACCGGCGTGGTCGCGGTCAGGGCCCCCAAACCGCCCGCCGCCAGCACCCAGCCGTTCACCGCGGGCAGGCGTTGGGGCGGAAACCACAGGACGAAGGTTTTCAGGCTGGCCATCAGGCAGGCCGACACCCCCAGGCCGATCAGCGCCCGGCCGAAGACCAGATCCCCCAGGCTGTCGCTGATGGCAAACAGCAGGGCGCCGGCGGCGGCCAATACCAACAGCAGGCTTTCCACCTTGTGCGGACCATACCGGTCGAGCAGGATGCCGAGGGGCAACTGAAAGGCGGCGAAGGTCAAAAAATAGACACTGGTGAGCAGCCCCAGGGCGGCGGCATCCAGCCCCAGAGCCGACTCCAACTCCGGGGCCAGCACCGCGTTGATGGTGCGGTACAGGTAGGACAGGAAATAGCCCGCCGCAAAGGGTAAAAATACCCGCAGCACGATCGCCAGTGGCAGTTCCGGATGGGGACCGGGCGAAAGAGTCTGACGGTTATCCACGCCGTGACAGGGCTATTTCTTGGGCGCCACGAAGCCGATCGCCAGTTCCTCGGCGTACTCAACCAGCACCTCATCGCCAACCTTGAACTTTTCGAGGCCCAGGACGGCCTTGTCAACCTGCACCTTGAGGTGCTTGCCATCGGGCATGCTCAGCACGGCGGCGCGTTTCTTGGCATCGATGCTCACGATCTTGGCCGTGGCCGCCAGGGTATCCACTTCCTCGGCAAAGGGCTTGGTACCCTTGCCCGAGACCGCCAGCGTGCGGGTTTCCGTAATGCCCGGCTTGGCGCCCTTGGGGGCCGCCACCAGACCAACGGCAATGGCCTGGGTGAATTCGACCACGAATTCGTCGCCCTTCTTGATCTTGTCGAAGTCCGGGACCGACTTGCCGACCTTCATGGCGGTCTCGTTACCCTGGGCATCCTTGATCACCAGGGTCCGGGTCTTGGGGTTGGTGGATTCAACCCGTGCCGTAATGAGGGTCACCTCCGCGGCCACCGGCATCGCCTTGGCGTGAGCACCGGTCGCGGGCGACTCGGCCGCGGCCACTTGGAAGCCGGCGGTCGCCAGCAGAACGGCAAGGAACAGGGATTTATTCATTCAACCTCCTAAAATACAAGAAATAAGCCCCACCCAAGCCTGGCCAGAGCACAGGGGCCTCGCCGGGGAGGAAGGGCAACAGGCCCCCCATCGGCTGGGCTGGTGCGGCAGCCCGGGGATGATATACCGAACACCCGCGAGTTTTCGTTTTTTAGGGTCGGATGACGGTGCTTGGGGGAACCCGTGAAGGCCTCCAAGTAGGCTTGAAGACAGCGCCCGGCCGTTGACAGGCTTCAACCACCTTCAACCGGTGTAGCGCGTGCTGCGTCAACGCGATGGTCTCCTCTGGCATCGTCCCCTCCGGGGATCAAAAGGGGACATTTCTAAACGGCACCAAGGGGACATGACTACTTTGGGCTAACACGGAGTTCGCGAGTCTTGTCCAGCGCCGGAGGTACGGCTAAGATCGTGGCGTTATCGGCCCCCCGGCACGGTTCCGCGACCAGACCTCCGACGGGGCTTCCTCACTCTCACACCGCCCAGCAGGCGTCAACCCATGCCCATCGCCCCCGAGGACCAGGCCCGGATCGAGGAGATCGCCGCGGGTTTCAAGCACATTCTGGATCAGCAGTTCGCCATGCACCTGCGGGTGGCGCGG
>JADZBU010000091.1 GCA_020851955.1 Chromatiaceae bacterium | reverse complement strand
CTGGCTGTCGAGAAGGCGCCCCCCTTCGCCGTGGGAGTTTATCGCCTGCCGGACGCCGCCCTTGAGCTGGGCCGGCGCCGATGGGCGGAGGCTTGCCGCACCTATGCCGCCTGCGTGGAGTCTGGCCAATGGCCTGGCTATGGCGATGCGATCCGCGAATTGATTTTGCCCGGCTGGGCATTGAACGAATTTTACGAATCCGATGAAACGACCGACACAAGCGAGTAAACACCCATGAAGCGCACTTTCACAAAGACCGAAGACACGAACGACTTTCAAATAGCCCACGAAGGCCCCGGCGCCGCCGTATTGACCGTGCTGGCCTTCCTGGGCCGGCACGAGCGGACCTGGCAAGGCGAGACCAAAATCCAAGAGTTACTTGGCTTGACATGGGAGCAAGCGGAACCTGGCACCGATGGCCGCAGCCTGAGCGTGACCGAGGTTCAAACTGCGTCACTGCACCCAAAATCGAAATTCTATTCTCGCATCCTGGCCCTGACCGGCGGACGCGAGCCGCCTGCCGGTTTTCAACTGGACGGGCTGCTGGGCCGTGGCGCCGTGGTCACTGTTGCGCACGTCGAAAAAGGTGACCGGACTTACGCGAACGTAATAGCGGTTGGCCCGCTCCCGCGGGGTATGGCCGCCCCCATCCCCAGCGTGACACCGACATTTTACGACATTGACGAGCATGATCCGGCGGCATACGACGCCCTCCCCGCCCGATTCAAGAAACTGGTGGAGACCGCTGAGAGCGCCGATTACCGCCCGGCACCACCCGCACCGCCCCGGCCTGCTCCTCCGCCTGCCGCCGCTTGGCAGGGATCCCATCAAGCCCAAGCGCCCGCCGCCTGGTCCCCGCCTGGTCCCCATGCCGCCCGCCCCCCGGCGCCCCCGGCTGGCGGTCCTGATTTTGATGATCCGATCCCCTTCTGAGGCCGCAATGGGCGCCCCCGTGGCGCCCCGGAGCTGATTATTCATGCAATTACCAAACACCGCCCACCCGCCGCGCACCTTCCGGCGCATGGGCCCACCGCCGCCATCTTCGCCCGCGGACTTGCGCCGCCTTCAAGAGCGTCTGACCACCCCCCCGGACCCGGACCGCGCCCGGGCCGCCCTCTGGTCCGTTCCCGCCGACCTGCCCCGGGAGGACTGGGTTCGCATCGGCATGGCCGCCCAAGCCGCCGGCCTGGCGCTTGAGGACTTCGACACCTGGTCCGCCAGCGCCCCGGATTGTTACGACCCCCGCGCCGTCCGTGACACCTGGAAAAGTTTCAAAGGGGCCGGGATCGGGCCGGGCACGCTATTTCATGCCGCCCGGGCGCACGGATGGCAGGAACACCACCATGCCGCGCCGCCGCGCCAGGAGGCCCCGCCACCCCAGGCCGCCCACCCCGGCGCCCTGGCTGTGTGGGACCGCTGCCCGCCTGCCCCGGCGGACCACCCCTATATCATGGCCAAGGGCGGGACCCCCGAGGGGCTGCGCGTGGTGCCCGCGTCCGATCCATTGACCATCGCGGGCCAGCGCCTGGCTGGCGCCCTGGCCGTCCCCGCCTATGACGCCGCCGGCAACCTGCAAACAATCCAATTCATCCCGGCACCGGGCACCGGCAAAAAAATGAACCTCCCCGGCGCCACCTTGAGCGGGGCTGTGTACACCCTGGGGGCGATCCAGCCGGGCCGCCCCTGCTATCTGGTGGAGGGCATCGGGCAAGCCTGGGCCTGTCATCAAGCCACCGGGGAGGCCGCTGTCTGTTGCTTCGGCTGGGGAAACGTCAAGACCATCGCCGCCGCCCTGGCACCCGCTGGTCCCGCCCTCGTCATCGTGCCCGACGTGGGCAAGGAGATCCCCGCCGCCACCCTGGCCCGCGAAGTTGGCGCCGCCGTGGCCTGTCTGCCCGCCGGCCTGCCGGGCAATTACGACGTGAACGACTATGCCCAGGCCGAAGGTCCGGAAGCCCTGAGGGCCTTGCTGGAGGCCGTGGAGATGCCCGCGCCCGACCGCACCCGCCCCCCGGCACCCGCCGAACTGATCCCCACCGAGGCCGAGCTTGCCGCCGCCCGGCTGGCGCCCCGTTGCGTGGTCCGCGACCATTCTTACGCCGATGTGGCCGTTCTCGTGGCGCCAGGAGGCACGGGCAAGACCACCCTCCTGATTCATGAGGCCGTGCATATCGCCCTCGGCTGGCCTGTCTGGGGGCTGCCCGTGGACTCCCCGGGCTGGACCCTCCTCGTTACCGCCGAGGACCGCCGCGAGCAGGTATTAGCCCGGCTGCGGGAAATCCTGGCCACCCTGGATCTGACCCCAGACGAGCGGGCCGTGGCCATCCAAGGGGTTCGCGTCTGGGATGTGACCGGCGAGGCCGTCAAGCTGGTTCACGCCATGGATGGCAACGTCATCCTGTCCGGCTTGGCGGATGCCATCGTCGCCACCTACCGGGACGATGCCCCCGCCGTCGTCGTCTTCGACCCCCTGGTGTCCTTTGGTGCGTCCGAGGGCCTGGTAAACGATAACGAGCAGGGCATCATTGCCGCCGCCCGGCGGATTGTGAAGGGCCTGGATTGCTGCGTCCGCGTGGTGCATCACACCGGCAAGGCGAACGCCCGACTCGCCACCCTGGACCAATATAGCGCCCGGGGCGGGAGCGCCCTGCCGGACGGATCGCGCATGACCACCGTGTTGCAGACCTGGCGCCCCGAAGAAGCGGGGGGCCTGCATCCGCCGCCCGGCTGTCAGCCCGGCCCGGATGCCAGTATCACCGTCATGGCCCGGGCCAAGCTGTCCTACGCGCCGCCGAATCTCCCCTTGATCTGGATCCGCCGGGAGGGGTTCGCCTTCGAGCACTTCCTGCAAGCCCGGGCCCCCGAGCCGGAAGTCCAGCGCGCCGACCAAGCCGACCAGTTGGAAAGGTTCATCGCCGCTGAGCTTGAGGTAAACCGCCGGCACAACGCGACCAGTCTCGGGACGATGGCGGACCGCATCGGCCTGAGCCGGGAGGCCATCCGTCGCGCCCTGCAAGAGCTTCGAGTTTCAGGGCGGATTGTGGAGACCCCCCTACCTCGTGACCTGTGCCAAGGGAGCCGCAAGAACTACCTGAATTTGGCCCCCAACTCTGCGGATGCGGACGGCAGAGTACCCCCAGCCCCAGCCCCCGATCCTGGCCAGTCTTTGCCCCCTGCAACTACTCGGCGGCCCTATAGGGATGGGACCCTCGGCAGAGTAGTGCCGCGGGATCCCGACCCCCCTTCCCTGAACTCTGCGGCGGAGGTTCGGCAGAGTACCGCAGAGTTGGCAGAGTACACGGATTGTGTGGGAATTATCCCCGCCGATGACGAGGAGGGGGAACTGGTGCTATGACCCCGAATGCCCTCCTGATCGCCGCCAGAAACGCGGGCCTGGCCCTCAAGGTGGAGTCGGGCATCCTGCGAGTGCGGGGCCCCCATTCCGCCCTGGCGACCTGGGCACCGCGGCTGAAGGCGCACAAGCCGGAGCTGATCGCCCTGCTGGAGCCGCCCCCTCCGGCGGACTTGCCCGAGGAGGAGGATCCCGGCACCGCCTTCTATGCCGCCCTCTTCACTGGCAGGGGCCCCCGCTGTTACGTAACGCTAACCCCCGAGGACATTCACCGCGCCGTTGTGGCCGGGCTGCTGCCTCCGGCTGAGGCCCGTGGCGCCGTCCTGCTGGCCATCAAGAGCCCCGCGGGTTTCGCCCTGCTGACCATCCCCAATCGCGACTGGGACCCCTTCAAGGCCCTGGCCGCTTGCGATCCCGTCACCCTGCACTGAGGAAACACCCCATGATCGACACCACCACCCCCATTGATGACCTGCTGGCGCGGGCCCGCCGCTGGGCCTACAACGCACCCTTACAGACGGACCCGGAGGAGGAGAGGCGATTGTATTTGGCCGCTGGCCGGGCCTTGAGCCTGGCCATGCACCGCAAGCGCCAAGAGACCACCGAGGAGGCGCAACCATGAGCCCCACCGTGATTCCGAACCCCTGCCCGGGGCTGCGCCTGCTGGCTGTCTCCTGGTGCAATGAACCCTATGGTTCGAGCGTGTGGGAAAGCCCCATCGTCGGCTGGGTATTGGCCCCCGGCGCCGATCCGGAACCCGTCTCCTTGCTGGACTTGGGCGCCGTGGCCTGGTGCGTCTGGGACGAAGACCGCGAGACCGGCTATCTCCCCCATGATCGTGTGTTCTCGTCACGGGCTGAGGCCCTGGCCGAACTCACCACCCAAGCCCAGCGAGCGGCAAGATGACCGGGGCGGGATCCAGAAGGAAAGGGGCGAGCGGGGAGCGGGAATTCGCCGCCGCCGTGGATGGGCTGCTGGGCATCAAGCTGACCCGCAACCTCGAGCAATCGCGGCAAGGTGGGCATGACCTGATCGCCCCGCCGTCCGCTGCTGGTCCCGTGGCGGAGGCATTGGCCGCGATGGCTATCGAGATCAAGCGGTATGCGACCTGTCCACCCGGAAGCCTGGCCCAATGGTGGGCACAAACCACCCGGCAAGCGGATGCCGCGGGCCTGTGGCCTGTCCTGGCGTATCGGGGCGACCGGCAGCAGTGGCGTGTTCGCCTGCCGCTGGCCGCCCTGCGCCCTGATATCTTCCCCTACTGGCCGGACGCCGACTTGACAGCCGACTTGCACCTGACCGCCTTCTGTTCACTTATTCGTGAAGGGGTAATTG
>JADZBU010000090.1 GCA_020851955.1 Chromatiaceae bacterium | reverse complement strand
CTGGCTGTCGAGAAGGCGCCCCCCTTCGCCGTGGGAGTTTATCGCCTGCCGGACGCCGCCCTTGAGCTGGGCCGGCGCCGATGGGCGGAGGCTTGCCGCACCTATGCCGCCTGCGTGGAGTCTGGCCGCTGGCCGGGCTACTCCGAGACCATCACCGAGCTGACCTTGCCCGGCTGGGCCCTGTCCGAATTTTACGCAGAATCAGACGAATCAACCGACACAAGCGAGTAAATAAACGATGCGCACTTTTCAAAAAACCGAAGACCAAGGCGATTTCATCATTGCACCGGAGGGCACTCAGGCCGCCGTGCTGACCGTCTTGGCATTTTTGGGCAAACACGAGGCCAGCTGGCAAGGCGAGACCAAAATCCGGGAGTTGGTGGGATTGTCCTGGGAGTTGGCCGAGCCTGGCCCGGATGGCCGCGCCTTATCCGTCACCGAGACCCTAACCGCTAGCTTGCACGAAAAAAGTAAGCTGTATTCCCGCGTCATTGCCTTAGCCGGGGGCAAGGAGCCGCCCCCGGGCTTTGACCTGGCCGGCCTGTTGGCGAGGGGGGCCATTGTCACCACCGCCCACGTCAACCGGGAGGGCCGGGTCTATTGCAACGTCGCCGCCGTGGGACCGCTGCCCCGTGGCCTGGCTGCGCCCGTGCCATCCGTGCCGCCGTTATTTTTCGACCTGAGCGAGTATGACCCCGCCCTGTTCGACCTGTTGCCCAAACGGTTTCAACGGCTGGCCGAATCCGCACTCTCGGAAGACTACCGGGCACCCGCGCCCCCGCCCCGGCCTGCACCTCCTGCACCCGCTACCCGGCCCGGGAGCCATGCCGCCCCAGCGCCAGCCTGGCCAACCAACCCCCGCCGCCAGCCGGCACCGCCGCCCCTCGCCAGCCCTGCCGATGACGTGCCGTTCGACGACGCGATACCGTTCTAAATTTGAGGTTATGGCGCCCCTGTGCGGGCGCCCGAGGGACACCTATGCAATTACCAAGCACCGCCGCCGCGCCGCGCATCTACCGGCGCCAAGGCCCACCGCCACCCGCGAGCCCCGAGGCCCTGCGGGAGCTGCAAGACCGCCTAACCCGCCGCCCGGCTGAGTCCACCACCGCCAGCCTGGCCGCCGGGGGCGAGTCCCACCGCCACCCGGCGCCCGATGCACCGCGCCACCAATGGGCCGAATACTTCCGCGCCCTGGGCTTCAAGCTGGTCCCCATCCCGCCCGGACGAAAGGGGCCCACCGCCCCCGGCTGGCCGGAGGCTGACACCTTGCCCGAGCATTGGCGGAAGCACCCCCAGGATGGCCTAGGCGTGGTTCTGGGGCCTTCCGGCCTGGTTTCTTTGGACTTGGACGCCCTCCTCGAGTCCCGCGCCCTGCTGGCCGATCTGGGGCTTGAGCTGGATGACCTGCTGGCGGGGGCTATCCAGGTTCGGGGCAACCCGTCCCGGCTGAGGGCGATCTATCGCGCCCCGGCTGGCGTGGACCTGAGCCACAAGACCCTAGCCTGGCCACCCCGGGCGGAGGGCGAGAAACCCGTTACCGTGTTCGAGCTGCGGGGCGGGCCTGTGCAAGATGTGCTGCCGCCCACCGTCCACCCCGGCACGGGGAGGCCGTACGAGTGGATTGCGCCGCCCTGGGAGCTGAGCAAGTTGGGCGCCTTGCCCGAGCCCCTGCGGGAATTGTGGGAGAACTGGGACCGATGGCGCCCCCTGCTGGAGCGGGCTTGCCCTTGGGGCCCGCCCCCTGCCGAACCCCCGGCCCCTACCCGGCAAGCCGCGCCCACCGCCGGGCCTTCCGTGGTGGACGCCTGGAACGCCGCCCATGGCGTGGCGGAATTGCTGCGGAGCCATGGCTACAAGCCCAAAGGGCCTGACCGCTGGACCGCCCCATCATCGGAATCCGGCCTGGCTGGCGTGGTCCTGCTGGAGACCGGCAAGGTCTATTCCCATCATGGATCGGACCCGCTGGCGGACGGATTCAGCCATGACAGTTTTGATGTTTATCGCCTGCTGGCGCATGGCGGAGACCACCGCGCCGCCGTTCGGGAGGCCGCCGCCCTGCTGGGGCTGAATCAGGATTTTGCCGAAAAGGGGTACCGACAAAAGCCCGATGAACTGACAAAAGCCCCTTTTGTCAGTTTTGTCAGTTCCTCAAATGGCACTTCCACGGAAAATTTTGCCCCCGAGTGGAGCGACCCGGAACCCCTACCGGACCTGCCCGCGGTCCCGGAGTTTGAGCCGGGCTTACTCCCCGAAGCCTTCCGGGGCTGGCTGATGGACGTGGCCGAACGGGTCCAGTGTCCCCCCGATTTCCCCGCCGTGGCCGGGCTAATCAGCCTGGCCGCCGTGGTGGGCCGGCAAGTGGGCATCCGCCCCAAGCTGGCGGATGACTGGCTGGTTGTCCCGAATCTCTGGGGGGCCATTGTGGGCCGCCCCGGCACGCTCAAAAGCCCGGCCCTATCGGAACCCCTCAAGCCCTTGCGCCGCCTGGAGGCCAAGGCGAAAGAGGCGCACACCGAGGCCCTCCGGGAGCACGAGGCCGCCAGCCTGATTGCGACCGAACGGAAGGCCGTGGGCAAGGAGGCCATCCGCCGCGCCCTGAAACAGAAGCAAGACCCGGCAAGCCTGGCCTGGGATGCGGCTGGGGATAACCTCGAGCCCCCGGCCCGGCAACGCTACCTGACCAGTGATAGCACCGTGGAAATGCTGGGCGCCCTGCTGTCCGTCAACCCCCGGGGGCTGCTGGTTTTCCGGGACGAACTGACCGGCCTGTTACGCAGTCTGGACCGGGAGGGGCAGGAAAGCGCCCGCGCCTTCTATCTTGAGGGCTGGAACGGGCTGGACGGCTTTATCTTCGACCGCATCGGGCGGGGGACCATTGATATTCCCGCCGTCTGCCTATCCGTCCTGGGAGGGATCCAGCCTGGCCCCTTGGGAGCTTACCTGTCCGGGGCCATGGCGGGCGGGGGCGGAGATGACGGGCTGTTACAACGGTTCCAACTGACTGTCTGGCCTGACGTAACCGGCGAGTGGCGGGACGTGGATAGATGGCCAGATAGCCAAGCAAGGGGGCTGGCCTGGTCCGTCTTCGAGCGGCTGGACCGGCTGGACCCGCAAGCCATCGGGGCGGAGCAAGACCCCGCGGGCGGGCTGCCCTTTCTCCGTTTTGCTGAACCTGCCCAAGAACTATTCCGCGAGTGGCGAGGGGAACTGGAGCGCCGCCTACGGGCCGGCGAGGAGCATCCCGCCCTGGAGGCCCACCTTGCCAAGTACCGGAGTCTGGTCCCCGCCCTGGCCCTGCTGCGCCACCTGGCGGACCACCCCGAGGGCGGACCCGTGGGGGAGGCCGCTTGCCTGGCTGCTTGCGCCTGGGCCGAGTATCTGGAGGGCCATGCCCGGCGCCTGTATGCCCCCGCCGTGGCCGGCGAGACGCATGGCGCCCGCGAGCTGTTGCGCCACCTGGTCCGGGGCGACTTGGCCGGCCCCTTCACCCTGCGGGAAGTCACCCGCAAGGGCTGGCGGGGGCTGGACCGTACCGGGGCCTTGGGCGCCCTGGAACTGCTGGCGGAGCATAGCTGCCTGGCTGTTGAACTGCGGGAGACGGGCGGACGCCCCTCCCAACTGTTCCACGTCAACCCAGGGATAGGAGGGGCCAAGCCGTGAACTACCTTGCTCGCCTGCGGGGGATAACCACCCCCCAGGGGGGCGGGAGGGAGACCCCCGCCGCCCTGAGAAAAAATCCTGGGACGCCCATTCGAGGAACTGACAAAACTGACAAAAGCCCCTTTTGTCAGTCCCAAGGGCTTTTGTCAGTACCCGATTTCGGGAAAAAACCGCAACCCGCCCCGAACCCCAGCCCGGCACCCCCAAGCCCCCCGCCCTGCGAAAGCTGGGAGGAACGGGCCGCCGTTCTCGAGTTTGATGCGAACCTGACCCGGGCCGAAGCGGCGGAGCAAGCCACCTGCCGGCGCTGGCTGATCCAGTATCCGGACGGCTGGCGCGACTGCACTCACACCCCACCCGCCAGCCGGGCGGAAATCCAGGCATGGCACCCGGGCGCCCTGGCCCTGGTCCCATCGGATGATGACGCCGACCCGTGGGGAGATCCCGAAGGCGGGGAGCCTGGCCACCCGGAGGAGGATCCGGGCGCCGCCTTCTATGCCGCCCTCTTCACTGGCATGGACGCCTCCCGCTGTTACGTAACGCTGACCCCTGATGACATTCACCGCGCCGTTGTGTCCGGGCTGGTACGCCCGGAGGAGGCCCGCGGCGCCGTCCTGCTGGCCCTCAAGACCCCCCAAGGGCACGCCCTGCTGACCATCCCCGCCGCCCGCTGGGATGGGCTGGCCTTTCTTGAAAAAATCACCCTGCACTGATGAGGAGCCATCCCATGACCGACACCACCACAACCCTTGATGAGCTGCTGGCACGGGCCCACCGCCTGGCATTCCTGGCACCACTACAAACGAGCCCCGAGGAGGAGCGGGACCTATACACGGACGCTGGCCGGGCCCTATCTCAGGCGATGCACCAAGAGACCACCGAGGAGGCGCAAAATACCTGCGGGGGGCTGCGATGACCGGGGCGGGGAGCCGGCGGAAAGGTGCGTCCGGAGAAAGGGAATTCGCCGCCGCCCTGGATGACCTGCTGGGCATTCGCTTGACCCGCAACCTCGAGCAATCCAGGGGCGGGGGGCATGATCTGGAACTGCCCGAGGATGCCGCTGGCCCCGTGGCGGAGGCCCTGGCCCGGCTGGCGATTGAGGTAAAGCGGTATGCGTCCGTCACCCCCGCCAGCCTTGCCCAATGGTGGAGCCAGGCCACCCGCCAAGCGGAGGCCGCGGGCTTGTGGCCCGTCTTGGCCTATCGCGGCGACAGGCTGGCGTGGCGCGTCCGCTTGCCCTTGGCCGCCCTGCGTCCGGACCTGTTCCCCTACTGGCGGGATGCCGATCTGACCGCCGATCTGCACCTGTCCGCCTTCGCCTGCCTGGTTCGGGAGGGGGCTATTTTGGATCGCTGATGCAGCTTGTGAAGGGAATTGATACCCCTACTTTATTTTGGCTGATTGGCGCTTGTAACGTGTTGATTATATGGGGCCTGGGTCCTTCCGGGCCCCTCAAAGCCCGCAATATTTCGAGCCCCCCTGGCGGCCTAGTTATAGCAAAATCAATGAGTTAATTTTGAGTTAACTTTTCCTTAACCATGGAAATTAACCCCTCTTTGTATTGTTTGCATAATTTTTCACATTGTGATAATTTTCGCGATGTGAAAAATGTATCCCAACCCCGCCGCATCATCCGAATCGCGTCCGGCCTGCACCGCGAGGCCAAAACCCTCGCCGCCGCCGAGGCCATAACCCTCGAGAGCCTGGCCGACGCGATTCTGGCCGAGGGCCTGGCGCGCCGCACGACAGACGAAATCACCCGCGTCACCCTGAGCCGGCCCGTGCCGAGTCAGAATCGTGGCTAGCCCGCCCTTCCACCTAGTCAGCCATGGCGCCGCCTCATGCCTGTTCGAGCTGGCCCTGCTGGTGCACGCCGACGCCGACGATATCCGACGTTTCGTCTTTGAAAACATCGAGTTATGGGCAGACCTGGACAAAGAAACCCTACACCCCCACCGAGCGACAGCACGCGCCGAACCATGAAAAAAAATGATCTGACCGCCGCCCGCACCGCCATGGCCCAAGCCGAGGGCGAGCTGACGACCATGCGTGGCCGCCAGGATGCCCATCGCGCCAAGCTGGCTGCCTTGCGCGACGAGCTGGCCGCCGCCGAAGCTGCGCGACGAGCGACCGTCATTGCGGGCGGCGACGAGACCCCGCTACTGGCGGACCTGGCCCGGCTGCGCCAGGCTATCGAACACACTGCGGGGAATCTGGACCTGCTGGGGGAGGCCGAGGCCGAGGCTGAAGGGCGGGTCATTGACGAGGAGGCCAAACTCCTCGCCGTCATCACCGCCGCCAAGCATCAACGATTCGCCGCCGCCCGGGCGGAACTCTGGGAGGCATTGGCGCGGCTTGTGCCCCCCCTGCGGGCGGCTGGCCTGGCGCTGGGCCGCCCAT
>JADZBU010000089.1 GCA_020851955.1 Chromatiaceae bacterium | reverse complement strand
GGGCGCACCTACTGGACCTTCTTCGGCAATGCCGGTGGGCTGGTCAAGACGGGCGACAAGGTGACGGTCGCCATCGGCGACTTCCGGGCCCCAAACCTGATCGTGGAGTGAGGATATGAAGATGACTATCGCGAATCACCCCATCGCCCTGGCCATGTTCGGCCTGGCCGTACCCTGGAGCACGGTGGTCGGGGCCGCCGTCATCGACCCCGAGCTGGAGGCGGCGATGCAGACCGGTGCCGATGTCGCATTCATCGGCCAGTTTTCGGAGCGCGTGGATCTGGGGGCCTTTCCCGGGCAAGGGCAGGGCCGCGGCATGCGGCTCGCCGCCCTGCTGTGGGCCCTGCGCAATCTTGCCGATGCGAGCCAAAAATCGGCCGTCGAGTTGCTGAAGGCGGGCGGCGCCAATCGGATCATCAAGCTGTGGTCGATCAACGCCCTGGCGGCAACCGCGAGTCCGGATGTCGTGCGCGAGCTGGCGGCGCTGCCGGAGGTCGAGACCATCAAGCTCGATGCCACCCTGGCCGCGCCCGGGCTGGCGCCGGCCGCGTCCGCGCCGTCCGAGTGGAACCTGGAGGCCGTTCAGGTCCCGGCGGTGTGGGACCAAGGGCTGACCGGAGCGGGAAGCGTCGTGGCCGGAATGGATACCGGCGTCGACGCCTTCCACCCGGACCTCGTCGGTCGCTGGCGTGCTGGGTCCAATAGCTGGTTCGACCCCAACGGAGAGCATCCGACACCCTATGATCCCAGCGGCCATGGCACGGGCACCATGAGCGTTGCCGTCGGCGGGGATGCGGGCGGTACCTCGATTGGCGTCGCTCCGGGCGCCGAGTGGATTGCCGTGAAGATCTTCAACGACGCGGGCGTCGCCAGCTTGAGCGGCATTCACCAGGGGTTCCAGTGGCTGCTGGACCCGGACGGCAACCCCGCGACGGCCGACATTCCGGACGTGGTGAACAACTCCTGGGGCTTCGCCAACCAGGCAGGCCAGTGCTACCTGGAGTTCCAGCCGGATCTCGAGGTCCTGAAGGCCGCCGGAATCGCGGTGGTGTTTGCCGCGGGAAACCAAGGAAACCTGGGCAGCGTGAGCCCAGCGAACAATCCGGATGGCTTTGGGGTGGGCGCGGTCGACTCGACCTTGAGTGTGACCTGGACCAGCAGCATCGGCCCGTCACCCTGTGATGGCAGCATTTTTCCGGAAGTCGTGGCGCCCGGCGTCGGCATAAGAGCGGCCGACCTCGGGAGCGGCTATCAGAGCATCAGCGGCACCTCGTTCGCGGCGCCCCATGTCGCCGGTGCTATCGCCCTGCTGCGCCAGGCGCACCCGGGCGCGAGTGTTGGCGCGCTCGAGCAGGCCCTGATGGCGAGCGCGACCGATATCGGGCCCGCGGGCGCGGACAACACGTACGGCCACGGGCTGCTCAACCTCCCCGTCGCGCTTGATCTCCTGGGCACGCTGCCGCCGCCGGGGCCGGTTTGCACGGATGTCGACGGCGACACTTTCTTCGCCGAGGCGGACTGCGGTACGCCGGTTGACTGCGCCGACCTCGATCCTGCTATCAATCCCGCCGCTTGCGACATCAAGGGGGACGGCATCGATCAGAACTGCGATGGGGTCGACCGTCGGAGCGGCAAGGCCTGTCCGACCGCGGACGGCGGCACCGGCAAGAACAAGTAACCGACCATGCGCACGATTCCTGTTCAAGTATTGGGCGTGATGCTGATCCTCGCCCTCGGCATGTCGGCCCCGCCGCGGGCGAGCGCCAGCAACACCGGTGATACGGGAGTGGTGGGCTTCTCCGCCGAGCAGGCGCTGGCCCTTGGCGAGCGTCTGTTCCGCGAAGGCCGCGGCGTCGACGGCGAACCGGTGCGAGCCATCGTCGCCGGCGACGTGGCGGTGGACGGGACCATGCTCACCTGCGTGAGCTGCCATCGCCGCAGCGGTCTGGGCTCCCTGGAGGGCTCGGTGATTGCCTGGCCGATCAGCGGCAAGGAGCTGGGGCGGCCACGGCGGCGGGCCGGTACCTGGAACCCGGCCAAGCAGCATCAGGGGCCGGGCGCCGCCGAACGCTGGACCCTCCCGACGCGGTTTGAAATGAACGACGAGCGCCCGCCCTACAGCGACGAGGCCCTCGCCCACGTGCTGCGCACCGGCCGCGATCCGACCGGACGGGAGCTGAATCGCGTCATGCCACGCTACGAGCTGAACGACCGGGACATGGCGGTCCTGATCCACTATCTGCGGAACCTATCGACCGACACCGACCCCGGCGCGGATGAAGAGGTGATCCGCTTTGCCACCGTCATCACGGAGGGGGTGAATCCGGCCGATCGAGCGGCGATGCTGACCACCCTGCAGGCGCATATCGACGCCCGCAACACGCAGACTCGACCCCATGAGCGCCGAGCTCGATCAGGCCCCTTCTACAAGACCGAGAAGTTCGGCGCCTACCGCAAGCTGGCACTCGACGTCTGGGAGCTCACGGGGCCACCGGACGGCTGGCAGGCCCAGCTCGAGGCGTACTACCGGGAGCGGCCGGTGTTTGCGCTGCTGGGCGGTATTGCCGCCGGGACTTGGGCGCCGATTCACGCCTTCTGCGAGGCGCACGACATCCCCGCCATCCTGCCGGTAACGGATCAGCCGGTCGTCTCGGATGCCAACACCTACACCCTGTACTTTTCCAAGGGTCTGTATCAGGAGGGCGAGTCGGCGGCGCAGTTTCTCGCGGCGCACCGGAAGGCGGGCGACCAGGTACCCGTGCTCCAGATGTTCCAAGCCGGCACCAAGGGCGAGGATGCAGCCCGCGGCTTCCGGGAGACCTGGGAACGCGAGGGGGGAACCGGCTTGTATTCGCTGCCGCTCGCGGCCGGGGAAGAGGCCGCCCCGGCGGAGTGGATGCGGGGGCTGGTGGGACAGGGCCCCACGTTGCTGCTGCTGTGGCTGGAGGGTGATGCGCTGGTTGCGGCGGCGCAGGCGGCCGCGGCGGCCGCGGATCAGGTCGACGCGGTCTTCATGTCCTGGCGCCTGGCGAGTGCTGACCTGACGCGGATCCCAGCCGTGGTCCGGGACCGGCTGCTCTTGACCTATCCGTACAGCCTGCCCGAGGAGAGGTTGCGCCGGCAGGACATGGTCGACCGGTGGCTTCAGGCGCGCCACATCCCCATCGGCAATTCGGCGATCCAGGCCCAGATGTACTTGCTGGGATGGATGCTACCAGGGGCCATCGGCGCCATTCGCAGCGAGTTTTACCGCGACTATTTCCTGGAGGCCTTCGAGATGATGCGCGACCAGGACTACGCCATCCCTCTGTACCACCGGTTGAGTTTTGGTCCCGACCAGCGTTATGCGGCGAAGGGCTGCTACATCGCGCGCCTCTCGGGAGACGATCCACCACGGCTGCTGCCAGTGAGTGACTGGGTGATCCATTGAGCCGGCGCACGAACGCCGGAGACAAGGCTTTTAACACACACGCGGCAACGCCGCATCGACACGGGAGACTTAGCATGTCCAAACCAACCTCGCGCACCAGCCGCCAGACCCTCGCGCTCGTCATCAGTGCGGTCCTTGGCACTTCCGCGGTGACGGTGACGGCGCAGGGCCCCTCCGCTGGGACGGCCCATGACCATCATCACATGATGGATGTCGTGACTGCGGCACAGCCGGTGGGCGGTCACGATCAGCATGCGGGACACCAGGCTGCCGCGCAGCAGCATGAAGGGCATGAGCATCATGCGGCGTTGCTGAGCCAGAAGGGCTATCTGCGAACGGAAACGGGGTACCTGGTGCCCGACGTCTTGCTGACGAACCAGGACGGCGAGCGCGTGTCCCTGCGCCAGCTTCTCGCCGGTCCCAAGCCGGTGTTGCTGAATTACATCTTCACCAGCTGCACCACGATCTGTCCGGTGCTGAGCGCGAGCTTCGCGCAGACGCAGCGGTCGCTGGGGGACGAAGCCAACAAGGTGCGGCTGGTTTCGATCTCGATCGACCCCGAGCAAGACACCCCGACGCGGCTCCGCGATTACGCGCAGCGCTTCCGCGCGGCAGAGGGCTGGGAGCTATTGACCGGGAGCCGCGAGGACATCGTTGCGGTTCAGAAGGCTTTCGACGCCTTTCGTGGCGACAAGATGAACCACATCCCAGTGACGTTCATCCACGTCGCTGACGACAGTCCGTGGATTCGGCTCGAAGGCTTTCCGAGCGCCGATGAACTGGTCAGTGAATACCGCAGGCAAATGAAGCAAAGTCGTGCGAGCGCGGCCCAGACGGGCTCTGTAGCCGTCGCCGACGCTGCAGGGTCTTGATCGTCTTCCCACAAGATTCCACCTGCCGCTTGGGCGCGTGTTTATCTGGTCCATCCCTACGCATTGGGCCACTACCCATTGAAACAATGGGTAACCGGTCTCGGGTTCGCCGGCGCCCGCGGACCCAGACTGACCGCCTGATCCGGCGAGTGGACAATCTGGCTGAGACGGTGGCGATCGCCGCTAGCGGGCAAATGCTGGCGATGCCGATCTATACCACCGAGCATCCGGTGATCAAAAGGGGACATTACTACCTTGGGCTAACAGGCCATCATCCCCGCCGGCGGGAGTGGGATGCAACCCGGTGGGAAGCTAGGTCTTCCAGTCGGGTCTGCGCTGGAAGTCGCCGCAAGGGCCCGGCTGAAGCACAGGCAAGGATGTATGACGCCCCGATAAGCCCGAGTTGCCACCGAACATAAAAAAGCCCCAGTTAAGGGGCTGATTTATCTATATTTTGGTGGCTACGGCTAGATTCGAACTAGCGACATCAGCATTATGAGAAAGATATTGCCCGATTTTCAAGCACTTGAACATTCGAGAAAATCCGCTCTAATCATTTGATCGCACTTGCTTTTTCACTTTGCAAGTTCTATCATCAAGATTCAGGTTTATGCAGACTTTCGCAAAAAATGGGAGCCTGGGGGGAGCCTAGAACTTGGCCCTTTAGCCCCCCATAAATAGCGAAGCCGAGAAGGTGTACCACCACCCGCCCGGCTTCTCGTCATCACCCGCTGATCTGGAGCAGGACAATGACTGACAATACGATACCCCAAGATTCCTACAAATTCACCCTCGACAGCCTGACTGACGCCCCCCCGGCAGCCCGGCATACGATCCCCACCCTCCCCTTCAAGTTCACCCTCCCGCGCCTGGAATCGCTCCCCCCCGGCGGCACCTCGCCCTACATCGTCCGCGATGCCGAGCAGCAGGGCCTCTGTTGCCGCGTCCATCCGCCATCCACCCGCCACCCCCAGGGCGACCGCACCCTGATGGTGGCAAAGAAGCCCAAGGGATCACGGGTCACGGTGCGCGTGAGTATCTGCGCCGTGGGCGAACTCCCCATGACCGCCCTCAAGGGCAAAGCCTCCGTCAGAAGCCGCGCCGACGAGATCACCAGTCAATTGCGCCTGGGCATCGACCCCAACCAGGTGGCCAAGGCCGAACGCGCCGCCAAAGCCCATCAGGGGCAGGTGGACGCCGTGGCCAACATCACCCTGGGCCAAGCCTTCGAGAAGAGCCTCGAAATCCAGCCCATCGCGGCCCGCACCTTGGCGGGTTATCGCCTCGCCATCGACCGGGATCTCGCCACCTGGAAGGATCGGCCCCTGCGGGAGATCACGGGCGCCATGGCCGTGACCCGCCATGCCGAACTCACCCAGGGCAAAGGCAACCCCCTGCGGGCGATGCAGGTACTTCGGAAGGTCCATCGCTTCGCGACCCAATTCTGGGGCACCGACGACAACGAACTCCCCTTCGGCCGCTGTCCCGTGGACAAAGTGAACGTCGTCCATCGCCAGTGGGCCAAGACCGCGCCCCGCACCCGCAAGCTGGGGGATGCCGACCTCGGTCCCTGGCTGAAGGCGGTCCGCGACCTGCCCCACACCCAGCAGCGCGGCGATGGGCTGCTGGCGGCTCACTACCTGGAACTCATGCTCCTCACCGGCCTTCGCCGCCGGGAGGCCGCCTTCCTGAAGTGGGCCGACGTGGACTTTCGCCGGCTCACCCTGACCGTGCGCCACACCAAGAACAAGACCGATCACACCCTACCCATCACCAAGCGCGTCAAGGCCATCCTGACAGAACGTCAGTCGCTCCTGATCGCCGCCCAGGACCTCGCCAAGCGCCGGCCCAATCCCACCAACAAGGCCCATGCCGACGACCTGGCGCAATACGTCATCGGCCTGGAAGAGACGCGTCATCAGATCGCCCTGATCGAAGCGCAGACCGGGATCCTGGTCGGCGCCCATGATCTCAGAAGGAGCTGGGCCAGCCTGGCCGATCGGTGCGGAGTGGGCGCGTATACCATAAAGGGCGTCTTGAACCATGCCAACGCCAGCGGCGACGTGACGGGCAATCATTACTGTCAGCCGGGCATCGACGACCTCCGCCAGCCCATGCAGACGGTGGAGAACTACATCCTCGCCAAGCTGGCGGCCGCGAATGGCGAGAACGTCATCCCGTTACATCCTGTGCGCGAGGTGGCGGCATGAACTTGCCCGGCTACCTGCAACCTCAAGGGGACGGCTGGCGCATCGACGATGCCGTGACCCTCTGGGGCTTGATCCATTACGAGATCGCGGTGGGGACGCCCGACACCCCAGAGGTGAAACGACTGCGCCACCGCGCCCGGCGGGAGGTGGCGGAGGTGGCGACCAAAAACCCCGGATCACCTGACCCGCCGCGAGGGGCATCCCTTCGTCGGCGCTGCAGCAATTGGGTGACAGGAAGGGACTATCCATCGTCGCGGATGGAACTGACCCCGCAAGGGGTGAAATGCGCGCCAAGCCGAACCTGGGTGACAGTGGCCGCCCTGGCGGGCCTCTGCCGTCAGCATGGCCACCCCTGCCCCTGGGAGCAGGAAGCCGAGCCAGCCCAGCAGCCGGTATCAGCGGGGCGACCGGGGCGACCGGGGCGACCATCGATCAATGCCGAGGCCTATCTTCACATCGCAACCCTGGTGGCGGCCGGGAGCGATCAGGGCACCGCGTGTCTGGATGCCGCCAGCAAATATTTCCCGAATGAAGCCCCTCAGAAAAGAGCGGAGAGGCTCGCGTCCGGTTATCGCCAACATCGCAAAAAGGCACTGGGGAATGAATCGCCCTAGGCCCCACTCCCCGTCATCCCCATAGCCGCCGTTCTGGCGGCTTTTTTTTGCCCAAAACCGAATAAATTATTTATTCGATTTATTCGGTTTTATTCTCCGTTTCATTGCATTTCAATACCCCTCACCAGTCAACATCGCCTAGTGAGGGCGAATATGAAAACCAGCAAGCCAACCTCCTCTTCTATTGCCGATTTCATCACCCGGCATGGCATCAGTGAGCCGACGTTCTATCGGCACCGCGACGATATGCCCAAGGCCATCAAAATTGGTGGCCAGTGGCGTATCACCGACAAAGCCGAGTCCGAATGGCTGACCGCCAAAGAAAGCGCATTCGCAGCCACGGCTTCCCGCGCCGCCTAAGGACAAACCGATGCTCAAAACACCCACAAAAAAGCCCCTGGGGTCAGCAGGGGCTAACGAGACAAATGTAATGAAACAGCAATCACATTCTATTGTTTTGCTCGAGCTGCGGTCAATCTGCACTGACCAAGCGATTCAGCAACGCCAAGGCATTCTCAATAACGCCATCGTGGCCGACTATGCCGAAGACATGAGATCGGGCGCCACCTTTCCGCCCGTTGTCGTATTTCGCGACAACGATAATTATTTGCTGGCGGACGGCTTTCACCGCCTGGAAGCCGCCGACGAGGCCGGGCTAAAGGAGATCAAGGCCGAGATCCGAAAAGGCACCAAGCGAGACGCGATCCTCTTCGCCGTCGGCGCCAATCGGGATCACGGCCTCAGACGCACCAGGGCCGACGTGAGAAGGGCAATCACCACCCTGGTCAAAGATCCAGAATGGGGCGTCGAGTCGGATCGGACGATTGCCGATCTGGTCGGCTGTTCCGACAAGACCGTTGCCGCCGTCAGGAAAGATCTGGGCAGGTGCGGAAATTCCGCAACTAAAGACACAGACCAAGAGCCAGCCACGTCCGAGAATCAACTGCGGAATTTCCGCAGTTGCGACGACGATGCCCCCGGCATCCCCAGCGTCAACATCCTGGCTGAAGCCGTTGCAGGGCTGAACGCAATATTTAAGCGCGACACCGCTCCCCCGGCACCACCACCGGCACCACCACCCACGGCGAAGCGTATCGGCCGCGATGGCAAGGCCAGGGCCATGCCCAAGCCCAAGGCAGCGCCCACACCGGCACCCAAGACAGTCAACAAGGGCAAGGCCTCCCCCGCCCTGATCGCCATGCAACGGGCCCATGCCGTCAAGGATGCGCTCGTCATGCTGGAACGCGTGGAAGGCGATCTTCTACCCGATGATGCCGTTACCGTCTTGTGCAACCTGCGTACCGCCTTGACCCGGCTCGAACTGCGATTCGGTCGGGGCTACATGGAGGTTTTGCACAGTGCGTAAAGATCATTTTTCCAAACCGGCCAAGTGGACCCGGGAGTTCCGGCAGGCAATGCGCCTGTCCGATGCGCACCTGAAGGTCTATGCCTATCTGGAGTCGGCACCCGAGAGCCACCCGACCGGACTCTACTTCATCACCCTCGGCGCCGTGGGCGAGATGACGGGCGAAGACCGGGAGACCGTGGCCCGCATCGTGGACGACCTCGAGCGCATCGGCCTGGTTTTTTGGGATGCCGTGGCCAGCGTGGTATGGGTTCCCTGTGTCTGTGGCGAGCAGTACCGCTGGACGAACCGCCCCCAGCGCCAAACTCAGGCGGATTACCGGCTGATCGAAGCCCGGCGGCACCTCGACAGCCTCCCGCCCTCGCATCTGGTGGCGCTCTTCAATCAGGCGTGGCCAATCTTCGCCAGCGAAGGGGCTACCCAAGCCCCTACCCAAGCCCCTTATCAAGGGGCAAATACTACTACCTGTACTGCATCCCCCTCCTCCTCCTCTAAACCCAGCCCAACGGCGGCAAAATTCCCGCCGCTCGACGCCAACGGGTTCGACGTGGAGGGCCAGCCCGCATGAACCTGACCTACATCGAACGACTCATGGCCGATGCGGGCCTGGTGGAACTGTGCCACATGAAGGGCGGGCGCATCCGCTCCACCTGGCACCGGGACACGGATAGCCTGATCGCCACCGCCACCCAGGCCGAAGGGACCGGCAACCTCTTCACCAGCTTGAATCGGATCGACCCTGGGGCCCTGGCCGAGCATATCCAGCAGGCCACCCAGGCAGGCAAGACCGCCCGGACCCCGGATAGCTGCATCAGCCGATACTGTCGCATCTTTTTCGACCTCGACCCCGCCCGGCCCACGGGTCAAAGCAGCACGGCGGAGGAACTGACGGCAGCCCAGGTCCGCACCCACGGCATCAAGACCCGGCTGGCGGTACTCGGCTGGCCCGCGCCCCTGATGGCCCTGTCCGGCAATGGCGGGCATCTTCAGTACCGCACCGCCCTGGCCAATACCCCGGAGACGGGCGAGATGCTGCGCCTGATCTATGACGGCCTCGCCCAAGAGTTCGGTGACGACGAGGTGGAGTTCGACCGCAGTGTGAGGAACCCGGCCCGCCTCTGCACCCTGTACGGATCATGGAAGCGCAAGGGCCCCAACCTCCCGGACCGGCCCCACCGCCAGTCACTCGCCCATATCCCCGCCCCATGGCGACAGGTGCATCCCCGGCAGGTGGAGGGCCTGGCCAACCTCTTCGCCCAGCAGTCGCGCCCGCGTGTCATAGGCGCCACCAGGAGCCCCCCCACTGCCTTGCCCCCCGGCGGCAGGGGTGACTATGCCTCCCTTGACGTGACCGCCTGGTTCGCCGCCCACGGGGCCTATGTCGGGCCTCTGGCGGGGCACATCCACGGGATCCGCTGTCCCTGGCAGGAAGAGCACACATCACCCAGCCCCAAGACCGCCAGCGATACCGTCATCTTCGCCAGCGCGGGCGATGGCTGGCCCGGCTTCCATTGCAAGCACTCGCACTGCGCCGGCCGCGACATCAAGGACGTGATGGCCTTATGGGGCGATGCGGATGCCTTCTGTACCGCCGCATTCCAGACCCGGAGGGCCGCCTGATGTTCGACCTTCACCCTCACCAAGCCCAGGTTATCGACGCTCTCACCCAGGGCCTCCGCCAAGGTCACACCCGACAGCTTGTCGCCCTGGCGACGGGAGCCGGGAAAACCATCGTCGCGGCCCACCTGGGGCACCGCGCCAGCCAGAAGGGCAAAACAATGCTCTTCATCGTCCCCACCCTCGAACTGACGACCCAAGCCGTCGAAACTTTTGCCCGGCAGGGGCTGAGGGTCGGCATCCTGCGGGGCGAAGACACCGCCTACACCCGTCAAGATGAAGTGGTGGTCGCGACCGTCCAATCCATCCGATCCCGCTCCGCACCGGATTGGATGGACTTCGGCATCATCGACGAGTGCCATGTTCTCCACCAGGAGCACAAGCGCCTGATGACCGACTGGCACGACCGCCCCTTCATCGGCCTGTCCGCGACCCCGCTCACCAAGGGGCTAGGCCAGATCTTCACCCACCTGGTGCGTGGTCCGAGCATCCGGGAACTCACCGAGCAGAAATTCCTGGTCCCGGTCCGGGCCTTTGCCCCGTGCGCCGATGCGGTTCTGAAGGCCCTGGCCGACGTCAGTTGCGGGCCGACCGCCGCCGGCTACGACTACAAGGAAGCCGAACTCGCCGCCGCCATGAACGCCAAGGGCCTCATTGGCGACATCGTGCGGACCTGGGAGGAGAAGGGCGAAGACCGCCCGACGCTATGCTTCGCCACCAACGTGGCGCACTCGCAAAGCATCCGGGACGACTTCAGCGCCGCCGGGATCACCGCCGCCCATCTGGACTATCGCACCGAGGCCAGCGAGCGCCGCGACATCGTCGCCGGGTTCAAGGCGGGCACCATCAAGCTACTGACCAGCGTCAACGTCCTGGGCACCGGCTTCAATGTCCCCGATGCCGCCTGCCTGATCCTGGCCCGGCCCACCCTGAGCATGGCCTTGCACATCCAACAGTGCGGCCGCGGACTGCGCACCGCCCCCGGCAAGGACGACTGCATCATCCTGGATCACTCCGGCAATTGCCTCAAGCACGGCCTGCCCCACCACTTCACCGTTCCCGATCTCGATCTAGGCGACAAGCCCGACCCCGCCAAGGCCAAGAAGCGCGACAAGCCGCTCTTCGTCGCCTGTCGGCATTGCGGGGCCATCATGGACCCCGACGAGATCACCTGCCCCCGCTGCGGGCTAGATCGGCCGGTCAGGGCCTCGCGCATCGTCAGTCGCGACGGCGAACTGGTCGCCTTCGGCAGTGCCTCCCCCGGCAGTGATGACGGCACCCAGGAAGATCCCCAAACCTTCTACCGGATGGCGATGGCCTATTGCCTGGCGAATGGCCAGAAGCCGGGGCGGGCCCATTACCTGACCCTCGCCCGGCATCCCGCCACCCGCCCCCCCTGGTCCTGGCGCGATCTCCCGCCGCTTACCCCCACGGACGCCGTGGCGCGCTGGATCAAGAACAGGAACATTTTTGACCGGATCCGCCATCAGCGATCCCCCGGCCGCCCTTTCCCCCACCACCACGGACCGGATGCCCCGGTCAGCCATATGGAGCCACCCACCCTATGAACATCTCTCGCGAACAATTCTTGGCTGATCGCCGCACCTGCCTAGGCGGTTCGGATATTGGAGTAATTGTCGGAGTCTGTCGCTGGAAGACGCCCTATCAACTCTGGGAGGAAAAGACCGGCCGCCGCGTGGATGACGCGGACAGCCTGCCGATGCGCTTCGGCACCCATGCGGAAAGCTTCGTCGCCAGCGAGTACACCCGCCTGACGGGACGCCGGGTGGAACGCTTCACGCCCATGCTGCGCCACCCGACCGGCCCCCTTGGGGGCCACCTGGACCGGCTCGTGATTCCCGAGGGCAAGTCTCGCGCCGCCGTGCGGGGTCGCATCCTCACCGACCGGGGCCTCGAGTGTAAGACGGTCGGCGCCTTCGCCGCTGGCCGCGACAGCGAGTGGGGCCCGGACGGCAGCGACCAGATACCAGAGAGTTACTTGCTCCAGTGCGCGACCTATCAGGCCCTCACCCAGTGCGCCCATTGGGACCTGGCGGCCCTGATCGGCAATGCCGAGGTGCGGGTCTTCCCCTTGCGCCGCGACGAGGACCTGGAGCAGGGCATCCTCGAGATCGCGGCGAAGTGGTGGACGGATCATGTCCTGGCGGACGTGCCCCCCGATCCCGTGACCGAGGCCGAGGCCCGCCAACGGTGGCGCGCCCACCAGCCGGGCAAGACCCTGGAAGCCGACCCAACGACGGTGGCACTGCTGAAGGCCCTGGCCACCGCCAAGGCGAAGGTCAAGGCCGCGGAGGCCGAAGAGCAGGGCGTCAAGGACCAACTCATGCCCCGGCTGGCGGACGCCGACAGCATCGTGTTCCAGGGGGCCAACCTCGCCAGCTACCGGGCGAACAAGGACAGTATCCGCATCGACTGGCCCGGACTCGGTCAGCGTCTTATCGAAGACCTGGATGACGACACCCGCGCCGCCTGGCTGGCGGATTTCACCAAGAACGTGCCCGGCCCGCGTGTGCTGCGCTTGGCGAAGACTCTGGAGAATTGAGCACATGACCCATCAAAACATCGCCCCTTCATCCGCCCTGGCGGTCATCACCGACAAGCTGGCGGCCCGCTTCAACCTGGCCGAAGCCGGGTCCGACCTGGTGCAGACCCTCAAGGCCACCGCCTTTAAGGGCCCCGTGACCGATGCGCAGATGACGGCCCTGCTGGTGGTGGCCCAACAGCACGGCCTGAACCCCTGGACCCGTGAAATCTATGCCTTCCCCGACCGCCAGAACGGCATCGTCCCCGTGGTCGGGGTGGACGGCTGGTCGCGCATCATCAATGACCATCCGGCCTTCGACGGCATGGACTTCGAGCAGGACGCCGAGAGTTGTACTTGCCGCATCCACCGCAAGGACCGCCGCCACCCGGTCGCGGTGACGGAATACTTGGCCGAATGTCGCCGCAGTACCGGCCCCTGGCAAAGCCACCCGCGCCGGATGCTCCGGCATAAGACCATGATCCAATGCGCCCGGCTGGCCTTCGGGTATGGCGGTATCTATGACCAGGACGAAGCGGAACGCATCCTCGAGCGAGACATGGGTCAGGCCGAGGTGATCAAGCCCGCCGCCGCCTCGCGGACGGCAAGCGTCAAGGAGCGGCTGGCGCAACGGCTGGGGAAGGCGACGACCCGCGACCAGGGGCCAGCGCCGGTTACGGTGGACGCGGAGTGGGAAACGGTCCCGCTGGATGCGCCACCCGCCCCCGACCTGGTGGGCCAACTCCGGGGGCTACCCGTGGCACGGATCCAGACGGCCATCCATCGCCGCTTCAGTGACCGCTATGCCCAGGCCAGCGACATCGACCTGGACGCCTTGCCCCCGGACGTGGCCGAGTGGATCGCGCAACAGCTACCCCGCTGGCGGGCGACGATGAACGAAGAGCAGCCGACGACACCCCCGCCCGCACCCGAAGCCGCTCCGGCGGACGTGGTGGACGGCACCGCCGACGATTGGGGCGACGATTTCAGCGCCGGGCGGGAGATGGCACAAGATCCTAGGGATTGATCCCGGCCTGGCCGGCGCCCTCGTCCTGCTGACCATCCCCGTCGCCCGCCGGGACGGGATGGCCTTTCTCGAACATATCACTCATTGAGGCACCACCCCATGACCGAGACCCCCACCACCATTGATGACCTGCTGGCCAAGGCCCGCCGCTGGGCCTACAACGCCCCTTTACAGGAAGACCCCGAGGAGGAGCGGCGCCTGTATCTGGCCGCCGGCAAGGCCCTGAGCCTGGCCATGCACAAGCGTCAGGAAGGGACCCAGGAGGCACAACCATGCTGACCCCCCCCAGCGCAACGAGACGCCCGATGACCGGGGCGGGATCCAGAAGGAAAGGGGCGAGCGGAGAAAGGGAATTCGCCGCCGCCGTGGATGAACTGCTGGGCATCCGGCTGGCGCGGAACCTCGAGCAATCACGGCGAGGTGGGCATGACTTGATCGCCCCGCCGTCGGCCGCTGGGCCCGTGGCGGAGGCCCTGGCCCGGCTGGCGATTGAGATCAAGCGGTATGCCACCACCCCGCCCGGAAGCCTGGCCGTCTGGTGGGCACAAGCCGCCCGTCAAGCGGAGGCTGCGGGCCTATGGCCTGTCCTGGCGTATCGGGGCGACCGGCAACAGTGGCGTGTTCGCCTGCCGCTGGCCGCCCTGCGCCCTGATATCTTCCCCTACTGGCCGGACGCCGACTTGACAGCCGACTTGCACCTGACCGCCTTCTGTTCACTTATTCGTGAAGGGGTAATTG
>JADZBU010000088.1 GCA_020851955.1 Chromatiaceae bacterium | reverse complement strand
GTACGCCGACGTGACTGTGCCCCCCGCCAATCAGGACGATATCCCTCGCTACCGGGTCGGTGACTGCTTGCATCTCGGCATTTTCCAGAAGTTCATGGACCAGCCGCCGGAGCGCGGCGCGCTCGGTGGCTGGGTCGAAAAGCGGCGCCCGTGCGCGACACTGGTCCGCCAAGGTCGGCATCAGACCACCCGAACGGCAGCGCAGGATCAGTTCAACCAGCGCCGGCGCCTCGCCCCAGGGAAAGTAGCCCGCGTAATCCGCCCCCAGCATGCCGACATTGCCGGCAATGGCCGAGGCCAGCACGGGCGTGCCGCTGGTCACTGCCTCCATGATGACATGAGCACCCCCCTCGATACGGCTGGCATGCACCAGCAGACTCGCCCGCTGGATACGCCGGCGGACGGCCTCATGGGCCAAGCCGCCCAGCCAGCGGTAATTGGGCACGGCCAGCATGGTGGCCCTGGCCGCCGCGGCGAGCGCCGGATCAAGCCCCTCGCCGATATGATCGATCGCCACCTCGGGCCGGTTCGCCAGCAAGCGCGCCGCGGCGAACAAGGTCTCCGGGGACTTTTCCTCACGCAGATGCCCGACCATCAGCAGGCGCAGGCGGCGGGATGACTTGGCAAGGATCTGGCGCGAGGTGGTCGACTGGAAAATGACGCGTGTCTTGGCGCGACAGTCGACTGGCAAGGATGCCGGGGCGCATTCCTGAAGGACCACCAGCTGCCCCGCCATGGCCAGCGAACGCCGTGCCGCGGCATCGGTCTGGATGTCCCGGTAAAGATCGGTCCCGGTCAGCACGACGGCCAGACTGCCTTGCGACCGCGCCGCATGCCAGGCGGCGACGGCATCGGCCGAACGCCGCGCATGCAGGGCGATCATGACCCGGTCATCCGCTGCCGCTGCATCGGGCCAGTGATCGACGATCCGGGCCCGGAACTCCCCCGCCAGATGCGCTTGCCAGCGGCGCGCGGTCCGCCAGTTACCGTTGTTGGCATCGCGCAAGGCCGGGCTGACAATGACGACTTGCGGCATACTTCCCATATCAAGCCTGTACCGAAGCCCCGCCATGAACACTGCCCAAGCCATAATGGCCCGCACCAGCGGCCGCACCCTCCTTGCCGAAGCCCTGCGCGACAGCCATCGGCGCACCCTCACCCTGCTGGCCGCCTACGCCTACCGCCTGGGAGAGGACCTGGTGGTCCCCTATTCGACCCAGCTCAATCCACCCCGCTGGGAAGTCGGGCATATCGCCTGGTTCCAGGACTACTGGATCAGCCGCAACCCGCAGCGCGCCCGGGGTGTTCAGGCCGACCCCGATCATCACCGGCCGGCCGGTCGCCTGAAAGAGGCCGATGCCTGGTACAACTCCAGCCAGGTCGCCCACCCCAGACGCTGGACGCTGCCCCTGCCGGACCTGGGGGCAAGCCGCGCCTACCTGGAAGCGGTGCTTGACGACACCCTGGCCTTGCTGGCCAAGACACCCGAAACCGACGACGACCTCTATTTCTACCGTCTGGTGCTGTTCCATGAGGACATGCACAGCGAAGCAGCCATCTACATGGCCCAGGCCTTGAGCATTCCGCTGCCGGAAACACTCATGGCCCCGCCCGCCGCCCTGCCGCCCTTGAGTACCCTGAAGATTCCCGGAAATACCTGGAATCTGGGTTACCCGGAGGGCGGCTTTGCCTTTGACAATGAATTGAGCCTCCATGGCGTCGAGCTGGCCGCCTTTGAAATCGACAGTTGCGTGGTCAGCTGGGAACGCTACCTCCCCTTCCTGGAAGCCACGGGCACCGCCCCGCCCCGCTACCTGCGCAAGCAGGGTTCCGAATGGCAAGGGCTGCTGGCGGGCGAATGGCGGACCTTGCCCCGCGATACCCCGGCGACCCATTTGACCTGGTTCGAAGCCGAGGCCTGGTGCCGCTGGGCTGGCCGGCGCTTGCCAACGGAAGCCGAGTGGGAATTTGCCGCCAGCAGTCAGCCGGATTTTGCCTGGGGCCAGGTCTGGGAGTGGACGTCCAGTCCCTTTCTGCCCTATCCCGGCTTTGTGGCCCACCCCTACCGGGACTATTCCGCCCCCTGGTTCAGTGACCGTTGGGTATTGCGCGGCGCCAGTCGCGCCACCTCGCCGCGCATGGCGCATCCACGCTACCGCAACTTCTTCACGCCTGAACGCAACGATATTCACAGCGGGTTTCGGAGCTGCGCGACCTAGATCCATGGTCATGAAAATGCTCTGAAAACAGCGAACCAGCCGTTTTCATCCGTCCATGACGCCACGCGACGGAAACCGGCGGCCTGGAGCAGGTCGGCGAAGTCCTCCGAACGCCACTTGTAGGAATTTTCGGTATGCAGGCGCTCACCGGCGACAAAGGCTCGCTCGCCGTCGGCCCAATGCACCACCGTGGCCTTTACCGCCTCCAGATGCATTTCGATCCGCGATTCCCGCGCATTGAAAAAGGCGACATGACGCCAGTCGTCGATCGCGAAATCGGTGCCGACCAGGGCATTGAGATGGCGCAGCAGGTTGCGATTGAAGGCCGCGGTAACGCCGAGCGGGTCGTCATAGGCGCGCTCGAGAATGTCGGTCGGCTTGACCAGATCGACACCAATCAGCAAGGCGCCGCCGGCGCTGGCCAGGTGTACCTGTTGCAGAAAGGCCAATGCCTCGGCCGGCGTGAAATTGCCGATACTCGACCCGGGATAAAACATCGTCCTCGGCCCCTCCCCCACCTCGGCGGGCAATGTCAGGGTCCGCGAGAAATCGAGGCCGATCCCCAGCATGTCCATCGCCGGGTGCTTGCGCTGCAGGCTCTCCAGCGAATCTCGCAGGTAACTGGCCGAAATATCGACGGCGACATAGCGTTGCACCTGCAATGCCGCAAACAGGCTGGCCGCCTTTTCGCAGTTGCCCGCCCCCAGGTCAACCAGGGTGGTGACCGGCACCAGTTCCGCGGCCATCTCGCCGATGAAGCAGGAAAAAATCCGCGCCTCGGTGCGGGTCGGGTAGTATTCCGGCAGTTCGGTAATGGCCGAAAACAGCCGCGAACCCAGGGCATCGTAAAAATACTTGGGCGAGACGACCGCGGGGGCTGCCGAAAAACCGGCAAAAATCGCGGCCCGGGTGGCGGCGGGATCTTCCCCTGCGAGCTGCAGCAGGCGGGGCGCTTTCACTGGCCTAGACCAGCGGCGGCCTTGCTCTTGGCAACTGGCGCTGCCGTCAGCCCCAGGGTGGGAAAAGAAACCCGTGAGCGAGCAATCATCGGTAAATTTCCATGGAATAATCGGGGGTTGGATCGCCGGCCGGCACAGGGGTTTCCGCCGGCTGCCGCGCATAGGGTGCCGGCCAACCGAGCAGCTCGCTGGCTTCCAGACACCGCTCCCGCAGCTCGCCTGCATCCCGGCCCCCCAGATGCAGGATGCCATAACGATAGCTGCCCACCCACTTGAAATCGCGGGCAATCTGCCCCGGTGACTTGGCAAAGCGGAACAGCAGCGCATCCGGAAAACGTTTGGCCAGGGCCGCCTGTTGGGCGGCGTCCGGCATCGCGGGGCGTTCCGCCGGATCAAAACAGCGATAGACAAAGCTGGCCGCGGCACCGGCCGCAGGCTCGGCCCAGGGCAGCCGGACCGGATCGCGACCTAAGGCCAGTTCCAGACCGAGACGATGCAAATCGACCCCCTTGACACGCAGATACAGATCGGAAAATTGCGCCGCCATGCGGGGATTGAACTCGATCACCGTCACTTTTTCCGTCACCGGATCATGGAAGAACTCCATGTTGAACAGACCATGGTTAAAACCCACGGCTGACAAAAAGCGCCGGGCCACGTCGAGCGCCTGTTCCCGCCCCGGCCCGCTTAGGCGACTGGGATAATCGAAACGCATGAAGGCCTGCGTCCCGGGATACATCACCGATTCAACAAACCCCAATGGCCGCAACTCTCCCGCGAAAACATAGCCATCCAGGTTGTACTGCAAGGCATTGACCGGCTGTTCCAGCAACATCCGG
>JADZBU010000087.1 GCA_020851955.1 Chromatiaceae bacterium | reverse complement strand
GCCGTGAAATGGAGCACGGCATAGAAGAAGGCGAAGAGACCGAGCTGGCGCCGGAACCGCACCAGCCAGGGCCAACCGCTCAGGCACCGCAGAGGCGTGACCGCCAGGGTAACCAGCAGGAGCCGCAGGGCCCAGCTCCCCGTGAAATGGACGACCGCCTCCACCGGATTGGCGCCCAACCCGTCGCTCAGAGCCCGCCAGACCAGCAGGCCCAAGGGCGCCAGACAGAGCAGAAAGATGAGGGGCTTGCCGAAACGGACGGCGGTATCGGGCCGGAGGGTGGGCCTGGCGGGCGACGGGGGGCTGGGCCTGGGGACGGACATGACGTCAGAAAAAGCGCTTCAGATCCATGCCCTCGTACAAGCTCGCCACCTGATCGGCATAGCCATTGAAGGGCAAGGTCTTCTGCTTGGGTGCGAAGAGGCCGGCGCCGATGATGCGGTGGCTCTTCTGGCTCCAGCGCGGGTGGTCCACCGCCGGGTTGACGTTGGCATAAAAGCCGTACTCGTCCGGCTGCATCTGGTTCCAGGTGGCCGGTGGCTGGGACTCGACAAAGCTGATGCGCACGATGGACTTGATGCTCTTGAAGCCGTACTTCCAGGGCACGACCAAGCGCAGGGGCGCCCCGTTCTGGCCGGGCAGGACCTCTCCATAGAGGCCCGTGGCCAGGATCGTCAGGGGGTGCATGGCCTCGTCCATGCGCAGGCCCTCCCGATAGGGCCATTCAAGCACCGCGCGCTTCTGCCCCGGCAGTTGCTTGGGGTCATGGAGGGTCTCGAAGGCGACGAACTTGGCCTGGGAGGTCGGCTGGAAGCGCTTGAGCAGGTCCCCGAGGGGAAAGCCCACCCAGGGAATCACCATGGCCCAGGCCTCCACGCACCGCAGGCGATAGATACGCTCCTCCTGGGGGAAGCCCGTCAGGATATCCTCGATCCCGATCTCCCCGGGCGCCGCGCAGGCCCCATCCACCCGCACCGTCCAGGGCCGGGTCTGGAGCAGGCTGGCATAGCGTGCCGGATCATCCTTCTCCGTGCCCATTTCGTAGAAGTTGTTGTAACTCGTCACGTCTTCCAGGCTGGTAGGTTTTTCGTCCGTGCTCAAGGGGCTGGGGGCCAGGCCCGGAATCTTGTCCCCCGCCCGGGCCGGACGGGCCGTCAGCACCGCCCCCAAGCCACCGAGGGCCGCCAGGCCCAGGCCCGCGGCTGCCCCGGCCATCAGTTCCCGGCGCCGCAGCCAGTGTTCCTTGGGGGTGATCTCTGAGGGCGGGATGGGGGTTGGTGGCTTTATCAGCATGGATCGGTCCTCGACAGGTGATGGGGAGATTAGATTGGGCTGATTGCGACCTCATAAAGGCCCCCGATCACCAGGTATTCGTCCTCGCCCTTGAGCATGCCGGGCAACAATTGATTAAAGAGGAAGATCTTCGGCAAGGGTACCTCGACCCGTAGGATGTAGTCGCCAAACTCGTCGGCACGCTCGCGGTTGCTGGTAAAGCTGTTGAGATTATTGAAGAGGACCCGGTAGCGGCCACCGCCCAGGGTTGCCAGGATCTCGTGCTCGTCGATGCGGTTGATACCTCGGAACAGGGTCAGGTGCGTCTCCTGGGGCTGAGCGAGGCGCAACTCATATTGACAATAGGTGTAGAGCAGGTCGAGTTGGGCCTCCAGGGCATTGGTGGCGTAGAGACCCCGGGTACCTTCGGCGAGATAGCGACGATAGGCCTCGCTGCCGGGTCCCTGGAGGGGGCCGGCGTGGTGGCGCGCCAGAAGGCCAAAGCGGCTCTCCACCCAGCGCTTGAGAACAGCCCCCTCGCGCCCGTTCGAATCGAAGGACCAGCCGCGCGCCAGCCGCAGATAGTTGGCGTTTGCCCGCTTCTTTCTGGCCCGGCCCGACACGAACCCCGCCTCGTCCAGGTGATCGAGGAGGAAATGGGCGCTCATGTAGTCGCGAAAGGCCTGGGCCCGGGCTGGATGTTGATCGAGAGGCGCCAGGGTCCGGAAGAGGGCCACATGAAAGGCCCGAATGCCATCCAACTCCAGTGGGACTGGGTGCCGTTGGAAGGTCAGGCCACCCAGGATCGCCGCCGGTAGATTGCAGTGGTTGATCGCGAGCCGCGCGCTGTCGGGGAGGCCGGAATCGGGCACCCCCGCGGCTTGTTCGCTTTGTCGCTTGTTATCCATGACCAGGGGTGACTTTGTTGGGGATACCACCAAGCCGGTGACCTCGCCACGAGGTATAAATTCATTTAAAAACAGCATCATGTTGGCATGACCGGCGTTGGCACATGGATTGCGAAAACGATATCGAAAGCACCGCATATTCACGCCCCCTTCGCGGCGGCCCCACAGGAGATATCCCCATGGCAATACGTCAATGCGCCATCTACGGTAAAGGCGGCATCGGTAAGTCCACGACCACCCAGAACCTGGTGGCGGGTCTGGCCGAACTCGGTAAAAAGGTCATGATCGTCGGCTGCGACCCCAAGGCCGACTCCACCCGTCTGATCCTGCACGCCAAGGCACAGAATACCATCATGCAGATGGCCGCCGATGCCGGCTCCGTCGAGGATCTGGAGCTTGAGGACGTGCTCAAGGTGGGTTACGGCAATATCAAGTGCGTCGAATCGGGCGGCCCCGAGCCAGGCGTCGGTTGCGCCGGTCGCGGGGTCATCACGGCCATCAACTTCCTGGAGGAAGAGGGTGCCTACGACGAGGATCTCGACTTCGTCTTCTATGACGTACTGGGCGATGTCGTCTGTGGCGGTTTCGCCATGCCCATCCGCGAGAACAAGGCCCAGGAGATCTACATCGTCTGCTCGGGCGAGATGATGGCCATGTACGCGGCCAATAACATCTCCAAGGGCATCGTCAAATATGCCAGCTCCGGGAGCGTTCGGCTGGCGGGTCTCATCTGCAACAGCCGTAACACGGCCCGGGAAGACGAGTTGATCATCGAACTGGCCCGCCAGCTCGGCACCCAGATGATCCACTTCGTGCCCCGTGACAACGTGGTGCAGCGCGCCGAGATCCGCCGCATGACGGTCATCGAGTACGACCCCAAGGCCAAGCAAGCCCAGGAGTACCGCGACCTGGCCCTGAAGATCATCGAAAACAAAAACTTCGTGATCCCCACCCCCATCACCATGGATGCGCTGGAAGACCTCTTGATGGATTTCGGCCTCCTGGACGAGGAAGACGAATCCATCATCGGCAAGACCGCCGTGCAGGAAGTGGCCCTCGCCGCCTGACCGAGTCAGCCCGCGACGGGAGGCGCCACGGAAGGTCGCCGTCCCCCCCCTCTTCCCCTGTTTCCCAAGGCGCGACCGTCGGCGCATGAGCCGCGGCGCCGAATCGAGGAAAGCCCCTATGTCCACATTGACTCGCGAAGAAACGCTCGAACTCATCCAAGAGGTGCTCGAGGTCTATCCGGATAAGGCCAAGAAGGAGCGCGCCAAGCATCTGGCGGTCAACGATCCCACGGTCGAGCAGTCCAAGAAATGCATCATCTCCAACCGCAAATCCCTGCCCGGCGTCATGACGGTCCGTGGTTGTGCCTACGCCGGTTCCAAGGGCGTGGTCTGGGGTCCCATCAAGGACATGATCCACATCTCCCACGGCCCGGTGGGCTGTGGCCAGTATTCCCGCGCGGGTCGCCGCAACTATTACGTCGGCATGACCGGGATCAACACCTTCGGCACCATGAACTTCACCTCGGATTTTCAGGAGAAGGACATCGTCTTCGGCGGGGATAAGAAACTCGACAAGCTCATTTCCGAGATCGAGAGCCTTTTCCCCCTGAGCAAGGGCATCAGTGTGCAGTCCGAATGCCCCATTGGACTCATCGGGGACGACATCGAGGCGGTGGCCAAGAAGAAGAGCAAGGAACTCGAAAAGCCCGTGGTACCGGTGCGTTGCGAGGGCTTCCGCGGCGTTTCCCAATCCTTGGGACACCACATCGCCAACGACGCCATCCGCGACTGGGTCATCGGCAACCGCGACGGTGACGAGTCCTTCGCCACCACGCCCTACGACGTAGCCGTGATTGGCGACTACAACATCGGCGGTGACGCCTGGTCTTCGCGCATCCTGCTGGAAGAGATGGGTCTGCGCGTGGTCGCCCAATGGTCCGGTGACGGCACCCTCTCCGAGATGGAACTGACCCCCAAGGTCAAGCTGAACTTGATCCATTGCTACCGCTCCATGAACTACATCTCCCGTCACATGGAAGTGAAGTACGGAGTGCCCTGGATGGAGTACAACTTCTTCGGCCCCACCAAGATCGCCGAGTCGCTGCGCAAGATCGCGGCCTTCTTCGACGAGACCATCCAGGCCGGCGCCGAACAGGTCATCGCCAAATACACGGCCGAATACGAGGCGATCATCGCCAAGTACCGCCCGCGTCTGGAAGGCAAACGGGTCATGCTCTATGTCGGCGGCCTGCGCCCGCGCCACGTCATCGGTGCCTACGAGGATCTCGGCATGGAGGTCGTGGGCACGGGCTACGAGTTCGGCCACAACGACGACTATGACCGCACCATGAAGGAAATGGGCAATGCGACCCTGCTCTACGACGACATCACGGGCTATGAGTTCGAGGAGTTTGTCAAGAAGGTCAAGCCCGATCTGGTGGGCTCCGGCATCAAGGAGAAGTACATCTTTCAGAAGATGGGCATCCCCTTCCGCCAGATGCACTCCTGGGACTACTCCGGCCCCTACCACGGCTACGACGGCTTCGCCATCTTCGCCCGCGACATGGACATGACCATCAACAACCCCTGCTGGAAGCAGATGCGGGCGTCCTGGCAGCAATTGGCCACGGGAGAGGCCCTGCCCCTGGCCGCCAGCGCCTAGCGGTGGTGTCGGGTTAGGCTCACGCTAACCCGACCTACGCCCCTAAATCCAGCCGCCGTAAACAGAACTCAGTACCCACCAGGTCGTTGTCCGCGGATTAGCGGCGCGACGGGAGCCTACCCATGAGCCAGACCATCGACCAGATCAAGCCCAGCTATCCCCTCTTCCGGGAACCGGAGTATGTGGACAACCTCGCCAGGAAGCGCGACGGCGTGGAAGAGGGGCACTCCGCCGAGAAGATCGAGGAGATCTTCCAGTGGAGCACGACCCCGGAGTACCAGGAACTCAACTTCAAGCGCGAGGCCCTGACCGTCAATCCGGCCAAGGCCTGTCAACCCCTGGGCGCCGTCCTCTGCGCCCTCGGGTTCGAGAAGACCCTGCCCTATGTGCATGGCTCGCAAGGCTGCGTCGCCTATTTCCGCACCTATTTCAACCGTCATTTCAAGGAGCCCATCGCCTGCGTCTCCGACTCCATGACCGAGGACGCGGCGGTATTCGGCGGCCAGAAGAACATGTTCGATGGCCTGGAAAACGCCATGGCCCTGTACAAGCCGAAGATGATCGCCGTCAGCACCACCTGCATGGCCGAGGTCATCGGCGACGACCTCAACGCCTTCATCGGCAATGCCAAGAAGGAAGGTTATATTCCGTCCGAGTTTCCGACCCCCTTCGCCCATACACCCAGCTTCGTCGGCAGCCATACCACGGGCTGGGACAATATGTTCGAGGGGATACAGCGCCATTTCACGATCAATGCCATGGACGACAAGGTTGTCGGCTCCAATGGCAAGATTAACCTGGTACCCGGCTTCGAGACCTATCTGGGTAACTATCGCGTCATGCACCGCATGATGAAGGAGATGGGTGTCGAATACAGCCTGCTCTGCGACCCCACCGAGGTGCTGGATACCCCGGCCGATGGTAAGTTTCGTATGTACGATGGGGGTACCCGCCTCGACGAGATGCAGGATGCCCCCAACGCCATCGACACCCTCTTGCTGCAACCCTGGCAATTGGCTAAGACTAAGAAATTCGTCCAGATCACCTGGAAGCAGCCGTCGAGCCACGTCAACATCCCCATGGGTCTGGCCTGGACCGACGACTTCCTGATGAAGGTGGCCGAGTTGACCGGCAAGCCCATCCCCGACTCGCTCACCAAGGAGCGCGGCCGGCTGGTCGATATGATGACCGACAGCCATGCCTGGCTGCACGGCAAGAAGTTCGCCCTCTACGGCGACGCCGACTTCGTCCTCGGCATGGTCAAGTTCCTGCTCGAACTGGGGGCCGAACCAACCCACGTCCTCTGCCACCAGGCCAACAAGCGCTGGAAAAAGGAGGTCGAGGCCCTGCTCGCCTCCTCGCCCTTTGGCCAGGAGGGCAAGGTTTACACCGGCTGCGACCTCTGGCACTTCCGCTCCCTGTGCTTCACCGACAAGCCTGATTTCATGATCGGCAACAGCTACGGCAAATTCATCCAGCGCGACACCCTGCACAAGGGTAAGGAGCATGAGGTCCCGCTGATCCGCATCGGCTTCCCGATCTTCGACCGTCACCATCTGCACCGCATGACCACCCTGGGCTATGAGGGGGCCATGTACCTGCTGACCACCCTGGTCAACGCGGTCCTGGAGCGGCTGGATGAGGACACCCGCGGCATGGGGACCACCGACTACAACTACGACCTGGTGCGTTAGTCCTGGGTTAGCCGCAAGCCCCTGGTACGGGAAGCCCCACGCCAGGGTGAGGTATCAGCGACTGGCCCTGACCGGGGCCCCGCCCAGACACCGCCGCCCTCGCCAGCCTGACCAGGCCCGGGCGGGCCATCGACAGGAGACCACAGATGCCGAGCGTCATGATCCGCAAAAGCGACACCGGGGCCCTACTCTTCTATGTCGCCAAGAAGGACATGGAAGAGACCATCGCCTCGGTGGAGACCGACACCCCGGAGGCCTGGGGGGGCCGGGTGGAGCTGACCGACGGCTCCCAGTGGTACCTCGACCCCATCAGCCCACCGCCACGTTTTCCGACCACCCTGCGCTTCACCCGCGCCGCCTGAATCACTCGCCGGGGCGTAACCCCTTCCGGCGACCACACCCCAATGGGAGAGCACCATGGCCTTTCAGATCGTTAGAAGTATCTGCACCGCTTGCGGCGACTGCCTGCCGCTTTGCCCCACCAAGTCCATCAGCCCCTTCAAGGGTACCTACAAGATTGACGCCGAGACCTGCACCGAGTGCGTGGGCGAACACGACCTGCCCCAGTGCATCAGCGCCTGCATGGAGGACGACTGCATCGTCGCGGCCTAGGCGGGTACCCGGACGGATCCCCAAAATGAGACTAGGCGCAGACACGGGCGGCCGGATGGGGTTACAAACCTCGTCCGGTTCTCGTGCTTGGCCAGGGAGGGCCACGCCTCCGCGGCCGACCCGCGCACCGACTTGAGAAGCCATGACCATGGATAAGCCACTTTCGCACGACATCGCCCTGCGCATCGGACTCGCTGCCCGGGTGCTGCCCGACATCTCGCCCGTCCGCCTGATCCGCGTCCTGGCCGACGCCATCGGTCTGCCGCCGACAGCGGACAAGCTGGCGAGCTTGCGCGTCAAGGATCTCAAGACCGCCGCGAATGGAGATCTCGAGGACCTGGACCTGGACGCCCTCAAGACCGCCCTGGCCCTGTTGCAGGGGGAAGGGATCGCCGCCACCGACCCACCGCCGGTCCTGGAGCCGGTTAGCGAAGGCATGATGCCCGGCTCCATCCGGGTGGCCTGTGCCTCTAATGGTGGCGAGGTCCTGGATGGCCATTTTGGCAGTGCCCGGCGCTTCCTCATCTACCAGGTCTCCGCCGACGGAGTGCGCCTGATTGACGCCCGCGACGTCGAGGACGGCCAGGCGGAAGACAAGACGGCGTATCGCGCCCACCTGATCCGCGATTGTCAGCTCCTCTATGTCGCCTCCATTGGCGGGCCCGCCGCCGCCAAGGTGGTCAAGGCCGACATCCATCCCATCCAGGATGCCGCCGGGGGTAGCGCCCGGGCGCGCCTGACCGACCTCCAGCGCATCCTGGCGGACAAACCACCCCCCTGGCTCGCCAAGGTGATGGGTCATGCCCCCGAGGCGCGCATCCGCTTCGAGCCGGCGCTGGAGATGGAGGCGTGATCACCCCGGAGCGCATCGAGCAAGTGATGCAGGTCGTGACACGCGCCGGACTCAACGAGCAAACCCTGACGGCTCTGCGCGAGGTCTTCGCCGAGCATCACTTCACCTATTGCCAGGACGATGACATCGGTTGGGCCAGGCCCGTGCGCACCGCGGAGGGCTTCAACCTCTACCTGGTGGATGGGCAGGCGGGGTGCCCGCGTCTGACGACGGACCTGGACCTGGCCACCGGGCTGGTGCTGGCCGAACGGGAACCCGGAGTCTGACTTGCGCCATGGTTAATCCCGCCATTACGCACCCCGGGGACGCCCGGGGAACCACCGACCTGGCCATCGCCTTGGGGTCGGCTTGCACCACCTTACCGGCGCCCGGGGACCTTAATGTCCTGATCGCGGTACTGCGCGAGATGCTCCCTGGGATCGAGCCACGCCACGCCCTGACCCGTGGCGGCTGGCATCGACTGGGAGGCCTGGTGGACCAGGACGGCCAGCGCATCGCCCACCAGATCCTCGCCTGGGCGGAGGCCGAGTCTGGCGGCGATATCGATGAACTCCTGCTCAAGGTCACCGACCTACCCTATATCGCGACCCGTCTCAACGGCCAAAACCACTATCTGGTGGCCCTCATCGGGCCTGGACCGGCGGACTTCCTCCAAATCGAGGTCGAGCAGCTTCAGGAGGTTCAGGATCGCCATATCAACGCGCCCGACTGGTTCCCCGACAGCATCGCGGAGTTCGTCGACCCCCTGGACTTCCCGCGCCTGGAGCCCAGGCCCCTGGGACCCCCACGCCTCCTCTTCCGGCGCCTGCTGCGGGTGGCGGATTTCATGGCCTCCCGCGAGGCCGGTGCGCGCCTGCAGCGGTTTGCGAGGGACTGGGAGCGCTGCAGCGCCCAGGAATCGGCCCACTTTAGCGAGCATTGGGTCCTCGCCATCCGGGAGTCTCGGAACCGCAAGGGCGCGACCCATCTCAGCGCCAAACCCATCCCCATTCTGGCGAGCGAGATTCCGCCCCTGCCCGACGGAGAAGTCGCCCGGGGCGCCCTCCTCGCCAACCAGATCCACGGCTTCGACCGGGCCCTCGGCTACCCCTTCGCCTGGTACTTCCACATGCTGACCAGCCCCAAGGTCTCGCATCGGCTCGCCGAGGCGGTCCATGCCGACCTCATGGGGGCCTACGCCTATCTCCCCGCCCGGGATCTCAAGGTCTTGCGGGATTGGTATCAAGAACCTTAGGGCTCTAGCCGTCAGGGCTTGCGCGTCATGACCCCGACCGCGACCACCGACTCCTCCGGGCTCACAGGGTGGTAGTGATAGGTAAGCGCGATCCTCTTTAACATTGGAACGAATGAAGAAATGACGCCCCTTGGCCATGCTGGACAAGGGGGGCTCGACCATGCCGACCTCCAAAGTCTCGCAGGGCGCCGCTACCTTTCACTTCTTAGCTGCGGGCTGGTTCGAGGTGGCCAAATGCCAGCGTTCTGGCGAACGCCACAGACTGGCCAACAGCAGTTCACGCTGCAAAATAAATTCCTTGGGCAACCGGTCATACAGTGATACGAACAACTCTTCGTGCGATAGCAGTTCCTGGATCCAGGGTGCCCGCTCGACGGACATCATCTCGGTGAAGCGTTCTTCCGAGAACTCCAACCCCCGCCAGTCGATATCCTGATAGGACGGCATCCAGCCCAGTGGGCTTTCGATACCGGCAGCCCGGCCGTGGGTGCGGTCCAGAATCCACTTGAGCACCCGCATGTTCTCACCGAAGCCCGGCCACATGAACTTATTGTTGCCGTCCCGGCGGAACCAGTTGACGCAGAAGATGCGCGGTGGATTGAAGAGATTGTGTCCGACTTGCAGCCAATGGTCGAAGTAGTCAGCCATGTTGTAGCCGCAGAACGGCAGCATGGCCATCGGGTCGCGGCGGACCTGGCCCTGCGCGCCGGCCTGAGCGGCGGTGGTCTCGGACCCCATGGTCGCGCCCAGGTAGACACCGTGGGTCCAGTTGGTCGCCTGCACGACCAGCGGAATCGCGGTGCTGCGGCGCCCGCCAAAGATGAAGGCACTGATCGGCACGCCATTCGGGTCTTCCCAGGCCGGGTCAATCGAGGGGCACTGCGCCGCCGGGGCGGTGAAGCGGGAGTTCGGATGGGCCGCGACCCGCCCGCAGTCCGGCGTCCACGGCTGGCCGCGCCAATCGGTCAGCTCGGCGGGCGGGGTGTCGGTCAGGTCTTCCCACCAGACATCGCCATCCGGGGTCAGCGCGACATTGGTGAAGATGCAGTTGGCGTGCAGGGTCGCCAGCGCGTTCGGGTTGGACTTGGCCGAGGTGCCGGGCGCCACGCCGAAAAAGCCGGCTTCCGGATTGATCGCGTACAGTCGTCCATCCGGTCCAGGCTTGATCCAGGCGATGTCGTCGCCGACCGTGGTCACCTTCCAGCCGTCGAACGCCGGCGGCGGGATCAGCATGGCGAAGTTGGTCTTGCCACAGGCGCTGGGGAAAGCGGCCGCCACGTAGGTCCTCTCGCCTTCCGGTGATTCCACGCCAAGGATCAGCATGTGCTCGGCCAGCCAGCCCTCTTCGCGGCCCATGCTGGAGGCGATGCGCAGCGCGAAGCACTTCTTACCGAGCAGGGCATTGCCGCCATAGCCACTGCCATAGGACCAGATAGCGTTGTCTTCCGGGAAGTGGACGATGTACTTCTCCTTGTTGCACGGCCACGGCACGTCCTTCTCACCCGGCGCCAGCGGCGCACCGACCGTGTGCAGGCACTGCACGAAATCACCGTCCTCGCCCAGCAGCTCCAGCACCGCCTGGCCCATACGGGTCATGATGCGCATGTTGACGGCGACGTAGGGCGAGTCGCTCAGTTCGACGCCGATGTGGGAAATCGGCGATCCCAGCGGTCCCATACTGAACGGCACCACGTACAGGGTGCGACCACGCATACAGCCGTCGAACAGGCCACGCAGGGTGGCTTTCATCTCGGCCGGTGCGACCCAATTATTGGTCGTGCCGGCGTCGTGCTTGTGCATGCTACAGATAAAGGTGCGGTCTTCAACGCGGGCGACGTCGCTCGGATCGGACAGGGCCAGATAGCTGTTCGGGCGCTTCGCCTCGTTGAGCTTGATCATGGTGCCGGCTTTGACCATCTCGCCACACAGCCGGTCATATTCCGCCTGGGAGCCATCGCACCAGTAGATGTTTTCCGGCTGGGTGAGTTGGGCGATTTCGGTTACCCACGCCCGCAGCCGCTGGTTCTTGACGAAGTCCGGGAATAACAACTCCACCCTTTCGAGGTGTTTGACACTGGTTTGATATGTCATGACGGTCACTCCATCGAGGATCTGAGGATTCCGGAGCGGTTTTCGCCAGACGAAAACGTCCAGGAGGGATGGGCCGCCCTCAGCCGGCCCTGGGGCCTGCCGAGGCGATCATGGCAGACTTACAGCAAGGAAGTAATGCCAATCATTCCGAGATTATGCCATGACCGCCATCGTCAAGATCGCCGCCAAGTGCCAGACCACCATTCCGCAAGACATCCGCGCCGACCTAGGGGTGGGACCGGGCGAAGCGCGAAACCGATCCGGTGGCACCGGCGCGTCAAGTCCGTGGCGGCCAGGCGCTCGCGTCCACGGTTTCCCGGTAGGCATGCCAGGTAGCGTGACCAATGATCGGGAATACCACCACCAGCCCTAGTAATCCTGTTACCACAGAAAGCAACATCCCACCCACAATTGTCGTCGCCCACAGTAACATGACCCTTCGGTTGCGCAATACGGCGTTGATGCTGGTGACGATGCCAGTAACCAGGTCGGTGTGACGATCCATGATCATCGGCAGGGAAAAAGCGCTAATGCAAAAAGTAACCACGGCAAATACGGCCCCCACCGCGGACCCGATACCAAAAAAGAATACCAAATCCGTCTTGTTGCTGATGAACCCGCCAGCTGGAAAAAAGAGATGCAGCAGGTGACCGACATGGATCCAAACCAGAAACAGGACGATGAGAACGCTTGTAAACAAGCCCAAGTTGCCTATATGTCCAGCCCCGTGTGATTATATACCGAGACGGAGTTACCCGTTATTCTCAGCCAGGGCGGTGCTGCGGCTCTTGAGAGCAGAAGCGCACCCGACGTCGAACCGAGCCACCCGGAGACCCGCCAGCG
>JADZBU010000086.1 GCA_020851955.1 Chromatiaceae bacterium | reverse complement strand
CCCCAAGGGGGCGGCACGAAAGGCACGCATGGTACGTCCCGGGGCGCCGCTCCGCCACTTGATTCATAATGACGCCGATGAGTACCCCGGCCACCGCCCCCCTGCTCCTCGCCGACACCGGCCTGCCGATGCCCGATTACGACGGCGGGAGCATCGTCAACCTCATGGCCTCCCTCCTGCGGGCCCGGGGGGGCGCGGCGTATTACCCCAACCTCCGGCTGCTGCCCCCGGAGGCGATACGGGATTACACCAACATCCTCTTGTTGGTGATCGACGGCCTGGGCGCAAACTGGCTGGCGGAGCGCTCTCCGAACGGCATCCTGAGTCGTCACCAGCTCGGCGCCATCACCTCGGTCTTTCCCACCACCACCGCCGCCGCCATCACCACCTTTCTCACCGGTGACGCCCCCCAGCAGCACGGCATCACCGGCTGGTTTACCTACTTCCGCGAGCTCGGCTGCGTCATGAGCGTCCTGCCCGGGCACCCCCGCTATGGGGGCGTCGGCTACCGGCAGGCGGGGGTTGACCTGGCGACGCTCCTGGGGCCTCGCCCCCTGGCCAGCCGCATCCGTACCCGCGCCTTCTTTCTCACCCCGGCCAAGATCGCCTATTCCGACTTCAATCTGGCGTACCTGGGACCGGCCCAGGCGCGCCCCTTCACCGACCTGCGGGACATGTTCCGCCAGGCCGGCCGCATCCTGCGCGCGGATGCGGGCCCCAAGTACCTCTATTTATATTGGCCGGGCCTGGATAGTCGCGGTCACGAGGCCGGCATGGCCAGCCCCCTGGCGGCGCGCCACCTGGCCGCCATCGAGGAGGCCCTCACCGACTTCCTGGTCGCCAGCGCCGGTACCGACACCCTGGTGCTGGTGACGGCGGATCATGGCCTGGTCGACACCGCGCCCGCGGACCGCCTCGACCTGGCGGACCACCCCGAGCTGGCGGCCTGCCTGTCCCTGCCCCTTTGCGGCGAACCCCGCGCCGCCTTCTGCTACCTGCGTCCGCGGCGCGTCCGGGCCTTCGAGGACTACTGCCAGCAGGTCCTGGGCGGCCACGCCCTGCCGAGACCCAGCGAGGAGCTGTTCCAGCTTGGGCTCTTTGGCCGGGGCGAGCCGCATCCCCGCCTGCATGAGCGGATCGGCGACTACAGCCTGTTGATGAGGGGCCGGAGCGTCCTGCGTGACCACTTGCCCAGCGAGAAGCGCTTTGTCCAGATCGGCGTCCATGGCGGGCTGAGCGAGACGGAGTTGCTGGTCCCCTTCTGCCGTTTCAGGACCTGAGGCTAAAACCCTATCCCATGACCAAGAATCATCACAACTCGTCACTTTTGCCGCCGGATTCAGCGTATCATTACGCATATTGATTCCCCATGAATCAGACTTTCCTGGTAGGCTACTCAGTAGGATTACTGATGCAATCTTGGAGGGCTGGGCCGGGGGGTCCAAAGAGCGGTGGTTGTTGCCGTATTAACAACCGACTTCTTAACTCAACCGAGGGTAACATCATGAAGAACTTTCTCCTGAAACTCTGGAAGGATGATGACGGCGCCGAGATGGTGGAATGGGCCATTGTCGTTGGCCTCGTCGTGCTGGCTGCCATCGGTGGCTACGCCCTGTTAGGGACTAAAGTAGCCCAAACCGTCTCCAAAGTAGCTACTACGCTGCCTTCTTCCTAGTTTGACACTTAAGGCATTTGCTGCCTTAACAGCCGGATGCATCCTGACATGCCTCCGGCTTTTTCTTTTCCGGACGGTATCCCCCTCTCCCTAGGTATCCTGGTAGGCCTCGTCCTCGTCGCCTCCCTCCTGGATCTGATCTGGCGGCGCATCCCCAACTGGCTCACTCTCGGCGCCGCTCTGCTGGGTTTGGCCGTGGGTTTTTGGCAGGCGGGTATTTCTGGTCTGGGCCTGAGCCTCCTGGGCCTGCTCCTGGGTTTCGCGCTCCTCCTGCCGGGCTATCTGCTGCGCATGACCGGCGGCGGGGATCTCAAGCTCATGGCCGCCGTGGGCAGCCTGCTGGGGCCCCGACTCATCCTCTACGCCTTCCTCCTCTACATCCTCGCGGGCTTGGCCTGGGCCCTGGTCTTCGGCCTTTATGCCTGGGCCGCCCAAGGCGCGGAACCCCCCTTCGGCCGTTACTGGGCCATGCTGCGCACCCTGCTGCACACCGGGCGGGCCGCCTATGTCCGCCCCAAGGCCAGCGAGGCCATGGGGCGGCGCCTGCCCATGGCCCCGGCCATCGCCTTCGGCGCCCTGGCCGCCCCCCTGCTTTTCGCCACCTGAAAACCAAGTCGCCTCATGGCGGTTGCTTCATCCTTAGGCTAAACTTGCCGCTGTTTTTAGCCTTGCCCACCTGCCTCGGCACTTTAGGATGAGATTCAAGAATCTGCTCACGCTCCTCGTGGCCCTGGTACTGGCCGCCGTCGTGGCCTGGCTGGGGAATACCTGGATCGAACGTCGCATCAACCCCTCGTCGGAAGCAGCGGTGGAGCAGGTGAACGTGGTGGTGGCCGCCACGGATATCCCCTTTAACACCCCTATCGTCGCCGCCCAATTGCGCCTGGAAACCCGGCCGCGCAACCAGGTCCCGGAGACCCATATCACCTCCCTGGATGACCTGATTGGTCAGCGGCTGCGGGAGCCGGCCTATACCGGGGAAATCATCGTCACCAAGCGGCTGATGGATGACACCGCCGGGAGCATGCTCGCCAACTCCCTCACCCCGGGCAAACGGGCGATGACCCTGCGCATCGACGAGATCAGCGGCCATGCCGGTTTCCTCTTGCCGGGCAGCCATGTGGATATCATCAGCCTGCGCAGCGGCCAGAAGGCCCAGACGGTTCTCAAAAACATCAAGGTCATCGCCGTGGGCCAAAATCTGAGCGTCGAGGGCAACAACGTCAAGGCGGCGACCGTGACCCTGGAAGTGGACCCACGCCAGGCGGAAACCCTGGCGGAGATATCGGAGGCTGGTAGCGTGCGCCTGGTCCTGCGCCAACGGGACGATGACAGCAATCTGGAACCCGATCAGCCCGAGCCGGTCACCCCGGTCGCCGCCGAGAGGCCCCTGGTGTACCCGGTCATCATTATTCGAGGCATGGAGTCCCAGACCGTGACGGTCACCGAACCCGGGGCCTACAAGGCGGCCCAAGCCCAGAACCCGGAGGCCCCGAGATGAGACCGAGGACATCGCCCGTCCTGGCCCCTACCCGCCCCCGCGCCCGTGACTGGGCGCGATGGCTGCTGCTCCTGGCCGGCCTCTGGCTCGGGGCCGTCTGGGCCTCGCCCCTGCAGGACCAACAGACCATCTCGGTGCCGGTCAACAAATCCCGCATCCTGGACCTGCGCCAGCCCGTGGCCCGCATCTCGATCGCCGACCCGGCCATCGCCGACATCCTGGTCATCAATCCCAAGCAGATCTATATCAACGCCAAACAATTGGGCGACACCAACATGATCCTCTGGGACGACCGGGATCAGGTGGTGCGTCAGATCGGCCTGGAGGTGATCCAGGATCTGGAGGCCCTCAAGGAAAAGCTCTATCGCCTGCTGCCCCAGGAACGCATTCGGGTCGAATCCGCCAAGGGGGTCATCATCCTCAGCGGCACCGTCTCCAGCCCAGCGCGCATGGACGCGGCCTTGCGCCTGGCGCAGGCTTTCTCGGGCGGCGCGGGTGGCGGTGGTGGCGGTGGTGGCGGCGGGGGTGGTATCGGAGCCGCTATTAGCGGAGCAACTGGGGGTGGGGGTGGGGGCGGCTCATCCCAGGTCATCAACCTGATGCAGGTTGGCGGCGCCCAACAGGTGTTGCTGGAGGTCAAGGTGGCGGAGGTCAACCGCACCCTGGGCAAGAGCATCGATGCCCGCTTTCTGGGTATCTATGATGGCGGCAGCGTCAAGATCGGACTGGCCCATAACAGATCTGCAAAGGACAAAATTCAAGATACAGTCACAAGGAATGACAAGGGGGAAATTGTCAGTAGTGCATCAGCAGTGGATAATTTCATCAAGGATATTGCCGGCACCGGCCTCGCGGCCCTTATCAATTCCGGAAACTTCTATGCCGATATCTTTCTGGAGGCCGCCGAGGAACAGGGCATGGCCAGAATCCTTGCCGAACCTAACCTGACCACCTTGAGCGGCCAGGAGGCCGAGTTTCTCTCTGGCGGCCAACTGGCCTACACGACGACGAGTACAACTGGCCAAACAAACACCGAATTCAAAAATTTTGGAATCCAACTCAAATTTATCCCCTTTGTGATGGATTCTGGACTCATTAATCTCAAGGTAAACGTGTCCGTTTCCGAACCCGGCCCTCCGACTATCTCGGGTGGCCAGGCGAACACCAGCATCCTCTCCCGGGGCGCCAATGCCACTGTCGAGGTGCCGAGCGGCCAGGTCATCGCCATCGCGGGCCTCCTGAGTGAGAGATCGCGGGACCAAACCGAAAAGTTTCCCGGGCTGGGGGATGTGCCTATCCTGGGCGCCCTCTTCCGGAGTCAGGCCCTGGAGAAGGAGCAAACGGAACTGGTCATCTTCGTCACCCCCCGACTCGCCAACACCTTCAACCCTGAACAGGTTACCTTGCCGACGGATGGCTTCGTCGAACCCACCGACGTAGAATTTTATCTGATGGGCAAGGTTTCCGGCCAAAGGCCCCCGGCGAGCGGGACCCCCGCCTCCAAGGCGGGCAAGGGCGACCGGCTGGGTCCGGACAAAAAGGGGAGCGAAGGCCTCTTCGGCCACGACCTCTAACCGATTATTGGCTGATACCTCCTGGGCCGCCCCCTCCGCGGGGCGGCTGATTCCGAGCACGACACCGGACTCCCGAAAAGATGCGAATCCCTTCCAGACTCCAGGCGAGCGTTAGGCTGGGCACGGGCCTGGCGCTGCTGTTCCTCGCCGGCTGCGCCAGCGACGATCCCCGGGATGACTACCGTTTCGGTGGCGCGGTGCGCCACCAGATCGCCATCCAGACCGCCAACCCGGCCGCCAGCGCCTACGGACTGGATGGGGTCAAGGCGGCGGGGGCCCTGAGCGCCTACCAGAAGGACCAGGGCGATCCCAAGTCGGTTAAAACCTTCGATCTCGTGACGACCAAAACGCCCGAACAGGAATAACCGCACTGATGTCCAACCGCGCATCCGGGCAAGCTACTTCATCCTTTTGATCTAAGAAGCCGCCATGTATCTCACCCTGCAATTGCTGGTTGCCGGCCGCTCGCCGGATATGGTCAGGACCGTGGTCGACGCCCTCGAAGGCCAGGCCCTCCTGAGCCTGGTACCCCACATTCTCAAGCCCGACCAGATGCTGCTGCCGGAATATCTCCGGCCGGTGCCCGATGCCATCATCTTCGCCATGGACGACGAGTGGCGCCAGGGCGTCTGGGACCTCATCGAGCGCATGCCCTCCCCCCGCCCGCCCCTCTTTGTCGTCAGCCAGAGCAACGACATGGAGTGCCTGCGCATTGCCATGCGCGTGGGTGTGCGCGATGTCTTTCCCATGCCCCTGCATGTGGAGGACACCATCGCCACCCTCTCGCGCGTGGTCCAGGAAGAGCGTAATCGGCGGGGGAATCTCGGCTCCCACCTCATCTCCTTCATGAACACCAAGGGCGGCAGCGGCGCCAGCCTGATCGCCTCCAACGTGGCCATGGCCATGGCCACGGAGGCCAACTATCGGCAACGCCTCCTGCTGGTGGATTTCGATTTTCAATTCGGCGGCCTGCCCACTTATCTCAACCTGGTCGCCCGGGATGGCCTCATCAAGGCCATGGAATTTGTCCAGACCCTCGACCAGTCGGCCCTGCAGGCCTACGTGCAGCGCCATGACAACGGCCTGCACCTGCTGGCGGCGGCCATGGACGAGATCATAGTGCCGGACGACATCAGCGCCGCCCGGACCGAACTCCTGCTGGCCGTGCTCAACCAGGCCTACGACAACATCCTGATCGACCTGCCCCATCGCATCGACCCGGCCATCGCCACCATCCTGGAACATTCCGACGTCATCGCCCTCGTCACTCAGCAGACCGTCGCCCATCTGCACGATACCAAGCGCCTCATTACCCTGTTGCGCGACCGCCTGGGCATCGCCATGGACCGGATCGTCCTGCTGCTCAATCGCTACGACAAAAAGGCCGACGTGCGGCTGGAGGACTTTCAGGACGTCTTCATCAAGGTGCCCGTGCACACCATCCCCAGCGACTATGTGCGGGCCTCGGAGAGCCTCAACCTGGGCGTACCCATCTGCGACAGCGCTCCCGATTCCCCCATCGGCAAGGCCCTGCTGAAACTGGGCAAGGCCCTATCCAAGGGCGGCAAGGGGGCCGCCAACGCGGCGCCAGTGCCCACCAATGCCAATGCCAACAAAGCGACCAGCACTCCCCCACCGGAAAAAAAGGCCGGCATCCTCGGCTGGCTAAAGCGATGAGGCGGGCTTTACCCAGAGCCCATCCCTGCTCGTCCGCCAAGAGGGTCGGGTGGCGGCGGTTGGGGGTGTCGACAGCAGGGATGCT
>JADZBU010000085.1 GCA_020851955.1 Chromatiaceae bacterium | reverse complement strand
TGGATCAGCGGACCCAGGTCCAGGGTCAGGCAGCGGCCGTCGTCCATGAGTACCCGTAAATGCTGGTCTGGCAGGGACACGACCTGGGTGGCTCGAGGCCAGGATGATTCAATCCGCAAGCTCATGCGTCGCGCAGGGACCAGAGTTCGCCGCCGACGCGGTGGCCGTGGCCGGCCGCGGGCCTTGGCCCACCAGTCCGAGGTCCTCGCGCAGGGTGCCGCCGCCGATGAGGTCGAGGCGGTCGTATTTGCCGGGGTTTTCGACTTGAATGACGACGGACATGGGGGTGGCGGTCGGGGTTGCGAGCGGTGAGGTGACCTGGGCCTAGGGCAGCCAGTCAAAGAGGGCGCGGTTATCGCGCACCCATTGAATGAGTTGGTGGACACCGTCCTGGACCGCGATGCGGGGGCGCCAGTCGAGCAGGCGGTTGGCCTTGTCTAGGTTGCAGACGAACACGGGCTGGTCGCCGGGGCGCCAGTCGCTCCAGCGTAGCGGAATCTGTATCCCGAGTTCGCTTGCCAGATAGCTCAGTAGCTCCAACAGGGACAGGGTGTTGCCCGGCCCACCGCCGATGTTGAAGGCTTGGCCGCTGGCTTGGTCCCGGTGGTGATAGGCCGCTGCGTAGGCGCGGGCCAGGTCGTCCACCTGCAAGACGTCGCGGATCTGTTTACCGTCGCCGTAGAGGGTGATCGGCTTGCCCAGGACGGCGGCGATGGTGAACCAGGCGACCCAGCCCTGATCCTCGATGCCGAACTGGCGGGTGCCGTAGATGCATGACTGACGGAAGCTGGTCGTTTTGAGCCCGTAGATGCGGGAGTAGTCGAGGGTGTATTGATCGGCCGTGCCCTTGGAACAGCCGTAGGGCGAGTGGAAGTCCAGGGGTTGCCGCTCGTCCACGCCGCCGGGCAGGTCGGCGTATTCATAGCGGCCGTTGCGCTCGACCACGCCCCTCTCGGCCATCTTGCCGTACACCCTTGTTGGTGGAGGCGGTGATGATGAAGCTGTCCGGGCTGAACCGGCGCACGGCTTCCAGCAGGTTGAAGGTGCCGAGGGCGTTGATCTCGAAGTCTTCGCGCGGGTCGGTCACCGAGGTGGTGACGGCGGCTTGGGCGGCCAGGTGCAGGACCAGGTCGGGCTGGTGGTCGGCGAGGATGCGATCCACCGCCGCCGGGTCGCGGATGTCGGCCCGTTCAAAGCGCAGGTCGATCTGCTCGCGCAACCAGTTCAGGTTGTCCTCGGTGCCGCGTCGGGACAGGTTGTCCAGAATGGCGATGTCCCAGCCTTGTTCCGCGAAATAGCGTGCCGAGTTGACGCCGATAAAGCCGGCGCCGCCGGTGATGAGGATGCTTGGGTTCTGGTGGCCGGGGCGGGGGGCGGATGCGTTGCTCATGAGGGTTTAGGTGGCTAGGGCCAGGTGGGGAAAGGTGTGATGGAAGGCTTGCCAGAAGACGGCTTCCGCAGCTGCTGGGTTGTAGCTGTGGACGACGCGCCGACGGGCGCCGTGGGCGAGGTGTTGGCGGTCCGGCCGGTCGGCGACGAGCCGGGTGAGGGCGGCCGCCATCTCGGCCGCGGCAAAGCCGACGGTGACGCCGGTCTCGCCGGGGATGACGAATTCCTCGGGGCCGCCGCAGCGGGTGGCGACCACCGGACAGCCGCAGGCCATGGCTTCCAGCGCGGCGATGCACAAGCCCTCTTGGTGGGAGGGCAGGGCGAAGATGTCCAGGGTTTGCAGGTGGTCACGTAACTCGGCGCGGGGGAGATAGCCGGTAAAGGTTACTGCTTCACTGAGCCCGAGGGCCTGGATCCGTGCGGCCAGCGCGGGGGTGGACTGGCTGCCGATCAGCAGGGCGGTGAGCTTGGCGCCGGTCTGATTGGCTTGGGCCAGGGCGGCCAGCAGGAGGTCCAGATTCTTGCGGGGGTCGTCCAGCCGGCCGGAGAAGCCGATCCGCCCTGGCACTAGCGCCGCGGGCCGGGGCGTGAAGAAGTCGGTGTCCACCGGCATGGGGAGGACGGCGGCGGTGACCGGGGCGCCGGCGATGTCGTTCAGGGCCCGGCGGGTGTAATCGCTCAGGGCCAGGATGGTGCCTGATCGGAGTATGCGTCGTTCCTGGCGGCGCAGCACGGGGCCGTTGACCAGGCGGTCGAGCAGCTTACATGGCCAGGGGAAGCGCGCGACCCGATCTTTGCGATCCGCGTCCCAGCCGGTAGCCACCCAGGCCAGGAAGGGTTGCCGGGTCAGCACATAGGGCATGGCCGCCAGGGCATTGCCGCCCACGGTGACCTGGGCGGCGCAGGTGGTCAGCACCTGGCGCCAGGCGGCCGTGGGCCAGTAGTGGGTGAATTCGAGCTCGGGCAGCCAGGCGCCGATGGCGTGGCTTTCACAGTCGTCCAGGGCTTGACGCCGTTCTGAGCCGACGCGCTGGCGCCCCAGGCGGTAACTGGGTACGGAGAGCTGGGGCGAGAGGCTGTAAGGTTCGTAATGCGCCAAGACGGGCTCGTAGCCGCGGTCCCGCAGCGTGGCGACGACGAAGCGGGTCATGGTCGGCACGCCCCCGCTGATGGGGGTGATGGTGGAGATCAGAACGCGGGGCATGATCCGAGGGATTGTACGCTGACGCCGGGTGCTGTGGGGTCGATTGGACCCGGGGTGCTGATGATCTGTTGCGCCATCCCTGGGGCGAAGCCGGGTGATGATCGGTAGCGCCATCCCTGGGGCGAAGCGGGGTGATGATCGGTAGCGCCATCCCTGGGGCGAAGCCGGGCTGGCGGCCCCTGCGGGGGGCGGAGGTCTGTTCGCAGCGCTGCACCAAGGGGCCTTTGGAAGAAATCCAGCCGGTGTTGATGCACTCGGTGAGGATTATAGTGGACCCCGAATTTGAGACAGCCCCTTAAGATAGAGCGACCGTGAAGAGGGGTTCTCAAGA
>JADZBU010000084.1 GCA_020851955.1 Chromatiaceae bacterium | reverse complement strand
TGGTTGACCGTGGCCTATGTCATGACCGCCATGGCCCTGTCCGGCATCGCCAAGGACCTCAACAAGATGAGCGCCAAGTCCAGCGTCAAGACGGTGGTGCCCCAGGGGGCGGATGCCGAGACGCGGCTGTTCAAGTACGTGGCCATCCTCACCGGGTCGAAAAACACCCTCAAGGGCGTCGGCTTCTTCCTGGGCGGCCTGCTGCTTTATACCGTGGGCTTCCGGTGGGCCCTGGCGGGCATGGCGGCCTGCCTCTTCGTCCTCTATGCCTATGTCGCCTGGGCCCTGCCGTCCGGGCTGGGCACCACCAAGGTCAAGGCCAAGATCAGCCAGATCTTCTCCAAGACCCGGGAGATCAATATCCTCTCCGGGGCGCGCTTCTTCCTCTTTGGCGCGCGGGATGTCTGGTTCGTGGTCGGCCTGCCGGTCTTTCTCGCCTCGGTGACCGGCTGGAACCATCTGGAAGTCGGCAGTTTCCTGGCCCTCTGGGTGGTGGCCTATGGTTTCGTCCAGGCCGGGGCCCCGGCCCTGCTGCGCCAGGGTCGGGGCGGTAAGGGCCCCCAGGGCAAGAGCGCCCGGAACTGGGCCCTGCTGCTGGCGGTCTTTCCCGCCGGCATCGCCCTGGCCTTGATGAAGGGCCTGGACCCGGGCCTGTCGCTGATCATCGGCCTCTTTGCCTTTGGCGCCGTCTTCGCCATCAACTCCGCCGTCCATTCCTACCTCATCCTCGCCTACTCGGACCAGGACAAGGTGGCCATGAACGTGGGCTTTTACTACATGGCCAATGCCGCCGGCCGGCTGACGGGGACGGTGCTGTCGGGTTGGGTCTATCAGACCCAGGGCCTGGTGGGCTGCCTCTGGGTGTCCACCGCCTTCGTGCTGGCGGCGGCGCTGATTTCCTTCCTCTTACCACCGGTGAAGGGGGAGGCGGTGGCGGGCCAGCCGGCGGGCTGAGGCTGCCGTCATCCGGGGCGCGCGCCCGGCCGGTCATGGCGGCGGCGGGTCGCCCACGCGGGGTTGGGCGGTCAGCACCCCTGAGGCATGGGTCTCTTGCCTCATGGATGTCGCCCGCAAACGCAGGGCTGTCCCCCCGGGCGAACGGGCCGGTCGTTGGTTGCCGGTTGCTCGAGAGCTATGCGGTGATGGACGGACGGATGATAGATTTTAAGCTTTAAAAGCGTAGGAGCCGGCCCCGTGCCTCGGCACGTTGCAATTTGGTTGGTTTGCCCCTATTTTCTATAACTGTAATAACACCCTCCCAGGTTCTAGACACGACGTTCCAGCATGCTCCGGCGCTTCCTCATCTCCATCTTGGCCCTCACGCTTCTCGGTTACGGGATCGCCTGGGCTCACGCCGCCCCAGGCCACGATGGGGCCTTGGGGACATCGGCGTCGTCACACTGGACCTCGACTGATACCGAACACACCACCCCCGGCTGTCATCACATCTGCCACGCGAGCGTTCACTTGGTGGGACTCCACCAATGGCAGCCGACCATCGGTGCCTTAGCGGCCGATCGCTTTGTCCGTCCCGCCGGTGGTGTGCTCTCGACGCGCCCGCGCTGCCCCCCGCTGAAACCGCCGCGGTCCTGATTCGATCGACAGAATGGCAGTCGCGCCGAGTGCGCGGCTGAGCCGCTTTCCCGGATCGAGGACGCTTTCTATGGACTATTTTCATCCCGCCGCGGCACGACCGCGCGCGCTCGTTAACTTTTCGTTTGCCTGGCTGCTCGCTGTCTCGTTGGCCGGAGTGCCCGGGACCCTGATGGCCGCGGCCGATGCGCCCACGCCGCTCCGGGAGGCCGACGCCCCCAGCACCGGACACGGGCTCGGGGCCGAGTCGCCCCCGCGGGTCGAACTCACACCCGAGCAGCGTCGTACCCTGGGGTTGGCCACCGAGTCGCTGACGGCGCGCCCCATCGGCGATGGCCTGCGCGCCCCCGGCGAGGTGCGCCTGAACGCCTACGCCACCGCTCAGGTCACGCCGCGCATCGCGGCCCAAGTGGTCGCACGCCATGCGCGCCTGGGCGATCGCGTAGTGCCGGGCCAAACGCTGGTGACCCTGTCCAGCGTAGACCTAGCCGAGGCCCAGGGTGATCTGGTGGTCGCAGAACTCGAGTGGGAGCGTCTGGACAAGATCAAGGATAAGTTCGTGTCCGATAAGGAGTATCTGCAGGCCAGCGTGGCACGCCAGAAGGCCCGTTCGCGGGTCCTCGCCTTCGGCATGACCCAGCCGCAGATCGCGGCCTTGTTGGCGAACGCCGCGGGGCGCGCCGATGGCACCTTCGAACTCTTGGCACCGCAGGCTGGGACCCTGATCCAGGACGATTTCATCCTGGGAGAACAGGTGCAGCCGGGGCGGCTGCTGTTTGAAATTACTGACGAATCCGTGCGCTGGGTCGAGGCGCAAGTGGCGCCCGAGGACGCAGCGCGGGTCGCCGTGGGCGATCGGGCGCGCGTCGCCTTTGGAAACGACACGATCTGGCTCGACGGACATGTGATCCAAATCCATCACCGGCTGGACGAGACCACACGCACCCAGGCGGTCCGCATTGAGGTCCCCGACCCGGAGCATCGGCTCCACCCGGGAGTGTTCGTCGACATTGAAGTCCTGGTTGGCGCGTCCGCGCCGGTGCTGGCGATCCCCGAGACCGCGGTGCTGCGCAGTCCGGACGGGGACTGGCAGGTGTTCGTGGCCGAGGGCGAGGATACCTTCAAGCCGGTCGAGGTCGAACTGGTTCGCACGGTGGGCGGATTGGCCGTGATCGAGGGCCTGGCGGCCGGCACCCAGGTCGTGACCCAGGGTGCCTTCTTCCTCCAGTCTGAACTCGCCAAAGGCGGGTTCGACCCCCACGGCCACTGAGGAGGCGGCGATGCTAGATCGAATCGTCGAGGCCGCCGTCCGCAACCGGTTACTGGTCCTGCTGGCGTTGCTCGCGGGGATGGCAGCGACAGTGCTGCTACTGCAGCGCCTGAAGCTCGACGCCTTTCCCGATGTCAGCACTGTCCAGGTCACGGTCAATACCGAGGCCCCGGGGCTGGCCGCGGAAGAGGTCGAACAACTCATCAGTTTTCCAGTCGAGGTGGTGATGTACGCCCTGCCCGCAGTGGCCGAGGTGCGCTCTATCTCCAAGACCGGTCTGTCGGTCGTCACCGTGGTGTTCGACGAGGGCACCGATATCTATTTTGCCCGCCAGCTCGTGTTCGAGCGGCTGCAAGACGCCAAGGGGCAGATTCCGCCGGGGGTGGGCACCCCGGAGCTGGGGCCCAACACCTCCGGGCTCGGCCAGGTCTTCCAGTACATCCTGCGCACTGACGACCCCGGGCGTTTCGACCCGATGGCCCTGCGCGGACTCAACGATTGGGTTGCGAAGCTCCTGCTGCTGCCGGTGGACGGCGTGACCGAGGTCTTGTCCTACGGTGGAGAGGTGCGCCAGTTCCAGGTCCGCGCCGACCCCCAGCGCCTGTTGTCCTACGGCCTGTCGGTGCAGGATATCGCGACCGCCATCGAGGCCAACAACCGCAATTCCGGCGGCTGGTACCTGGACCGCGGCCTGGAGCAACTGACGATTCGCGGGGTCGGCTGGGTCCGCCCGGGCGAGGGCGGCCTGCGCGACATCGCCAATGTCCCCCTCAAGGACATCGACGGCGTGCCGGTGCGGGTGCGCGATGTGGCCGAGGTCGCCTTCGGCCCCGAAATCCGTCAGGGGGCGGTGACCATGAGTGTGCGCGATGCTGAGGGTCAGCCGCGCGCTCTGGGCGAAGTGGTGGCCGGGATCGTGCTCAAGCGCATGGGGGCCAATACCAAGGCCACCATCGACGGCATCAAGGCGCGCCTGCCGGCGATCCAGCGCGCGCTGCCCGCGGGTGTAGTGATCGAGCCCTTCTACGACCAGTCGGATCTGGTGGAGAAGGCGGTGGCGACCGTCGTCCGCGCCCTGGCCGAGGCCTTCGTCCTGATCGTGATCATCCTCACCCTGTTCCTGCTCAACATCCGCGCCACTCTCCTGGTGCTGATCTCTATCCCGCTGTCCATCGGGTTCGCCCTGGCGGTGATGGCCTGGTGGGGCGTTTCCGCCAATCTGATGTCGCTGGGCGGCTTGGCCATCGCCATTGGCATGATCGTCGACGGGTCCGTGGTGATGATGGACCACATCTTCTCCCACCTCTCGCGCGGCAACCCCGAAGATAGCGAGGGCGGGATCGCCTTGCGCATCGAGGAGGCCGCGCGCGAGATTGGCCGCCCGGTGTTCTTTGCCGTCGGCGTGATCCTGATCGTCTTCGCCCCGCTGTTCACCCTCGAAGGCGTGGAAGGCAAGCTGTTCCAACCCATGGCGCTGGCGATCGTCCTGGCGATGCTCGCCTCCGCGGCCGTGGCCTTGACGGTGGTGCCGGCGCTGGCCAGCTACAGTTTTCGGCGCGCCATTGTGCCGCGCACTAGTCCGCTGCTGGTGCCGCTGGCCTGGGCCTATAGCCGGTTGCTCCAAGGCGCACTGCAAGTACGCTGGCTGGTGGTGCTGGTCGCGGCGACGCTGTTTGTTGGCACCCTCTGGCTGATCCCCCGTCTGGGCACTGAGTTCGTGCCGGAGTTGGAAGAGGGGACCATCAACATTCGCGTCACCCTGGCGGCGTCTTCCAGTCTGGATACCGCGCTGGCGGTGGCCGCCAAGCTGGAGCCGATCCTGCTTGGCTTTCCGGAGGTGACCTACGCCTCCAGCCGCATCGGCCGGGCGGAGCTTGGCGGCGATCCGGAGCCGGTCTCCAACATCGAGATCTATGTCGGGCTCAAGCCGCCGGCGCAGTGGTCCACGGCAAGCACCCGCGCAGCGCTCCAGGAGCGAATGGAGCAGGCCCTGGCCGTGCACCCGGGGCTCTTGTTCTCCTTCTCCCAGCCCATCGCCACCCGCGTCGACGAGCTGCTGTCGGGAGTCAAGGCGCAGCTCGCGGTGAAGTTATTCGGACCCGATCTGGACGGGCTCGCCCAGTACGGCAAGGCCATCGAGTCGATCGTGAAGGCGGTGCCCGGCACCCGCGATGTGGCGCTGGAGCCTATCGCCGGCGAGGCCCAATTGGCGATTCGTCCGGACCGCGACCGGTTGGCGCGCTACGGCATCCCGGTGGCGCAGGTGATGGCCCTGGTCGAGGACGCCATCGGCGGTGTCAAGGCCGGCCAGGTGATCCGCGGCAACGAGCGCTACGACATCCTGGTGCGGCTCGCGCCCAACCACCGCGACAGCGTCGAGGCCATCGGCGACCTCATCCTGACCGCCGCCAACGGCGCTCGGGTGCGTCTGCGCGACCTCGCCGAGGTGGCGATCCAATCGGGTCCGCCGCAAATCCGCCGCGACGATGTCCAGCGCCGCGTCGTGATCGAGGCGAACGTGGCTGGCCGCGACATGGGCAGCGTCGTGGCGGAGATCGACCGGCGGATCGACGCCGAGGCGGGGCTCCCGGCAGGCTACACGGTGGTGTTCGGCGGCCAGTTCGAGAACCAGCAGCGTGCGCAGCAACGGCTCATGATCGTGGTCCCCTTGTCGTTGGGACTGATCTTCCTGTTGCTCTACTTCGCCTTCCATTCCGTGGGTCAGGCGCTACTCATCATGCTCAATGTCCCGCTCGCCATGATCGGCGGGGTGGCAGGCCTGTACCTCTCCGGAATCTATCTATCGGTGCCGAGCTCAATTGGCTTTATCGCGGTCTTCGGCACCGCGGTGCTGAACGGTGTGGTGATGGTGAGTGCCATCAATCAGAACCTGGAGGGCGGTCTCGATCGGCGTCAGGCCATCCTGGATGGCGCTCTGTCGCGTCTGCGCCCGGTCCTCATGACCGCCTTGGCCACGTTGCTCGGCTTGGTTCCCTTGCTCTTCGCCACTGGCGTGGGCTCCGAGATCCAGCGACCGTTGGCGACCGTCGTGGTGGGTGGACTGCTGTCCTCGACCTTACTGACCCTGTTCGTCCTGCCCGTGCTCTACCCGAGTTTCTCCCGCGGCGTTGCTCGGCACCCCGACCCCATCAATCTCAACGGAGATCGACCATGAAACGGCGGATTCCAACCGTCATCGACGACAGCGGAAAGTTCAAGCTCATCGAAGTTGTGCAAGGAGCCACCGAAGCTGGCTATGTGGTCGAGGGTGTGATCGCCAAACGCGGCATGGAGCGTCGAGATATCCATGGCGATGTGGATGTCGATCTGCTGAACCAGGACGACGAGGTTGTCGCGACGCTCGAATCGCCACGGCGAAGGGGCCGGTCCTTGGTTGCTTCGGCGACGGGGTGCAATAGCAATCTGGAGAAGACGCCCTACGGCAAGCTCGCGGTCACCCTCGTCGAGCGGACCAGCAATCGGGCAATTCGCGTCAGCTACAAGCCGAGTCTGCAGCAGCAGATCGGCGCCTCCGCCTTCATGACCAAGCGCGGCCAGGGCATCGAGCCCGATGACATCCCCGAGGCCGAGCAACTGGAGTTGCTTGATCTGGTGTGGAATGCCCCGGAGTCGGACATTTGGACAATCGGCATGGTCTTTCAATTCGAGCGTGACGGCTGCCCGAGGTCATGGGCTTTGTCCCCTGCGCGGCCTGCGGTGAGTCGACCGCCAGGGCCTGTCTGCGCATCCTGGGCGAAATGCCTGTCTGTATTCCCTGTTCCGGCTACGAGCGGTGAGCAAAGGGCTCGCTTTGTACGGGTGGGGCATCAACTAAGGGCGTCAAATTCGCCGCATTCCGCAGTGCGGGAAAATATCTTATGAGCCAAACCCACGACCACCACCACGGCCACCATTCGCATACTGGGACCGGGACCCCCCTGATTCTGGCTACTGTGCTGACACTGGGTTTTGCCGCCGTGGAGGCCGGTGTCGGCCTCTGGGCCGGGTCCCTGGCCCTGGTGGCGGATGCTGGCCACATGGTCAACGATGCCGCCGCCCTGGCCCTGGCGGCGGCAGCGGCCTGGCTGGCGCGGCGACCCGCCTCGCCGCGCCACAGTTATGGTTTTGGCCGCGCTGAATTCCTCGCCGCGCTGATCAACAGCCTGGCCCTGCTGGCCCTGGTGGCCTGGTTGGTCTTTTCCGCCATGGCCAGGCTGGGTGAACCGCGACCGGTGCTGGGCGAGGCGGTCTTCCTCACCGCGGCGGTCGGGCTGGTCATCAATCTGGGGGTGGCCTGGCTGCTGAATCGGGGAGAGAAGAACCTCAATACCCGCGCCGCCCTCCTGCATGTGCTGGGTGATTTGCTGGGCTCGGTGGCGGCCCTGGTCGCCGGCCTGGTCATCGCCTTCACCGGCTGGACCCCCATCGATCCCTTGTTGTCGCTGGCTATCGGCGCCCTGATCTTGTTCTCCAGCCTGCGGCTGTTGCGCGAGGCCCTGCATGGCTTGATGGAGGGGGCGCCACTCAACCTGGATCCGCGGGCGGTGGGGCAGGCCTTGGCGGCGGTTCCCGGCGTCGCCTCGGTGCATGACCTGCATCTCTGGAACGTCCG
>JADZBU010000083.1 GCA_020851955.1 Chromatiaceae bacterium | reverse complement strand
GACGGGGACCGGGTCACGGAAATGGGTGGGGCGGAGCAGATCTGCGACTTTCCCCCCGGCGACTATCTCAACCCCGCCGCCAACCGCATCCTGCCCTGGCACCATGGGGTGTTAGCCTATGTCCGCCGCCTTGGCCTGCCGTACGAGTTATTCGCCTCCGGGCCCCTGAACGAGAACTGGCTGCTGCGCCGCACCCCCGGCCATCCCCTGTCGGGCCAGCGACTGCGCTTTCGCCAGGTGAACCGGGACATGATCGGTTACGCCATGGAGCGTCTGCATGAATCCCTGGGTCCGGCGGCCACCGGGTCCGAGGAAACGGCGGCGATTGCGGCCTGGGCGCGGCGCTTCGGCACCCTTGACGCGAACGGCAAATACCAGGGTAGCCCGGCGCGTGGCTACCGGGTGCCGCCGGGCGATGCCCTCTCTCTTGGTGAACTGGAGACGCCCTTCCCCGCCAGTCAGCTCTGGTCCTACGGTGCGCTAGGCGATGTTCCCTCCCTGGTCAACAGCGCCCCCTTCCCCTCGCCGGTCCTGACCCTGACCGGCGGCATGGACCGACTGCCACTGGGCTTGGCCGCGACCCTTCCCCCGGGCACTGTCCAGTTGGGCGCCGAACTGGTCCGGCTCCGTCAGGACGCAACCGGGGTCATGGCGGAATGGAAGGATGTGGCTACCGGCGCCCTGCACCGGGAGCACGCGACCCAGGCCATCTGCACCATCCCCTTTATCCTCCTGTCCCGCATCGACACCGATTTCGCGCCCGAGACCCAGGGCATCATCGGTTCCCTGGCTTACGAGCCCGGGGTCAAGGTCGAACTGGAATTCCGGCGCCGTTTCTGGGAACTGGACGAGGGCATCCATGGCGGCTATTCCATCGTGGATGATCCAGCCATGTACGTCATCTATCCGAGCCATGGCTTTGGGAGCGGCCGGGGCCTCATCACCAACTATTACTACCGGGCCCGCGATGAGCTGCGCCTCACGGGGTTGACGCCCGCGGAACGCGCCCGCGTCGCCCTGGCGGATCTGGAACAACTGCACCCGGGCGCTAGCGCGGACTTCATGTCGGCCATCTCCATCGTCTGGTCGCGCATTCCCTGGAGCGCCGGCTGCTTCGGGGCCTGGACCGATAATGCCCGGGCGCGGGATCTGCCGCGCATCGCCGCCGGCGATCGGCGGGTGCTGTTTGCCGGCGAACATGTGAGCCAGATTCCCGCCTGGATGGAAGGGGCGGTCCAGTCCGCCCATGCCGCTCTGGGTCTCGTCCAACGGCAGTGGCTGGCCCAGCCCGAGGTGGCATCATGAAAGATTCCAAGGCGATGATCTTGCTGGCGTCGGTGGCGTTGCTAGCCGTCGCCCAAGCCCCGGCGGCCGACGAGGGACCGGAAATCTACGCCACTCTGTGCGCCGCCTGTCATGGCCACGGGCCGGCGCCCCTGGGGCCCTATCCCGCCCTCTTCGGCAATGAGGCCGTGCGCAATGTCGGGCCTATCTATGTGGCCCTCAAAACCTTGCAGGGGGCTGGCAACATGTTTCCCCTGTGCGCCGTGGCGAGCGATGAAGAAGTCGTCGGCGTGGCCAATTATCTGGCCGCGGCCAACGGCAGCCTGGTTCCCGCCATCAGCGTGTTAGACATCGCGGACTTACGCCCGGCGGTGGGGGACTGCCCGCCGGTGCGCCGCTGATCTTGGGGGCCGTGGCGCGTGGGCCTTCCCCGGGGCGCCCGGTCATGGCCAGGGTTAATGATTGAACTCCAGCCGTAACTGACCCCGCCCCGGCCGCGAGCGGCTACTGACCCGATCGGCCAGGTTGCGAATCAACGCCGCGGAGATCGCCGCCATGGTCTGGTCAAGCGCCGTCTCGTCCTGGTCGCCGTCCAGCAGCGCCCGCACATCCAGGGGCTGATCCGCCTCCAAACGGATCGCTTGGCCGGGGTAATCCAAGGTCAGCACCAGGGTGTTCTCATCGAAACGCGCCACCAGGCGAGCGGGGCCCGCCATGACCCCTTCCTGGCGCAGGACGGCCAGGGCCTCATCGATGACCAGGATGGCGCGCAGGATGACCTCGCGGCGGGCGCCCCAATCGGCGCCGCCATCCTCCAACAGGCGGCGGGCCTGTTCCGCCGGGTGGGGTCCATCGAGCCGGCATGCCACCTGTTTGGCGATGCCGATCCGAAAAATCAGATTCAATAAGATGGCGCAACAGACCCCCACCACCAGGCCCGAGCCCAGAATGGGCTTGAGGGCCAGCGGCACGGCTTCGGTCAAGGCCGGGACCATGAAGACCGCCGCCCCCGCGACCAGACCCAGGCCTACGGTCGCCCGGCGGCGGGCATTGAGCAGCCGCGACAGGACCAGTTCCGCCCCGGAAACCATCATATAGGCGGCGGTATAGAGGAGTAAGGCCCCGATAACCGGCTTCGGCAGCAGGATGATGAAGGTGGTGATGGCAGGCAGGAAGGCCAGTGCCATCACGATGAGGCCCGCCGCGACCCCGGCCCGGCGGGCGGCAACGCCGGTGGCATGCACCATGCCCAGGTTTACGGAAGAAACGGCTACCGTGGGCGTGCCGGCGAGACCATTCAGTAGGTGGCAGAGGCCCAGGCCATTCAGTAGGCGACTGATCATGGGTAAATCCGGGCGATGCCACTTCGCATCATTCATTTTGTCGATAACAATGCCGCCGCCCACGGCGTCCACGGCCACCATGATCGAGGTCAGCAGGAAGGGCAAAAAGGCGACCACTTGCCAGCTCGGTAGGGGTGGTCGGTAATGTTCGCCCGGGATGGCGAGCAGGGGGGCCGTCGCCACCTGACTCAATTCCTGGGCGCCGAACTGACCGGTCAGGATGGCCACCAGGAGTCCGACCCCCGCGCCGATGAAAAGGGCCAGGACCCGCGCGCGTCCGAGGGACCAGACCTGGAGGGCAACGATGGTCCCCAGGGTCGATAGGGCAATCAGGATGCTGGGGAGGTCGAGGGGGTTGCCGGGGCCGTCCCCTAGGTCGAAGGAGCGGTTTATCCCCAAGGGAATCAGGCTCATGCTCAACAGCATCAGCAGAACACCGCTCACCTCGGCGGGGAAGAGTAGCCGCAGCACCGGCAGAAAGCGGCCCAACACCAGTAAGGCCAGGCCCGAGGCCAGCGCCCCGCCCGCAGCGGCGCCCGGACCGGCGGCCTGCACGACGCCAATGAAGACGGCCATGATCAAGGGGCCCGGATAGACGACCAGCAGGTGGCCGGCGCTGAAGCGGCTGGTCAGACCATTCAAGAGGGTGCCGAACCCCATGACCAGGATACCAAGGGCCATGAACTCCCTCAGCCGGTCGCCCTCCAGGCCGATTTCCTGACCCGTGATCACGGCGTAGATCAACAGCATCAAGGCCGCCAGGGCGTGTTGCAGGCCCACGCCGAACGAGATCAGCCAGGGTGGCCGATCCGCGGCCAGGTAGAGCATGTCGCGCGGCTTCTCGCGCGGGCCCTCGGCGAAGGGCGGCAACAGGCGACCGAGCAGGTCCTTCATCGTGTTTCGCTGCCGAGGTGATGGCCTGGACCAGGGTTCTCGAACTTCCCCGGTTAAGGTGGGATTCGCGAGTCTAGTCCATGGCCATTGACCGGTCAAACCAAGCGGAAGCGAGTTATGCTTGCCGGGATTACTGGGCTAAATTAGTATATGAATCAGATATCAAGCTACCATCCGACTCTCATTCCCCACCTTAACCCGATCCCACCGCACCAGGATGCCCATCCTCCGGACACGCTGACTCCCACCCCGCCCTCCGCACCCAGGCGGCCGGGCGGGTGCCGCGCGCCCCGCCTTCAAGGTGTCCGTGCGGACCTCACCCGCTTATGGGAGACTGACGCCAAGATCAAGAACAAGGACGCGACCCTCCCGCCCATGCAACTCGAACAACTCCAGACCAACGCCGCCATTCGCGGCATCATCCCCGATGCCCTGGTGACGGTGGTCAGTGTCCAGTGGTTCGGTTCCGAGGCCCTGGAGTTGACCTACAAGACCCCGGCCGGCAAGGTCGCCAACGAGTTGCTCTACCGTCACGACGAGCCCCGCCTGGAGCTGCTGGAGCAAGGCCGGCCCTGGAGTTTCGACGGCGACGGCGCCCTCTTCCGCCTGGTCTCGGAGGCTCACCGCATCCGCCTCGCCCATCTCTTCGACCCGGTGCTGGCGGTGCATACCTCCGTGGTCGCTCCGCTGCCCCACCAGATCACCGCCGTTTACGAGTCCATGCTGCCGCGCCAGCCCTTGCGCTATCTGCTGGCCGATGACCCCGGCGCCGGCAAGACCATCATGGCCGGTCTGCTCATCAAGGAGCTGATCGCCCGGGGCGACCTGCAACGCTGCCTCATCGTCTGCCCCGGCAGTCTGGCCGAACAGTGGCAGGACGAGCTGAGTCGCCGCTTTCATCTGCCCTTCGAGATCCTCACCAACGACAAGCTGGAGGCCGCGCGCACCGGCAACTGGTTTCTCGAAACCAACCTGGTCATTGCCCGCCTCGACAAGCTGTCGCGCAACGAGGAGGTGCAGCAAAAGCTCCAGGCCCCGGACTGCCGCTGGGACCTGGTGGTCTGCGACGAGGCCCACAAGCTGTCCGCCACGGTGTTCGGCAACGAGGTCAAATACACCAAGCGCTACCGGCTGGGACAACTGCTCTCGACCCTGACCCGACACTTCCTCCTCATGACGGCCACGCCCCACAACGGCAAGGAGGCGGACTTTCAGCTCTTCATGGCCCTGCTGGATGGCGACCGCTTCGAGGGCCGCTTCCGCGATGGCGTCCATACAGCCGACGTCTCCGATCTGATGCGCCGCATGGTCAAGGAGCGCCTGCTCAAGTTCGACGGCACGCCCCTCTTCCCCGAGCGCATCGCCTACACGGTGCCCTACAAGCTCTCGGACGCCGAGGCCGCGCTCTACCAGTCGGTCACCGAGTATGTGCGCGAGGAGTTCAACCGCGCCGAGGCCCTGGAGAACGACAAACGCGCCGGCACCGTCGGCTTCGCCCTGACCATCCTGCAACGGCGGCTCGCCTCCTCGCCGGAGGCCATCCATCAGTCCCTGCGCCGTCGCCGCGAGCGACTGGATAGCCGGCTGCGCGAGTTGCAGGTGCTTCAGCGCGGTAACGGTTGCACGGCCATCACCCCCACCCTGGCGGGGCTCGACGCCGACGACATCGCCGACCTGGAAGAAGCGCCGGACAACGAGGTCCAGGCCGCCGAGGAGGCGATCCTCGATCAGGCCACCGCCGCGCGCACCATCACCGAGCTGCGCGGCGAGATCGACACCCTGCAACGTCTCGAAGCCCAGGCCCTGGCGGTGCGCCGCAGCGGCACCGACACCAAGTGGCGCGAACTGGCGAGCCTGCTCGGCGAGGTCTTCACCCCGGCCGCCCTGGACGATCGCGTCGCCGAGTCCCCGCTTCCTTACGGCGCGGGGGAGATCCCGCCGCCCACGCCCTCGCCGCATCAGAAGCTGGTCATCTTCACCGAGCATCGCGACACCCTCAATTATCTGGAGGGCCGCATCACCCGGTTTCTGGGCCGGAGCGACGCCGTGGTCGTCATCCACGGCGGCATCGGCCGCGAGGAGCGCCTCCGGGTTCAGGGGTCCTTCAAGCACGATCCGCAGGTCCAGGTGCTGCTGGCCACCGATGCGGCGGGGGAGGGCATCAACCTCCAGCGCGCCCACCTCATGGTCAACTACGACCTGCCCTGGAACCCCAACCGGCTGGAACAGCGCTTCGGCCGCATCCACCGCATCGGCCAGAACGAGGTCTGCCACCTCTGGAATCTGGTGGCGGAGGAGACCCGCGAGGGCGACGTTTATCGCAAGTTGCTGGAAAAGCTGGAACAGGCGCGCCAGGCCCTGGGCGGCCAGGTCTTCGACGTACTCGGCAAGCTCCAGTTCGAGGGGAAGTCCCTGCGCGAGCTCCTGATCGAGGCCATCCGCTATGGCGAGCGCGACGAGGTCAAGGCCTTCCTCAATACCGTCCTCGACATCAGCCTCGACCGGGGCCACCTGCAAGACCTGATCGAAGAGCGGGTGCTGGCCCACGACGCCATGGACGCCAGCCGCGTCCAGCGCATCCGCGAGGACATGGAGCGGGCCGACGCCCGTCGCCTGCAACCCCACTACATCGAATCCTTCTTCTTCGCGGCCTTCAAGCGGCTCGGCGGCACCGTCAAGCAACGCGAGACCCGCCGCTACGAGATCAGCCATGTCCCGGCGCCGGTGCGCAACCGCGACCGCCTCATCGGGGTCGGTGAGCCCGTGCAGCCACGCTACGAACGCATCGCCTTCGACAAGAGCCGGGTAGCGCCCCAGGGCCAGCCACAGGCCGCCTTCGTCTGCCCCGGTCACCCCCTGCTCGACGCCGTCATCGACCTCACCCTGGAGCGCAATCGCGACCTGCTGAAACGCGGCGCCATCCTGGTGGACGAGCGCGATCCGGGCACCCAGCCCCGGGTGCTCTTCTATCTGGAGCACGCCATCCAGGACGCCGGACTCACCCGCGCCGGCGAGCGCCGGGTCGTCTCCAAGCGGATGCTCTATGTGGAGCAGGACGCCGCGGGCACCACCCGTCACGTCCATTACGCGCCCTATCTCGACTACCGGCCCCTGGCGCCCGGCGAGCCCGGCATCGCGGCCCTCCTCGACCGGCCCGAGTGCCAGTGGCTCGACCGCGAGCTGGAGCGACGGGCCCAGGGCTACGCCATCGCCCAGGTCGTGCCGGAACACCTGGCCGAGGTGCGCGGCGCCAAGCTCGATCTCATCGCCAAGACCGAGGCGGCGGTCAAGGACCGCCTCACCAAGGAGATCAGCTACTGGGACCACCGCGCGGAAGAACTCAAGCTGCAAGAGCAGGCCGGCCGGCCCAACGCCCGGCTCAATTCCGGCGAGGCGCGCAAGCGGGCCGACCTCTTGCAAGGGCGGCTGCAAAAACGGCTCGAAGACCTGCGGCTCGAGGCCCAGCTCTCGCCCCTGCCGCCGGTGGTGCTGGGCGGTTTGCTGGTGGTGCCGCTGGGACTGATCCAGGCCATGACCGGGCAGGCCGTGGCCGGGATGCCCGCGCACCCGGCGGACACCCAGGCCAGCGCCGCCCGTGCCCGCGCCATCGTCATGGCCATGGAGCGCGACCTGGGCTTCGACCCCACCGACCGGGAATTCGACAAGCTCGGCTACGACATCGAAAGCCGCGTCCCCGGCACCGGCAAGCTGCGCTTCATCGAGGTCAAGGGCCGCGTCTCCGGCGCCCCGACCATCACCGTCACCCGCAACGAGATCCTCTACTCCCTCAACAAGCCGGACGACTTCATCCTCGCCATCGTGGAGTTCCTGGACCATGATAGGCACCAGGTCCACTACCTGCGCCGACCCTTCCAACGGGAACCGGATTTTGGAGTGACCAGCGTGAACTACGACTTCTCCGGGCTGCTGGCCCAAGCCAAGACACCGAGCTGACCATGACCGAGCAAGAGCTTTATGCCTTGATTGCCGATCACGAGGCGGACCGCGTCGAATTCACGGTCTCCACCGGGGATACGGATAAGTTCGCCGAGGCGGTCTGCGCCTTCGCCAATGATCTCCCTAACCACCGTAAGCCCGGTCATCTCCTCATCGGCATCCGGGACCGGGGCCAGTTTGGCGGCATCCAGGTGACTGACGAGTTGTTGCGCAATCTCGCCGCCCTGCGCGACAGCGGCAACATCCAGCCTCTACCCGCGATCACCGTCGAGAAGCTCGTGACCCCGGATGGGCAGGTCGCCGTGGTGACCGTGCAGCCGGCCCTGCTCCCTCCCGTTCGCTACCGGGGACGCATTTGTATCCGCAATGGACCTCGGCGCGGCTACGCCACGGAACAGGAAGAGCGGAGACTCATCGAGCGCCGGGTCTCCCATGCCAAGACCTTCGATGCCCAGCCCTGTCTGGGCAGCCAACTGGGAGACCTGTCGCAACCCCTCTTCTTGATTGACTACCGCCGGCAGGCCATCGCTCCCGAGGTGATCGCGGAAAACAACCGCTCCGTGGAGGTCCAACTCGCCTCCCTACGCTGCTTCGATCTGTCGCATCAGTGCCCCACCCATGCCGGAATTCTCCTGTTCGGGCTCGATGTCCGCGCCTGGCTTGCCGGGGCCTATATCCAGTTTTTACGCGTGGGCGGCGACTCGCTGGACGCCCCGATCCTCAACGATCAGCTCCTGAATGGGGATTTGCTGACCCTGCTGCGCGAGCTTGACGCCTTGGTTGATGCCCAACTGACCCAGTTTCCAGCGCCGGACTCGACGTTACGCGAGCGCATGGTCGAGTCCTACCCGCGGATTGCCGTCCGGGAGCTGTTGATGAATGCTGTCATGCACCGGGATTACGCATCCACCGCGCCGCTGCGCATTACCTGGCTGGAAGATCGTCTGGAGATCCAGAGCCCTGGCGGCCTCTATGGCGAGGCATCACCGGAAAACTTTCCGCGCCAGACCAGTTATCGCAACCCGGTGATCGCGGAGGCCTTAAAGGCCCTGGGATACGTCAATCGCTATGGGAGAGGCGTGCTGCGTGCTCAGGCAGCGTTGGAGAAAAACGGCAGTCCCCCGGCTGAGTTCCACTTTGATGCGGGCTATGTGCTCGCTACTATCCGGCGGCGCGCATGAAGACGATCGCCTTTTTCAACAGCCAGGGCGGGGTCGGGAAGACCACCCTCGTCTATCATTTGGCCTGGATGTTGGCGGAACGCGGGGAAGGGGTGCTACTTCTGGACCTCGACCCCCAAGCCAATCTGACCCGTATGTTCCTGCCCGAGGACGCGTTGGAGGAACTCTGGCCGAAGGGCGAGCATCCCAAGACCATCTTCGGTGCCTTGCGGCCCCTCCTGCGTGGGCTGGGCGATGTCGAGACACCGCATATCGAGCCCCTCGATCCCCGCCTCGGCCTGGTGGTCGGTGACCTCGCCCTGTCCAGGTTCGAGGCCCCACTCTCGGATGCCTGGCCGCGTTGCCATAAGGGTGAAGCATCCGCCTTTCGTACCACGACGGCCTTCTACCGGTGCGCGCTTCATGCCGCCGCGGCTCATCTGGCGACCTGGGTCCTGATTGATGTCGGCCCCAATCTCGGCGCCATCAATCGTGCCGCCTTGATCGCCAGCCGGCATGTCGTGATCCCCCTCGGTCCCGATCTGTTCTCGTTGCAGGGGCTACGCAACCTGGGCCCGTCACTGCGTACCTGGAGGGCAAGCTGGCAGGAACTGGCCGATAAGAACCCCGATGCGGAATTGGTCATGCCCGAGGGCAAGATCAAACCGCTGGGTTATGTGGTCATGCAGCACGGCCTACGCGGCAGCCTGCCGCCGCAGGCTTACCAGCATTGGCTTGATCGCTTTCCCACCGAGTTTCGCGAGTCAGTGCTCGATGAGTCCCCAAGCCAATCCCTCAAGGCGGAAAATGATCCTTACTGCCTGGCGATGCTGAAGCACTACCGCAGCCTGATGCCGATGGCGATGGCGGCGCGCAAGCCCGTCTTCGCCCTTAAGCCCGCCGATGGGGCCATCGGCGCCCATGGGGAGGCTGTGCGCCATGCCCACGGGGATTTTTTGGCGCTCGCGCGAAGCATCGCGGACCGCTGCGGCGCCGTTCTGTCTTAATGGCATATCCCTGATCAAGATCCTTCACGAGGACCGACCATGAACCAAGCCGAACGCGTCTATCAGCATCTCCAACACTTACCGGAAGCGGTCGTGGCGGAGGTGCTGGATTTTGTCGAGTTTCTGGAGCAGAAACACCAGCGCCGCGCTGAGCGGCCGGTGCGGGAACCCGGCAGCGCGCAGGGCCAGGTGTGGATGGCGGACGACTTCGACGCGCCGCTGGATGACTTCAAGGACAATCAGTGAATCTGCTACTCGATACCCAGGTGTTCCTGTGGTGGATCGACGGCGACCCGTTCGACCGGCTATTGATCGCCCAGGCGATAGCCCGCGACTATACCCTGGTCAGCGCCGATGCCGCGTTCGACGCCTATCCCGTCAAAAGACTCTGGACATGACCTACAAGAAAAAACTCATCGAGGTCGCCCTGCCCCTGGAGGCCATCAACGCGGCCTCCGCGCGGGAGAAGTCCATCCGCCACGGGCACCCCTCCACCCTGCACCTCTGGTGGGCGCGCCGGCCCCTGGCGGCGGCGCGGGCGGTGATCTTCGCGCAGATGGTGGACGACCCCTCGGCGCACCCCGACCTCTTCCCCACCGAGAAAAAGCAGGAAAAGGAGCGGCAGCGGCTGTTTCGCATCATCGAGGACCTGGTGAAGTGGGAGAACACCACCAACGAGACGGTGTTGCAGCGGGCCCGCGACGAGATCTGGCAGAGTTGGCGCTACACCTGCGCCGAGCAGGCCGATCATCCCCGCGCCAAGGAGTTGTTCGACCGCTATAAACTGCCGGCCTTCCACGATCCCTTTGCGGGGGGTGGGGCGCTGCCCCTGGAAGCCCAGCGGTTGGGGCTGGAGAGCCATGCCTCCGATCTCAACCCGGTGGCGGTGCTGATCAACAAGGCCATGATCGAAATCCCGCCCCGCTTTGCCGGCCGCCCCCCCGTCCATCCGGCCAACTCCGGGCCCGGCCAATCCGCCAAGCCGCAAGACCCCCTAGCCGTAGGTCGGGTTAGCGGCGCCAGCCGCGTAACCCGACAGCCCGGTGCGGCAACGTCGGGTTACGCTTCGCTAACCCGATCTACGGGAAGTGGGGAATTGTTCGCGAAGGAATGGCATGGCGCCCAGGGCCTGGCCGAGGACGTGCGCTACTACGGCCAGTGGATGCGCGACGAGGCCGAAAAGCGCATCGGCCACCTCTACCCCAAGATCGAGATCACGGCGGCGATGGTGGCGGGGAGCGCGGGCCTCTCGCCCCCGCGCCCCGACCTCAAGCCCTACCTCGGCCGCAAGCTCACCGTCATCGCCTGGCTCTGGGCGCGCACCGTGAAGAGCCCCAACCCGGCCTTTGCGCAGGTGGACGTGCCGCTTGTGACGACCTACATGCTTGCCAATAAGGCGGGAAAGGAGGCGTACGTCGAGCCTGTCCTGACTCCCTCCCCCCTCGCGGGGGAGGGCGGGGGAGAGGGGGCCGTCGGCTATCACTTCACGGTGAAGGTGGGGAAGCCGAAGAATGTGGCAGTGGCCAAGAACGGGACCAAGCTTTCGCGCGGTGCGAATTTCCAGTGCCTGATGTCGGGAACGCCAATCGCAAACGACTATATCAAGGCCGAGGGTAAGGCTGGGCGCATGGGTGCGAGACTGATGGCAATCGTGACTGAGGGTGATCGTGGGCGAGTCTATCTCGCACCGACGCCTGAGCACGAGTCGATCGGACTCAATGCGAAACCAGAATGGAAGCTGGATCTGACGATTTCCGGTAGCACCCAATATCTTGGCGTGAAGCCCTACGGCATGGACCGTTTCGACCAACTGTTCACTGACCGCCAGCACGTGGCGCTTTCGACCTACTCCGACCTGGTACAGGAGTCGCGCGAGCGGGTGCATCATGATGCCCTCCAAGCCGGTCTCCCCTCCGACCCCAAGCCACTCCGCGACGGCGGTACCGGCGCCATCGCTTACGCCGAGGCGGTCGCCTTGTATTTGGGGGTGTTCCTGTCTCGTCTGGTGAATCTGAACAACGCCCTCTGTCAATGGAGAAATGATCCCGCCAAGGAGCACGTGGGCCATCTTTTTGCTCGGCAGGCCATCCCGATGGTTTGGGATTTTGCCGAGGCGAATCCTATCGGTCCTTCGGCAGGCGGCTTTGAGAAGACTTTCGGGTTCGTTCCGAAGGTACTGGACTTCTTGCCGGGTGGTGGGTTTGGGCTTGCAAGTCAGGCTGATGCTACTTCGCAGTCAATCTCAAGTTTCAAAGTGGTTTCCACGGACCCGCCCTACTACGACAACGTCCCCTATGCCGACTTGTCGGACTTCTTCTATATCTGGCTGCGCAGCTCCCTTAGGCCGGTCTTTCCGGACCTGTTCGCCACACTCGCCGTACCCAAGACCGAAGAATTGGTTGCTTTTGCCTACCGACACGCTGGCAAGGCAGGAGCAGAGGCGTTTTTCCTGGACGGCATGACCAAGGCGATGCGCCGCCTTGCCGATGAGGCACACCCGGCCTTTCCGGTCACGATTTATTACGCCTTCAAGCAGGCTGAGAGCGATATCGGCGAGGGCACGGCCAGCACCGGTTGGGAGACCTTCCTCGATGCTGTCATCCAAGCCGGGTTCGCCACGAGCGGCACCTGGCCGATGCGCACGGAACTGGGTAACCGCATGCGCGGCAAGGACTCAAACGCCCTCGCCTCCAGCATCGTCCTCGTCTGCCGCCAACGCCCGTCCGACGCCCCCACAGCCACCCGCCGCGACTTCGTCACCGCCCTCAAGGCCGAGCTACCCCAAGCGCTCGCCCACCTGCAACGCGGCAACATCGCGCCGGTCGATCTGGCCCAGGCCGCCATCGGCCCCGGCATGGCGGTCTATACCCGCTACGCCCAGGTGCTCGACGCCGAGGGCAAGCCGCTCCCGGTGCGTGCCGCCCTGGCCCTCATCAACCAGACCCTGGACGAGGCCCTGGCCGAGCAGGAAGGCGACTTCGACGCCGACAGCCGCTGGGCCCTGACCTGGTTCGAGCAGACCGGCTTTGCCGAGGGCGATTACGGCGTCGCCGAGCAACTCTCCAAGTCGAAGAACACCAGCGTCTCCGGCCTGGCCGAGGCGGGCATCCTGGTCGCCAAGGCTGGCAAGGTGCGTCTGCTGAAACCCGCCGAGCTACCCGCCGACTGGGACCCGACCACCGACCAGCGCCTGACCGTCTGGGAGATGGTCCACCAACTGATCCGCGTCCTCGAATCCGGCGGCGAGAGCGCGGCGGCGGCCCTGGTCGCCAAGCTCGGGAGCCAGGCCGAGACCGCCCGCGAACTCTGCTATCGCCTCTACACCCTGTGCGAGCGTAAGAAACGCGCGGCGGAGGCCATGGCCTACAACGGCCTGGTGCAGAGCTGGCCCGAGATCACCCGGCTGGCCCAGGCAGCGCCCCAGGCCGCTGTTCGGGGCACCGGCGATTTGTTCGATGACGGCGGAGGTCGATGATGAATCTGATCGATGAGGCGCTGGCCTGTCTCAAGCCGGCGGTTCCGGCGGGCACCCGACTGATCGTGTTTGGCTCCCAGGCGCGCGGCGATGCGCGGGCAGACAGTGACCTCGACTTGCTGGTGGTGGAGCCGAACGTGCCCGACCGCTTCGGTGAAATGGCGCGGCTGGCCACCCTGCTGGGGCGGCGCCTGATTCCCGCCGACGTGGTGGTGATGAGCGCGGACACCTTCGAGCGCCAGAAGACCCAGATCAACACCCTGGCTTGGCGCGCGGCGCGGGAAGGACAGGCGTATGACTTGGCCGCTTGAGCATGCGCGGGCATTGCTGGCACGTGCCCGCGACGACCGATATGTTGTGTGCCAACTGGGAGCCGATCAGGAAGCGCCCGCATGGGTGCTCGGCTTCCATGCCCAGCAAGCCGTGGAGAAGGCGCTCAAGGCGGTGCTCTCTGGCACCGGTCTGGAGTATCCGCGAACTCACAGCTATCCAGAGAGGCCGCTATGCATGTAGCTTTGAACCTCGACCAGGACGCCCTGACGGTGTTTTGCCGGCGGCATCACATTCGCCGCTTGTCGCTGTTTGGCTCGCAGCTAAAGGGTACCGCGACGCCGAAGAGCGACATCGATTTGCTGGTGGAATTCGACCCGCAGCATATTCCTTCGCTGTTCGGTATCGCTGGCATGGAGATCGAGTTGTCTGAAATGTTGGGAAAGAAGGTCGACCTGCGAACAGCGGGGGACTTGTCACGTTATTTCCGCGATGAAGTAGTCCGAACGGCTGAGGTTCAGTATGCAGGCGGATGACTGGGTACGGATCAGGCACATGATCGGCGCGGCAGAGTCCGTCGCTCGCTTCGTCGCTGGCCGGCGTCGGGAAGACCTCGACGAAGACGAAATGCTGTGCCTCGCGTTGACGCGAGCCATCGAAATCATCGGAGAGGCCGCAAGCCATGTCTCCACGGAAACGCAAGAAGCTCTATCCGAAATTCCCTGGAAGGAAGTCATCGGAATGCGTCACCGACTTGTTCATGCCTATTTCGATGTCGATGCGGACATCCTTTGGAAAACAGCGCAGGACGCAGTCCCCACCTTGCTGCGGCAATTGCAGACGATCAAGTACGCAGGGAGTCAATGAATGGCCATCACCAACCACGAACGTGTCGGCAAGGCGCTGGAGCTGCTGAAGGCGGGTCTCGGGCCCTTTGTTGACCGGGAGGTCCGGGCGGCCATTGCCGCGAATGCTCTGTCCATGGCCAAGGTGCGGGGCTTCGTCGAAGACCCCATGCTGGCCAACAAGGGCATCGAGGAGTGGGACACCGCGGCCCAGCTCAAGCTGATGGCGGAGACCTGGAACGAGGTCTTCCGTCAGATCCTCGGCTTTGCCGAGCGCGGTCTGGTGTCGGAGATCCGCACCTGGCGCAACAAGTGGGCGCACCAGGAACTCTTCTCCGGCGACGACGCCTACCGCGCCCTGGATTCGGTCGTGCGCCTGCTGTCCGCCGTCTCGGCCCCCGAGTCGGACGAGGTGGAGCGGATGAAGATGGAGCTGCTGCGCCTGCGCTTCGACGAGCAGGCGCGTGGCGAGAAGCGCAAGTCGGTCAGCCAGGCGATCGAGAGCGGGGTGACGGGCAGCCTCAAGCCCTGGCGCGAGGTGGTGATGCCGCACGAGGACGTGGCCAGCGGCCGGTACCAGCAGGCCGAATTCGCCGCGGATCTCTGGCAGGTCCATCTGGGGGAGGGCACGGCCGAGTACCGCGACCCGGTCGAGTTCTTCCGGCGGACCTACCTCACCGAGAGCCTCAAGGGGATGCTGGTGGGCGCCCTGCGGCGGCTCTCGCCCGCCGCGACCGGGGCGGGCGGTGACCCGGTCATCCAGTTGCAGACCAACTTCGGCGGCGGCAAAACGCACTCCATGCTGGCGCTCTACCACCTCTTCTCCGGCATCGCGCCGACCGAACTGGCGGGTATCGACGCGGTAATGGCTGCCGCCGGGGCCAGCCAGTTGCCGACCGCCCGCCGGGTGGTGCTGGTGGGCAACAAGATTTCGCCGGGCAACCCGAGCGTCAAACCCGATGGCACCGTGGTGCGCACCCTCTGGGGGGAGCTGGCCTGGCAACTGGGCGGTCCCCAAGCCTTCGCCCGGGTGCAGGCCGACGACGCGCAGGCCACCAGCCCCGGCGATGTGCTGCGCGAGCTATTCAATGAATACGGCCCCTGCCTGATCCTGGTGGACGAGTGGGTCGCCTACGCGCGCCAGCTCCACGACCAGAGCGACCTGCCGGCCGGCGGTTTCGAGACCCAGTTCACCTTCGCTCAGGTGCTGACCGAATCGGCCAAACTGGCCAAAAATTGCCTGCTGGTCATCAGCCTGCCGGCCTCGGATACCTCGGGCCGGTCGCACTCGGACGATGTGGAGGTGGGCGGCACCCGCGGGCGGGAGGCCCTGGACCGGTTGCGCAACGTGGTGGGGCGGGTGGAGTCATCCTGGCGGCCGGCGAGCGCGGAGGAGGGCTTCGAGATCGTCCGGCGGCGCCTGTTCCAGCCCCTGTCCGACCCGGCCCAGTTCAAGGATCGCGACGTGGTGGCGCGGGCCTTCGCCGAGTTTTATCGGACCCAGCAGGCGGAATTCCCGCCCGAGTGCCGTGAGTCGGACTACGAAAGCCGCATCAAGGCCGCCTATCCGATCCACCCGGAAATCTTCGATCGCCTCTATACCGACTGGTCCACCCTGGTGAAATTCCAGCGTACGCGCGGCGTGCTGCGGCTGATGGCGGCGGTGATCCATAGCCTGTGGGAGAAGGGCGACCGCAATCCGCTGATTCTGCCCGCCAATGTTTCGATCGACGATCCGCGCGTCCAGTCGGAGTTGACGCGCTATCTCTCGGACAACTGGGTGCCGGTGATCGAGAAGGACGTGGATGGGCCGAATTCCTTGCCGCTCAAGCTGGATAGCGCCTTGCCCAATCTGGGCAAGCTCTCGGCCTGTCGGCGGGTGGCGCGCGCCATCTATCTGGGCTCGGCGCCGACCACGGCCGCCGCGCACAAGGGCATCGAAGACCGGCGGGTGAAGCTCGGCTGCGTCATGCCCGGTGAATCCCCCGCCGTGTTCGGCGATGCCCTGCGCCGCATGGCGGCGGCGGCGACCTATCTGTATCAGGACGGGCCGCACTACTGGTACTCGACCCAACCGACCGTGACCAAGCTGGCCGAGGACCGCGCCGAGCAGTTGAAGCGCGAGCCGGACAAGGTGGCGCAGGAGTTGGAGCAGCGCCTGCGCAAGGACTTGCAGCGCATGGGCGACTTCCCCCGCATCCACCCCATGCCCCAGAGCGGCGCCGATGTGCCGGACGATCTGGATGCGCGGCTGGTGGTGCTGGGCAGCGGGCATCCCTACAGCAAGGAGGCCAACAGCCCGGCCGAACTGGCGGCTAAGTCCATCCTGGAGACGCGCGGTAACACGCCCCGCCTCTATCGCAACACCCTGGTTTTTCTGGCGGCGGACAAGACCCGCCTGCAGGACCTGGACGAGGCCGCGCGCAAGTATCTGGCGTGGGTCTCGATCCTGGCCGAGCAGCAGGATCTGAACCTGTCGCCCTTCCAGGTCACCCAGGCCGAGACGCAGAAGACCGCCGCCGACGGCACCGTGACGGCGCGGCTGCCGGAGACCTATCAGTGGCTGCTGGTACCCGGACAGGCGAAACCCCAGGCCCCCATCGTCTGGGAGGCCCTGCGGCTGGCCGGGACCGATGCCCTGGCGGTGCGCGCCAGCAAGAAGCTGCGCTCCGACGAGTCCTACCTGACCAGTTTCGCGCCAAGCCGCCTGAAGATGGATCTGGACCGGGTGCCCCTCTGGCAAGGCAATCATGTGTCCGTCCGGCAGTTGGTGGCCTATTTCGCCTCTTACCTCTACCTGCCGCGCCTTAAGGAGCCCGGCGTACTCCTGGGCGCCCTTAGCGCTGGCCTCAGTCTGCTGACCTGGACCCAGGACAGCTTCGGCCTGGCCGACAGTTACGACGAGGCCGCTGGCCGCTATCGGGGGCTGCGCGGCGGCACCCTCCTGAACCTGACCGATCCCCACAGCGCGGATCTGGTGGTGCGGCCCGAGGTGGCCAGCCGGCAACTGGCGGCGGAGCGGGCGGCGGTCGAGGCGCGGGCATCGGGCGAGGTAAGGGTAAACGCCGTGGGTGATGGCACGGGCGGAGGAGGGACCGACCCAGTCCCGCCCGCTGTCTTGCCCCCCACCCAGGTCACGCCCCCGGTCGCGACTCAGCCGAAGCGGTTCCATGGCACCGTGAATCTGGACGAGGCCCGCGTGGGTCGGGATGCCAGCAAGATCGCCGAGGAGGTCATCGCCCATCTCGTGGCCCTGGTGGGGGCCAGGGTTACCGTGACCCTCGAAATCGAGGCGGAGGTTCCCGTCGGGGCGCCGGACAAGGTGGTGCGGACCCTGACCGAGAATTGCCGGACCCTCAAGTTCACCAGTCATGGGTTCGAGCGCGATTAGGGGTGGCCAGCCTGTCCTAGCCACGATCCCCCGCTCGGCGCTTGACTGGATAAACCTCATTCGCCTCGGCATCCCCGCGTCCGCCATCGACGCCCTGACCCGGCTCACCCATCTGTCCCGGTCCGAGCTGGCCGCCGCGGTGGCGATCGGGGCGGGGCGGGTAGGCTGGGATCACCAAGCCTTTTGCGTCAGCGCAAACACCTCGCCGCGAATCGTAATGGGGATCACCACCGCGCGGCGGCATTCGGTCTCGGTGTTGAAGGCGTAATCGAATTTTGCGCAGCCGCCCGTCCAGAAGCCGGTGGCCTCGAGCTGGTCGGCAAAATCCTTAACAAATACCTGCTCTTCCGGAGGCGTTTGTTCAGTAACCGTAAGGCCTGGCTTGAAGCCGCTGCACACGGAGGCGGCGATCACCTCCTTCGCGCGGTTCACCAGAATCATGGGGAAGGGGCTGAAATTGACGATGTTGGTCAGGTCCCCCAAGGTCGCTAGCCCGGCATCCCTGGCGAGGCCGTGCAGGGCCTTGCGCTGGTGGTACTGGGGCTCGGATAGTCCCCGTTCCCACCGGGAAATAGTCGCTTGATCGACACCCAGGACCTCGGCAAGCTGGAACTGACTGAATTGCTGGCTGACCCGGAGGCTTTTGATCAGCTTCCTCCAATAGTTGGAGGTGGGTTCTTCGATCGGCATACTGGCTTCCCCTGGCTAGGCTGTCACCCGATCCCAAACGGGCATGACCCGGGATTTTGAGGCTTTCGCCTCCTCCCGGCGAATAATTGCTCGCCATCAACTGGCTTGGCTGCCTGGGGTCACGGCGGCAACCCCGCCTTCCCTGGCCCCCCAAGTCCCCGCCCTTGGGTCTCCGCACCCCCTGTCGTGCATATTTATGCCGTTGCCAAGGCCTTGGCGCCCAAGTAGTTTGCGAGCCTAACCCTATCACCCCGCTGGGGTTGGGATCGTAACAAAGTCTCCGCGACAACAGCTCCCTTCAATACCCCCCAGGCCTGTATCTAGCCCAGCATGAAGCCTTTAACCGCACTCCTTTTCCGCCGAGGTTTCAGGCATCTCGCTGGCGTTCACCCCGCGCTTCCGGGATGAGCCGACCGAGAAAGTGATGATGGAGCCTCACGGGGTACAGGGAACAGGATTCTGAACCCGGCCCCTTCGGGAATTTTCGCCAGTAATCGCCGATGCCGCGGTTGTGGGCGGTGTTGCGCACGAGGAGGAGTGGGTATGGGTTCCCCAACGGGATGCCGGAGCGGTGAACACCTCCGGACCCAGATCAAGGGCAGGCTGTGCGCCTGGCCGCGGTTGATCCCCTCCGGGCGGCTCATCCTGGCCTTGCTCCTGTTGCATTTCGCCGCGGTTGCTTTAGCGCTCACAGCGGAAACCGGCACACCTTCCCCTCCCATCCCCCTGACCCCGGAAGAGCGCGCCTGGCTGGACGCGGGCTACCGGGTACGGGTTCGCATCACCGACTGGCCCCCCTACATGATGACCGAGCCGGTGCCCTCGGGGGTGGCGGTCGACTATCTCGACGACATCGCCAGGCGCTTCAACTTCAAGATCGAGTTTGTGACCACGCCCCTCCAGTGGGCCGAGGCGATGGCCGACGTCGGGGGACCCCGCGCCCATTTCGATCTGCTGCCGACCATGAATCGCACCCCGGAACGCGAACAGGCCTTCGCCCTCACGGACGATTATCTGACCGCGCCCTGGGTCGTCTATACCCGCAACGATACCCCCTACATCGCCGGCCTCGAAAGTCTCGGTGGCCAGGTCTTGGCCGCGGAAAAGGGCTATGTGATCACCGACAGCATCCGCGCCGACTATCCCGCGATCCGTATCCTCGAGGTGGGGCGGTCGCGGGAGGCCTTGGAAGCCGTGGCCACCCGGCAGGCGGATGCCTACGTGGGCAACCTGGCCATTGCCAACTACCTCATCAAAAAGTATCGCTTCAGCAACCTGGTGGTCGCCGCCGCCACCCCCTATGGTCTGCACAACCAGGCCATGGGGGTACGTCAGGACTGGGCGCCCCTGGCCTCACTGATCAACAAGGGGCTGGCGGCCATGTCCCACGCGCAGATCGATGCCATCAACCAGAAATGGGGCGCGGTGGAGGTTCGGCCCCAGCGCGACTACCGGCTGGTATGGCAAATCCTGGCCGGCGCTACGCTGGTTTTAATCGTTTTCTTCCTCTGGAACCGCCGGCTGGCCCGGGAAGTCGCGGTCAGGCAGCGCATCGCGGCTGATCTGATGCGATCCGAGGCCCGCCTGAGTGAAGAAAAACACCACCTGGAGCAGGCGCGGCAAGACCTGCTGCACCTCAACCAGACCTTGGAGGTCAAGGTTACCCAACGCACGGCGGAACTGGAGTCCGCCAACCAGGCCAAGAGCGCCTTCCTGGCCAATATGAGCCACGAAATCCGTACCCCCATGAACGCCATCATTGGCTTCGCCCAGGTATTGGCCCGGGACCCCGAGTTGACGGACTCCCAGCGCGAGGGCCTGGCCATCATCCAGCGCAGCGGCGATCACCTCCTGACCCTCATCAACGACATCCTCGACATGGCCAAGATCGAGGCCGGGCGTATGACGCTGCAGGTTGCCCCCTTCGATCCCGCGCGGCTCCTGACGGAGACCGAGGCCTTTTTCCGGCAACGGGCCCGCGACCGGGGCCTCGACCTGATCCTTGCCCTACCCACCCTGCCCACCCTGCCCCCCAGGGTGGTCGGTGACGAGATGAAGCTGCGCCAGATCCTCATCAACCTGGTCGGCAATGCCGTCAAGTTCACGACCGCTGGCCGGGTGACCCTCCAGGCCGTGCCCCTGGAAGCCGCGATCCGGTTCAGCATCCATGACACCGGCCCGGGGATTGACCGGTCGGAAATGGCGCGGCTCTTTCAACCCTTCAGCCAGACCACCACGGGTCAGCTCAAACCGGGCGGGACCGGCCTCGGTCTGGCCCTGAGCAGCCAGTTTGTCCGGCTCATGGGCGGGGAACTGACCGCCGACAGCACCCCGGGGCAGGGGAGTTGCTTTACCTTCACCCTGCCCCTTCCCCCGGCGGCCGAGGCGCGGGACCCGGTACCCCTACCGCCCATCCTTGGCCTGGAACCGGGCCAGCCGGTCCGCCGCATGCTCATCGTGGACGACTTGCCGGACAATCGGGCGCCGCTGCGCGGCCTGCTGGCGTCCCTCAACCCTCAGCCGCCGGTGCTGGAATTTCGCGAGGCCGCCGACGGCCAGGAGGCGGTGGCGATCTGGGAGGCCTGGCAGCCTCACGTCATTCTGATGGACATGCGGATGCCGGTCATGACGGGGGAAGAGGCGACCCGCCAGATCAAGGCGCGGATGGCCGCGCGGCCCGACGCGGAGCGCACACTCATCGTGGCGCTCACCGCCAGCGCCTTCAACGGGAACCGCGACCACTTCCTGGCCTGCGGCTGCGACGAATTCGCCGGCAAGCCCTTCCGGGCCGAGGAGTTGTTCGCCATCCTGGAACGGCGGGTTGGGCTGCGGTTCAGGCGGGACGAGGCGGCGCCGATGGCCGATGCCCCCCTCCTGCTCGACGACATGGCCTCCCGCCTGGCCGCCTGCCCCGCGGCATGGCGCGCCGACCTGCGCAAGGCGGTGGACCTGGGCGATTTCGACCGGATCACCGACCTGCTGGCCCAACCCGGCGCGACCGATGCCGCTCTCCAGGCCGCCTTGACCCCGTTGGCCTACAACTACGATCTGGAGGCCCTTTCGGCCTTGTTCGGCTCGGCCGAGGCCGGCGCCCTGACAGCACCCCGGGCACCTCTGGATCACCCTGACGACGAAGGCCCCGCTTTCCGGGAAGGGCTCCAGGCGGTTCCGCCCCACTCGCCAACCATCCTTCCCCCCATGGCGCCGGCTCGTCCTCCCGGCGGCGCCCATTAGGTCAACCCTGTCCGGCCCGCCGGACTCAACCCGAGGAATAGCACCATGCAGCGTCTCCCCATCACCCTCCTGGCCGTCATGTCCCTAGTGGGATGCGGCGGCATGCCTGCCGATACCACCCAAAACCCGGGTGGCGGCTCCCCCTCCGCCGACGATCAGGCCAAGATCGATGCCACCCTGGGTCGCCTGGGCAAGGTCTGCAAGGACAAGTTGATGACCAAGTATCCCGGTGTCCCCATGTCCGATCTGAACGTGACGGTCGCGGCCACCCTGAAAGAGAGCCTGGATAGCGGGGACATGGGCCTGAAGGACCTGCAGCAGTACGGCGCCTCCTACAACTGGGAAGTGCCCCCCAAGAAGGCGTCGGGCAACTGCGATGTCGATGCGAAGGGCAAAATCACCCAGTTCACGGGCAAGTAAGGGTTAACCCAGGGGAGCAAGGTCAATGGCTATTCCAGGCTGGTTGATTTTTCTGGCGATTGGCGCGGTGGCCGGCTGGCTGGCCGGTCTGCTGATGCGCGGGGGCGGATTT
>JADZBU010000082.1 GCA_020851955.1 Chromatiaceae bacterium | reverse complement strand
GATCACAAAGAACACCCGCGTGCCGTCGATGACGTGTTTATGAAGCTCTTCCGACTCTTTGATAGTCAGTCCGGTGGGCCATACCCGGTCCGGATCGTTCAGATCAGTTGCCATGCGCATTCTCCAAGGAAAAATGGACTCGACCAACCTCGGCTTGGTGCGAACCCCACCGGGGGATTGCTCCTTACCGCGCCAGAGGAAGAGGAGGGAATAGATCTATTCCCTCTGAACAAATCTTACGAAGAGTCCGGGGGGATGTCAACAGTGATTTACAAATATAAGTGTCAATTGTAGTTGACACTTGGTGGCGATTCGCGGCCCGCGCGATTTGGCGGTGCCTGGCGTATCCTGTTGGACCCGACCAGGAGGAGCTGAATCATGAAGACCATCCGGGCCAAGATGCTGCTGGGCTTTGGCCTCCTTTTGACGTGCCTGCTGTCCCTGCTGGGCGCCTACCTCTATGTGGAAGTCAAGGCCACGGTCGTGCCCCTGACCCAGGAACTCAGCCAAGAGGTGCTGCGGGCACGCTCGGTGGGCCTGGGCAACCTGTTCCGGGGTTACCTGGGCGATATCAGGACCCTGTCGCGCGATAGCGTCATTCGTTCCGGCGATAGGGACGCCATCCAGCGAGAGCTGGAAGGGCGCATGAGCGGCATCAACTCGGATTATGAGATGGTCTTCTTCGCCGACACCCAGGGCCGCTATGTCGGTTCCACGGGATCGACGGGGCAGGTGGGCAATCGCGCCTACTGGCAGGCCATCCTGCGGGAGGGCAAGGCCGAGATCATCAGCGAGCCGGTCATCTCCCGGGCCACGGGTGCCACCGTCTTCGTCGTGGCCGTTGGCGTCAGGGATCAGCAGGGCCAGCCCATCGGCCTCATTGCCGCCACCGTCCTGCTGGACACCCTGACGGAGATCGCGGGCGCGATCGGTATTGGCGAACATGGCTTTGGCTGGGTGATGGACCATCAGGGTCTGCTGATCGCGCATCCCAAGGAATCCCTGCGCATGCAGCTGAACCTGCTCCAATCCGCGGCCCAGGGTTACCAGGGCCTGAAGGAGATCGGTCAGACCCTGGCCCGGGGCGAGTCGGGTTTCGGCACCTATCGGCGTCCCGACGGTACCCTCTTCGCGACCCTTTACACACCCATTCCCAACACCCCGAACTGGGGTCTGGGCGTCTCCCTGCCGGAATCCGAGCTCATGGGCCGCGCCCATGGCCTGCTCCGGGCCATGCTGTGGGGCATGGCGCTGGTGATGGGGGCGGTACTGCTGCTGGTGTTTATCGTCTCGGGGCGCATCGCCGCCCCCGTCCGGGAGTTGATGCGCGGGGTGGAGTATGTCAGTGCCGGCCACCTCGATTACCGACTGGAGGTCCGCACCGGCGACGAGATCCAGACCCTCGCCGAGGACTTCAACCGCATGACCGGCGACCTCAAGGAGCACATCCGGAATCTGGCGCGGGTCACGGCCGAGAAGGCGCGGGTGGATGGCGAGTTACGCGCCGCCAACCGCATTCAGGCCAGCATGTTGCCGCGCATCTTCCCGCCCGATCTCGACATCGCCAACCTGGACCTCTACGCCACCATGGAGCCCGCCAAGGAGGTCGGCGGTGATTTTTACGACTTCTATCTCCTGGACGACCGCCGTCTCTGCTTCTGCATTGGCGACGTCTCCGGCAAGGGCGTGCCGGCGGCTCTCTTCATGGTCATCGGCATGACCATCCTCAAAAACCTGGTGCGCCAGGGCCAACCCCTGGCGCAGGTCTTCATCCAGGCCAACAATATGCTCTGTTCCGAAAACGACATGTTCATCACCGCCTTCATGGGCATCCTGGATACGACCACGGGCGAGCTGGAATACGTCTCCGCCGGCCACAACCCCCCGCTGATTGCCCAGGGGAGCGCCGATTTCGACTATCTGGATACCCCCATCCACCTCTTTCTGGGGGGCATGGAGGATGTGAGTTACCAGTCCTCCCGGCTGATCCTGGCGCCGGGCGACTGCCTCTTTGTCTATACCGATGGCCTCAACGAGGCCCAGAATGCCGAGGGGGCCTTGTATACGGGGCCGCGGATGGTGGCGGCCATTAACGAGCTGAAGCAGCGAGGAGTCAAAGGCCTGATTGGCGGCATGCGCGAGGCGGTCGCGGCCTTTGTCCAGGAGGCCCCGGCGGCGGACGATTTGACCATGCTGGCGCTGACCATCACCCACCAGGGGGACGCCAGGGGCGGCTAATCCAGGGGGGGACCTTCATCCCCGCGCCCGGCTCGGGCCTGGCGCAACCCGGCTGGATATCCTGTCCCTTGAATGTCTCTCTTGGGGGCGGCAAGACTTGCCGTAGCCCTGATTAAGCTGCTCGACCAGGCCCTGACCTTCGCCCCGGACCTGGCTAGAGGTGCTGTGGCCCCGATTAAGCTTGCCAGACGGGGTAATCCGTGTAGCCCGCGGCGCCGGGCGTGTAGAAGGTCGCCGGGTCCGGCGCATTCAGGGGGGCGCCGGCCTTGATCCGCGCCGGCAGGTCCGGGTTGGCCAGGAAGCCGGTGCCAAAGGCGACCGCGTCGAGCTGTCCCTCTCCCACGGCGGTCGCGGCTTCCTCCGGCCCATAGCCCATGTTGCCGACCAGGACGCCCTGGTAACGCGCCCGCACCGGCGTTACCACATCTCCCTGCTGCTGACTGAAAAAATCACCCCGCATCAGGTGCAGGTAGGCCAGGTTGAATCGGTTCAGCTCCCCGGCCAGCCAGGTCGCCAGGCCAACCGGGTCGCTGTCGATCATGTCGTTATAGCTGTTGAGCGGTGAAATCCGCAGGCCTACCCGATCCCTGCCCCAGACGTCACTGACGGCCTCGATGACCTCGAACATGAGGCGGGCACGGTGCTCCCGGCTGCCCCCGTAGGGGCCACCGCGCCGGTTGGTGCCGTCGCGCAGGAACTGGTCCAGCAGGTAGCCGTTGGCGCCATGCACCTCGACCCCGTCGAAACCGGCCAGCTGGGCATATTCCGCCGCCTGACGAAAGCCCGCGATGATGCCGGGCAAATCCTCGTCGGCGAGGACCCGCGGGACCACGTAAGGTTGCTTGCCCGCCGGCGTATGGACCTCGTCGCCGGCAATCGCCAGGGCGCTGGCCCCGACCGGCTGCACCCCGCCATTGAGGAGGGGATGGCAGGCGCGCCCGCCGTGCCAGAGCTGGAGAAAGATGCGGCCCCCGGCGGCATGGACGGCCTCCGTCACCAGCCTCCAACTCGCGGCATGAGCCGCGGAGTAGATGCCTGGCTCCGTCCAGAAGGCCGAGTTCCCGGCCATGGCCATGGTGGCCTCGGCGATCAGGAGGCCCGCGCTGGCGCGTTGGGCATAGTGTTCGGCCATCAAGGGGTTGGCCAGGTGCTCCTCCCCCGCCCGGCAGCGGGTCAGGGGCGCCATGAAGATGCGGTTGGGGGTGGTGATGGCGCCGACGCGCAGGGGGGTGAAGAGATCAGGCATAATGTCGTCCCTCGCGGGGGGTGGAAAGATGGGAATCAGTCAATTACCGTCCGCCAGTTCGGGGGCGGCCAACGGCTTTTCAATCCTCCGGCCGCCAGTGCCGGGCCAGCGCACCCCCTAACGCCCCGCCCAAGTCGCTGGCGGGCGCGGCCCCTTATCTCACCGACACGGCAAGCGCCCTCACCATGCACGAAACCCCGACCACCATCCCCGCCGCGCACCCGCCCTGGGCGGAGTCCCGGTTTCGGACCCTCTTCGACCTGGCGCCCGTGGGCATGGCCCTCATCGATCCCGCCAGCGGGGGCCTGCTTGAGGCAAACCGGCGCCTGGCGACCCTCCTGGGCCTGAGCCCCACGGCGCTGGCGGCCCGCGACTGGCGGGACATCTTCTACACCGAGGAGAGGGCAGGGGACCAAGACCCCCCGGTCGGGCCGCTCCCTGGGGAGATTGACGACCATCAGGAACGAAAGCGCTATCGCCGCCCCGATGGCGCCCTGATCTGGCTCGGCGTGACCGCGACGCGGGTCGAGACTGGCTCCGAGGCGGAACCCCACATTCTGGCCGCGGTCGAGGACATCACGGCAAGGGTCGCGATCGAGGAAGAGGCGCGCCTGAGTGAAGCCCACTGCCGTTCCTTGGCGGAGGCCAGCGGTGACTGTGTCTGGGAACTGGATGCCCAGGGCCGCTACCGCTACGTCAGTCCGCTGGCCGCGGACTGGAGCGGCCATGCCCCGGATCACTTTCTGGGTCAGTCCCTGCTTGACTGCCTGACCCGCGGGGAAGAGCACCTGGGGAGTCGGCCCATCTGGGATTTTTTCGTCTCCCGCCAGGGTTTCGCCCAGCACAGACATACCAGTCGTCATCGGGATGGACGCAGTTTCACCCTCGAGAGCAGCGGTATACCCCTCTTTGGCCCTCGGGGTGAATTCCTGGGGATGCGGGGCCTGAGTCGCGACATCACCTCCCGCCAACAGGCCGAGGCCTCCAGCCGGGCCAGCGAGCGCAAGTTTGAACGCCTTTTCCAATTCGCGCCCATCCCCCTGGTGCTCAAGGATAGCCAGGGCAGGATTCTGCTCTGTAATGACCAGTTCGTGCAGACCCTGGGCTACACCGCGGCGGAGATCCAGACCCTGAGTCGCTGGTATGAAATCTTCTATCCCGACGAGGCCTATCGTCGCCAGGCCGTGGCCTCCTGGGAGCAGGTCCTGACGCAAGCCATGGATGAGCCGTCCGCCAGGGGCCCGCTGGAATATCGGATGACCCGCCGGGACGGCGCGGTCCGTCATGTCGAGATATCCACCATCATTCAGGACACCGAGCAGCTGGCCGCCTTCCTGGATGTCACGGATCGCAAGCAGACCGAGCTGGCCTTGCGCGAGAGCGTGGAGCGCCTGAACGAGGCCCAGCGGGTGGCCCACATCGGGAGCTGGGAATGGGACATGCGGCGTAACCGGGTGTGGTGGTCCGACGAACTCTACCGCCTGTTTGAATTGGTCCCGGGCCGGGATCAGCCCCCCGCGCGCGAGGAATTATGGGGCAGGTTTGTCCACCCCGACGACCAGGCGGCGGCCCTGGCGGCCTACCATCAGGCCCTGGCCGAGCGGCGTGATTTCCGGATCCATGTCCGTCTGCTGCTGCCCTCGGGACGCGTCAAGCACATCGAGCGCATCGGCAGAGCCGAATACGCCCCGGATGGCACCGTCATCCTGACGCGCGGGACGACCCAGGATATTACCCAGAATAAACTCATCGAGAACCACCTGCGCATCAGCGAGGAACGGCATCGCCTGCTGGCCGACAATGCCACGGATGTCATCTGGACCTTCGATTTTGACCGAGGGCTGACCTATGTCAGTCCCTCCATCGAGAAATTGACCGGGTATCGGCCGGAAGAGTACTTGCGGCTGAGATTGGAGGATACCTGTCATCATGACTCCTGCCTCCTGCTTCGGGAGGCTCTCGCCGCGGCCCGGGCCCAGGTAAAGGCGGGGGTGCCGGTGGCCTTCCAGATCCCGGAGTTCGAGGAGTTGCGCCGGGATGGCTCCAGCGTCTGGACCGAGATCAAGGCCAGCGGCATCTACGATACCGACGGCAACTTCGTGGAATTGCTGGGCATCACGCGGGATATCAGCGAGCACAAGCGCAGCGAGCAGGAACTGCGGCAAGCACGGCTCGTCGCGGAAGGCGCCAACCGGGCCAAGAGCGAGTTCCTGGCCCACATGAGCCACGAGATCCGCACCCCCCTCTACTCCCTGCTGGGCCTGGCCCAGATGATCGACCGCGAGCCCCTCAGCGCCAACCAGCGGGACATGGTCGGGCGCATCCATGATGCCGGCGAGACCCTGTTGGGCATCATCAACGATATTCAGGATCTGTCCCGGATCGAGGCCGGCAAGATCGAGATCGACCACCGGCCCTTCGATCTCGCGGCGCTATTGCGCAAACTCGATGGCCTCCTGGGCCTCAAGGCTCGGGCCGAGGGACTCGATCTGCGGATGGTGGGGGTGCCGGAACCCCTGGGGCCCCTGTGGGGCGACGACCTGCGCCTGGGTCAGGTGCTGACCAACCTGATCGGCAACGCCATCAAGTTCGCCCCGGGGGGCGAGGTCTCCGTCCGGGTCCAGGCCGTCGCCCTCACCCCGGGTTCCGCGCGGCTGCGCTTCGAGGTGCGGGACACGGGCATGGGCATCTCCCCGGAGGTCCTGACCGCCCTCTTCACCCCCTTCACTCAAGGCGATACCTCCATTACCCGGCGCTTTGGCGGCACGGGTCTGGGTCTGGTCATCAGCAAACGGCTGGTGGAATTGATGGGCGGCGAGATCGGGGCCCTGAGCCAGCCGGGCCAGGGCAGTAATTTCTGGTTCGAGCTCCCGTTCGAACGGGCCCATGATACCGAGCTGGAGCTGCCGGTCCTGGCTGAGTCGTCGCCCGGCTTGGAACCCCGGCTGCAGGGTTGCTCTTTTCTGGTGGTGGACGACAGCGAGACCCACCGCGCCCTGATGAAACAGGCCCTGGAATGGGAAGGCGCCGGGGTCGTCACCGCCACCCATGGCCAGCAGGCCATCCAGATTCTGGCGGCGCGGCCCCAGGACTTCAATGCGGTGCTGATGGACCTGCAGATGCCGGTGATGGATGGGCTCACGGCCACCCGGCTGATTCGGGAGCGGCTGGCGCTGATCGACCTCCCGGTCATCGTCCTGACCGCCGGGGTCCTGCCGGAGCAACGGCAAGCCGCTCATGCGGCCGGCGCCGACGCGGTCATGACCAAGCCCGTGGATCTGGACCAGATCGCCGGGCTGTTGCGGCCCTGGGTTGCCACCCAGGAGTCCGCGGCACCCCAGACCCCGCCCCCGGCACCCCGGGTCCCCGTCGCGCATGGCCTCATGGGGGCGAATTTTCCGGTCATCGCCGGCATCAACCGGGTCAAGGCCGCGAATTTATTGGGAGGCAACCAGGCGCTGTTTTGCAAATTCCTGGACAACTTTGCCCGCGGTTACGCCGGGGTCGTCGATGAGATCCAGGGCGATCTGGCCCAAGGTGAGCCCGCGAACGCGGCCCGGCGGCTGCACAAGGTCCGGGGAGCCGCGGCCAACATCTGCGCCTTTGAGCTGATGCAGCAGGCCGGCATGCTGGAGGAGGCGCTCCTCCAGGGCGAGACTCATATCGAGGCGGGGCTGAAGGTTCTGGGCCACCAGATCGAGGCACTGATCGCCGCCAGCGCCCCCTGGCGCACGGTCGCCACCACCGCCGAGGAGGCCGGTCCGGCGGACCCGCCGCCCCCGGCCAGTCCCGCCTGATACCCCACCCTGGATGCCCTAAGACGATGCCCGATAAGACTTTCCAGGCGCGCCCCCCGGTGCTGGCTCCTGGTCGCGAGCAATCGCTTGCCGCGAGGCCTCCCCTGGCGCGCGCCCCGGTGCTGGTGCTGGGCGCCGGCCTCATGGGCCGCCTGCTGGCGGTGACCCTGACCCAGGCCGGGCACCCGGTGCGGATCCTGGATGCCGGCCCGCCCGACGGCAGTGGCGCCGCCGCCTGGGTGGCCGCCGCCATGCTGGCCCCGCTGGCCGAATCGGCCATCACCGAGCTGAACGTCGTCGCCATGGGCCAGTATGCCCTGAGCCGCTGGCCCAGCCTGATCGCGGGGCTGCGGCGCCCGGTCTTTTTCCAGCAAAACGGCACCCTCATCCTCTGGCACCGGCAGGACGCCCCCGAGGCCCGGCGCTTCGGCGGCCTGCTGGCCGCCACCGGCCAGGCCATGCCGGAACTGCCCCAGCCGGTCACCCTGGACGGCGAGGGGATCGCGGGCCTGGAGCCTGCCCTGGCCCGGCGCTTTCACGAGGGGCTCTATCTGCCCGGGGAGGCCCAACTCGACAACCGCCAGTTGCTGGGGGCCCTGACCGAGACGCTGGGGGACCTGGGGGTGGCGATCGAATGGCGCACCGCCCTGTCCCTGGAGCAGGCGCTGGACCTCCAGGACCGCCAGGGCGGCTGGGTGCTCGACTGCCGCGGCCTGGGCAGCCAGGGCGAATGGCGCGCCCCCGGCCGGACGCTGCGCGGGGTGCGCGGCGAGGTCGCCCGCGTCCAGGCACCCGACGTGACGCTGCACCGCCCGACCCGCCTGCTGCATCCGCGCTACCCCCTCTACATCGCCCCCAAGGAAGACCATGTCTTCGTGATTGGCGCCACCGAGATCGAGACCGACGACCTGTCCCCGGCCAGCGTCCGTTCCACTCTCGAATTATTGAGCGCCGCCTACGCCGTCCACCCCGGCTTTGGCGAGGGCCGCATCCTCGAACTCGCCACCCGGTGCCGTCCCACCCTGCCGGACAACCTGCCCGCGGTCTGGGAGGTGCGACCCGGCGTCCTCCAGATCAACGGACTCTACCGCCACGGCTTCATGATCGCTCCGGCCCTGCTCGACGCCGTGCTGGAATGGATGCACGCCGGGCAAACCACCCTGGCCGCGCGCCTGCGGCTGAGTTTTCACACCGCGGCCACCGCCGCCGTAACAGGCTGAACCCATGCGCGTCCTGATCAACCAGATCCCCCATGAAGTCGCCGACGATGCCACCCTGGCCGACGCCATCCTAGCCGTCGCGGCCAGCGAGCCCTTCGCCGCCGCCCTCAACCTGACCTTCGTGCCCCGCGGCCGCCATGCCCAGACGCCGCTGGCCGAGGGCGATCAGATCGAAATCATCGCGCCCGTCTCCGGCGGCTGAATGCCGCGGCGCCCCACCCCCACAGGCCATGCCATGACCCTTGCCCCCGCGCCTCACGCCGATCCCCTGCTGCTGTATGGCGAAAGCTTTGCCAGCCGCCTGCTGCTCGGCACCGCCCGCTATCCCTCGCCCGCCGTACTGGAGCTGGCCGTCACCCGGGCCCAACCCTGCCTGCTGACGGCCTCCCTGCGGCGCCAGGGCGCCAGCGGACTCGATCCCAGCCAGGGCTTCTGGCCCCTGCTGAACAAGATGGGGGTGCCGGTGCTGCCCAACACCGCCGGCTGCCATAGCCCCCGGGAGGCCATCACCACCGCCGAGATGGCGCGGGAGGTCTTCGAGACCGACTGGATCAAGCTGGAGGTGATCGGCGACGACTACAGCCTGCAGCCGGATACCCTCAATCTGGTCGAGGCGGCCGCGCACCTGATCAAGAGCGGCTTCAAGGTGCTGCCCTACAGCACCGACGACCTGGTGCTGTGCCAGCGCCTGGTCGATGTCGGCTGCCAGGCCGTCATGCCCTGGGCGGCGCCCATCGGCACCGGCAAGGGTCCTATCAACCCCTACGCCCTGCGCAGCCTGCGCGAGCGCCTGAGCGTGCCACTGATCGTGGACGCCGGGCTGGGTCTGCCCTCGCACGCCTGCCAGGTCATGGAGTGGGGCTTCGACGCCGTGCTGCTCAATACCGCGGTGGCCCTGGCAAGGGAGCCGGTGGCCATGGCCGGGGCCTTCGCCGATGCGGTGCGCGCCGGCCGCGCCGCCTTCCTGGCCGGGGCCATGACGGCGCAGGACACCGCCCAGCCCAGCACGCCGGTGTTGGGTACGCCCTTCTGGCATCACGCCTGACCCACCATGTCCGCTCCCGCCCCGGCGCGCGCGCTAGACCTGACCCTTGCCCTGGTCGAGCGCCACGCGCCCCTCGGTCTGGCCGACCAGGCCGATTCCCAGGCCCTGCCGGGCGATGACAGCCCCCATGGCATCGCCTATGCCGCCGCCCGCCGGCTGGGCTTTGTCCCAACCGACGCCGCCTGCCTGGCTCGCGCCTGGCAGCGCCAGAGTGAGCGCACCGGCCGCTTCGACCTCGAAGCCTGGCCGGTCGAGCCGGCGGATTTCGGCCTGAGCCCCGATCCGGGCTCGCCCGCTTTCGCGCCCTGCCCGCGGGCCCTGGGGCTCTATGCCGTGCTGCCCAGTGCCGACTGGGTGGGACGTCTGGCCCGCGCCGGGGTGTCCACCCTGCAACTGCGCTGCAAATCCGGCGATGCCGCCGCCCGGCGCGTCGAGATCCAGGCGGCGGTGGCCGCGGTCCAGGGCACCGACAGCCTGCTGTTCATCAACGATCATTGGCGCGAGGCCATCGCCGCCGGGGCCTACGGCGTGCATCTGGGCCAGGAGGATCTGGACACCCTGAGCCCCGCCGAGTTGGCGGAGATCCGCGACGCCGGCCTCCGCCTGGGCTTGAGCACCCATGGCTATGCCGAGATACGGCGCGCCGCCGCCCTCGGCCCCAGCTATCTGGCCCTCGGCGCCGTGTACCCGACCACCCTCAAGGCCATGGCCACCCCGCCCCAAGGCAGCGCCCGGCTGGGGGCCTACGCCCGCCTGTTGCGTGACCGCTCGCTGGTGGCGATTGGCGGCATCGGCGCGGCGCAACTGCCCGACATCGCGCGCGCCGGGGTCGGCGCCTTCGCCGTGGTCCGCGCCATCACCGAGGCCCCACGGCCGGAAGTCGCGGCGGCAACCCTGCGGCACGCCTGGGAGCAGGCCACCCGGCGGGCGGGCCGCCAGTCAGGCCCCTAGGCGCTGGTCAAGAGCCTGAATAACCTAGCGATCCGGTGAACTCAAAAAGGTGGCTGTCGATACCCGAATCCAGGTATCCTTCCAGCCTTGGTATTTTTGTGGAGGCATTTGGGCCTCCCTTCGTCTGCGTGATCCCAATCCTATGTCCGATACCCAGAACTCCGCCCTGGCCGCCCCGGGGAAAACCAATTTCATTCGCCAGATCATCGAACAGGACCTGGCCAGTGGTAAGCATGCGCGCATCCTCACGCGCTTTCCGCCGGAGCCCAACGGCTATCTGCACATTGGTCATGCCAAGTCCATCGTCCTTAATTTCGGCCTGGCGCTGGATTATCCGGGTCATTGCAACCTGCGTTTCGACGACACCAACCCCCTGAAGGAGAACCTGGAGTTCGTCGCGGCCATCGAGGCGGACGTGCGCTGGCTGGGCTATGACTGGGGCGAGCGGACCTTCTTTGCCTCCGACTACTTTCAACAGCTCCACGACTTCGCCGTGGACCTGATCCGCAAGGGCCTGGCCTATGTCTGCGACCTGGATGCCGAACAGACCCGCGCCTACCGCGGCACCCTGACCGAGCCGGGTCAGGACAGCCCCTACCGCGACCGGCCGATCGCGGAAAACCTGGACCTCTTCGCCCGCATGCGCGCCGGCGAGTTTCCGGACGGTGCCCGCACCCTGCGCGCCAAGATCGACATGGCCTCGCCGAACATCAATCTGCGCGATCCGGTCCTCTACCGCATCAAGCACGGGGTGACCCACCACCAGACGGGCAGTCAGTGGTGTCTCTACCCCATGTACGACTACACCCACCCCATTTCCGACGCCCTGGAAGGCATCACCCACTCTCTCTGCACCCTGGAGTTCGAGGATCATCGCCCCCTCTACGACTGGGTGATCGACAACCTGGACCTGCCCTGCAAGCCCCGCCAGATCGAGTTTTCCCGCCTCAACCTGGAATACACGGTGATGAGCAAGCGCCTTCTCACCCAACTGGTCGGCGAGGGTCACGTCGAGGGCTGGGACGACCCGCGCCTGCCCACCCTCGCGGGTCTGCGCCGTCGGGGCTATACCCCCGCCGCCATCCGCGCCTTCTGCGACCGCATCGGCATCACCAAGTCCGACAATCTGGTGGAGATGTCCCTGCTGGAGAACACCATCCGCGAGGACCTGGACGCCACCAGCGATCGCCGCCTGGCGGTGCTGCACCCCCTCAAGGTGGTGATCGAGGACTATCCGGCGGAGCGGGAGGAGAGTATCGAACTGGCCAATCACCCCAAGGACGCGGCGCGGGGCGTCCGCGCCCTGGGCTTTGGCCCCGAGCTCTACATTGATCGCGCGGATTTCGCCGAGGACCCGCCCAAGGGCTTCAAGCGCCTGGTTCCCGGCGGCGAGGTCCGGTTGCGCGGGGCCTACGTCATCCGCTGCGACCAGGTCATCAAGGACGCCGCGGGCGAGATCGTCGAGCTGCGTTGCCGTCACGATGCCGCGACCCTGGGCCGCAACCCGGAAGGCCGCAAGGTCAAGGGCGTCATCCACTGGGTGCCCGCCGCTTCGGCGGTGACCGCCGAGGTGCGCCTCTATGACCGCCTTTTCGCCGTGCCCCATCCGGGTGCGGCTGGTCGCGATTTTCTCAACGACATCAACCCGGACTCCCTGCGCACCCTCACCGGCTGCCTGGTCGAGCCCGCGCTCCTGGCGGCTGCGCCTGGCGACCGCTTCCAGTTCGAGCGCGAGGGGTATTTCGTCGTGGATCGCGATTCCCGTCGCGATCGGTTGGTCTTCAACCGCACCGTGGGGCTGCGGGATACCTGGACCAGTCAGAGCCACTAATCCGCATCGATCACGATACCGCCGAACTCAGGAGACCCAGGCCTCATGTCGAGCATTATCAAATCATCCGCTCCCGTCACGCCCAACCAAAGCGTCAGCAAGGCCTTCGCCACCATCATGGCGCACAACTACGACTTTATCCTGGCCTGGGAGGACAAGGCCAGGAACTGGGAAGACATCGAGGGGGTGCATCAGATGCGGGTGGCCATCCGGCGGCTGCGTTCCGCTCTGTCGCTCTTTCGGTTAGCCATCCCGAAAGAGGCCAGCAAGCCCTGGGCCGATGAAATGCGGTGGATCGTCGGCGAGCTGGGCCTGGCGCGGGATCTGGATGTCTTTATCGACGAGGGTCTGACCCATGCCGCCCCCCATCTGCCTCTTCCGGGGGCCGAGGGCCTCGATCGCGTGGCCCGGGTGCGGCGGGCCCGGGCCTACCAGGAACAGGTCGAGCCCATGCTGGAGAGCAAGCGCTATCGCCAATTCAAGGAAGGCTTTCACGACTGGTATGCCCATCGCCGCTGGGAAGGCACGGTGGAGAAGCAGCGCAAACCGCGTAATCTGCAGGACGGCAAGCTGGTCCCTTTCGCCCGCGCCCTGCTCGACAAGCAGGAGCGTCAGGTCCTGCAGGTGGGTAGCAACGTGGACCGTAACGACGCCGCGGCCATGCACCAACTGCGCATCGAGTGCAAGAAGCTGCGTTACGCCGCCGAGTTCTTCCGCCCCCTCTTCAACGGCATGGACAGCTTCATTGCCCACATGAAGGGCATTCAGGATCTGCTGGGCCTCATGAACGATGTCTCGGTCACCCGGCATCTCCTCGACACCATCCTCGCCGAGGAAAGCGATCACCAGATCCTGGTCTATGCGGGCGGTCTCATCGGCTGGCGGACCTGCGACTTTTTCCACTCCCTGAGTCGTTTCGACGGTTACTGGAACGAGTTCACCGAGGCCCGCCATCCCTGGTGGAAGAGTGGCGCCCTGATCGAGTCCCTAGAGCTGGAGCCGGTCGCCACCTGACGCCGAGGCGTCGCCGTCCCGATCTAGCGCCAAGCCGCTGGCCGCCCCGCCAGGAGGCTCGCCAGCAGCCGGATGGCCTGGCGATTGGTCCAGGACCTGGCCAGGCCGGCGGCTCCCGGGGCGGGCAGCCAGCAGGCCTCCTGATGCTCGCCGGGGTTGAGGCGGATCAGGCGCCGCAGGGGCAGCACCAGGGCGAACCAGTGCTCCAGGTTCTCATGGACCTGGGGGGCATAGCGCTCCCGCCAGGCGGGGAGGATGGGGAAGCGCTCCTTGTGATTCAGATCGAGCAAGGCCGCCTCCGGCAGGCTCAACCCCGTTTCTTCCCACAGCTCCCTCCTAGCGGCCTGGCGTGGGTTTTCCCCCGGCTCCAGGCTGCCGGTCACGGATTGCCAGAAGCCGACGGGCCGGGTGCGGCGCAGGAGCAGGAAGTCGCCGGCGAAGGTGGCGATCACCAGCAGCACGGACTCCGGACGCTTAAAGGCGGCGGTTGGCCGCCGGGTGACCGCGTCACGTCCTGGCGTTGTCGCGCCCCGTCTCAAGGCCGCGACTTGACCCGCAAGGCCAGCTCGTTGAGCTGGGCCTGATCGACCGGCGAGGGGGCGGAGGTCAACAGGCAGGCGGCGGTCTGGGTCTTGGGGAAGGCCATGACATCGCGGATGGAGCTGGCGCCCGTCATCAGCATCACCAGGCGGTCCATGCCGAAGGCGAGGCCGCCGTGGGGCGGGCAGCCATACTTGAGGGCCCGCAGCAGGAAGCCAAAGCGGTCCTCGGCCTGCTCGTCGCTGATGGCCAGCAGCTTGAGGACCTGGCGCTGCACCTCCTCGCGGTGGATACGGATGGAACCACCGCCGATCTCGGTGCCATTGAGCACCATGTCGTAGGCGCGGGACAGGCAGGCCCCCGGGTTGCTCTCCAGGAGGCCGATCTGGTCCTCCTTGGGGGAGGTGAAGGGGTGGTGCAGCGCCGTCCAGCGGCCGGTGTGGGGCTCGCGCTCGAACATGGGGAAGTCCACCACCCACAGGGGGTGCCAGCCCTCCGCCATCAGGCCCAGGTCCTGGCCCAGCTTGACGCGCAGGGCGCCGATGGCCTCGTTGACCACGTTGGCCTTGTCGGCGCCGAAGAAGACGAGGTCCCCGTCCTGGGCGCCGGTGCGGGCCATGATGCCCGCCACGGCGGCGTCCGGCAGGAACTTGAGGATGGGGGATTGCAGCCCCTCCCGCCCCTGGCCGGTCCAGTCGTTGACCTTGATGTAGGCCAGGCCCTTGGCGCCATAGATGCCGACGAACTGGCCATAATCATCGATGGCCTTGCGGCTCAGTTCGCCACCCTTGGGCAGGCGCAGGGCCACGACCCGGCCCTCGGGGTCCTTGGCCGGACCCGCGAAGACCTTGAAGTCCACCTCCGTCATGAGATCGGCGACGTCGATCAACTCCAGGGGCACCCGCAGGTCGGGGCGGTCCGACCCAAAGCGGCGCATGGACTCGGCATAGGTCAGGCGGGGCAGGGGATTGGGCAGTTCGGCCCCCAGGACCTCGCGGAAGAGCCGCCGGATCATCTCCTCCGTCAGGTCCATGAGTTCGTCCTCGTCCATGAAGGAGACCTCGATATCGAGCTGGGTGAACTCCGGCTGGCGGTCGGCGCGCAGGTCCTCGTCGCGGAAGCAGCGGGCGATCTGGTAGTAGCGGTCCATCCCCGACATCATGAGCAACTGCTTGAAAAGCTGCGGTGACTGGGGCAGGGCGAAGAACTCGCCGGGATGGGTACGGCTCGGTACCAGGTAGTCGCGGGCGCCCTCCGGGGTGGACTTGGTGAGGATGGGGGTCTCGATATCCAGAAAGCCATGGGCATCCAGGAAGTTGCGCAGGTTTCGGGTGATGCGGCTACGCTGGCGCAGGCGTTCCTGCATCTCGGGGCGGCGCAGGTCGATGTAGCGGTAGCGCAGGCGCAATTCCTCGGCGGCGTCCCGGCCATGGTCATCGAGCTGGATCGGCGGGGTCTCGGAGCTGTTGAGGATGGTGAGCACCCGGGCCAGGACCTCGACCTCGCCGGTGGGCATATCCGGATTCTCGGTGCCTTCCGGACGCGGGCGCACGAGTCCCTCGACGCGGAGGACAAACTCGCCGCGCGCTTGCTCTGCCAGGCGGAAAGTCTCGGGATTGTCCGGGTCGATCACCACCTGAATCAGACCGCTGCGGTCGCGCAGGTCGATGAAGATGACGCCGCCATGATCCCGACGACGGTGGACCCATCCGCTCAGGGAAACTTCCTGACCAACCTGTTCGCGGTTCAGATCTCCGCAATAATGACTGCGCATGCGCTTTGGCTCCGCTGTGAGTGCCCGCTGGGGTGCCGCCCGAGGCGGCCTGGGAAAAAGGATTGCAAGATACCGAGGGGGACTGGGGAGTGCAAGGGCGGCACCCTCCCGCGCATCAGCCAGCATTCCTGAACCTGTCTCGTCCCGGCATGATCCACGGATCGGGCGTAACAAGCTACACGCATTGCCCAGCCCTATGGGAGGTGCCAGGCACCGGTCCCTGTGCGCTACCCGGCTACTCGCTCTTCAGCCTGCGCGAGCCTTCAATGAGGGGGTGCCAGCCGAACACGAACGTGGCCATGAAGCCGTCCATGCGCAGATCCCCGGGAGTTCCATCGTTAACCGTCGACTTGTAGCCGACGGTCATATTCAGGTTCTCGTTGATGACATAGACTTGCCGATTATGTAGGTGTGGTAGCCAGCGTCCTTGAGGAGTTGGGGTAGGGTAAGTACCCCGTGGTTGAGGTAACCCTCGTAGCCGGGCACGCCACGCTGGTTGGGCGCGGTCCACTCGTCCATGTTGCCCAGGCCGTTCAGGTGGGTATCGACGCCGCTCAGCAGCATGGAGCGCGTCGGCGAGCAGCTCGCGTGAGTGTAGAAGTTGGTGAAGCGCACCCCTTCATTGGCCAGGGAGTCGAGGTTCGGCGTGCGGATCTCACCGCCGAAGGAGCCCATGTCGGACAACCCCATGTCATCGCCGAGGATGATGATGATGTTCGGGCGGCGGGACCTGTCAGCCGCGGAAGCCTCGGCGGGCGCGGCGAGGGCGGCCACCAGGCCGACGATCCAAAAGGCGCGGATCAGGTTTCCCGCCTGCCCGACGGTGGCGCGGAGCGAGCGCGGCAATATGTTCTTCACGGTAACCCTCGTTTCGTCACAATCCCACCTCGATTCCCCGCGCCTGCCCTACCTCAGGGAAGTCCCGCCCCGGGCACCGCGACCTCGACCACCCGCAGGGTCGCGCTCGGGTTCTGCGCGATCTCGGCCGGATCGTGGGAGTCCGAGCCGCAGATGAAGAGGTGCCGACGCGCCGGCCCGCCGAGCATCACCGCATAGCCCTCGGTGTCCAGCTCGACCCGCTCGAGGATCTCGCCGCCCTCGCGGACTCGCAAGGCGGCGAACCGGCCTTCGGGGTTGGCGAGCCACACGCCGCCCTCGGCGTCGAGCGCGATGCCGTCGGGACTCACGTCCGCGGGCAACGGCGCATAGACACGCCGGTTGGCGAGCGATCCGTCGGCCTGAACGTCGAACGCGGTCAGGCGGTGCCCCATAGTCTCGCCGACGATCAAGGTCTTGCCGTCGGGCGTGATCACGATGCCGTTCGGAAAGTGCAGACCCTCGGCGACGATCCGGCTGCGGCCATCGGGCTCGACACAGGCGATCACGCAGGTTTCCACGGGCTTGTTCGCCGGATCGAAGAAGTTGTAGCCGATGTCACCCAAATACATGCGATCGTGCGCATCGACGATCCCGTCACTCAGGCAGAAGGTGGTGATGCCGCTCAGATCGGCCAGGGGCTGCAACGACTGCCCGTCCCAGCGGTGGATCTGCCGCTGCATCGCATCGCCGACCAGCAGGCTGCCGTCGCGCCGGAAACCGAGGGCGTTCGGGATGAACGGCAGCTTCACCGCCGTCTCGACCTGGCCGTCCAGGTTCGCGGTCTTGATCGCCTTGTCGTGGATATCCAGGAACCACAGCTTGCCGTCATGCCAGCGCGGGCTCTCGGTGAATTTCAGACCCTGCGTCTGATCGATCAGAATTTGGGCGGTATGGGTTTCCATGGGTCCTCCTGTGCGAGTCGCTGGCGAGTCCGGGTGAGCTGCCGCCGGACTATGCGCCAGCCCGGTTGATGAAGGCGAGGCGGATGTCGGTGATCGACCGGGTCACATGGCCCTTGCCGGTGGTGTCGTCGCAATAGATCAGCTCGCCAGAGCCCAGGCGCAGGGTCTTGCCGTCGCTGGTCTCCACCTCGCCCTCGCCGGTGAGCACGATGCAGATGTAGGGCTGCGGGGCCTTGTGCGACGGCACCTCGGTCCGGGCCGGGGCCGAAAAGACGACAAAGGTGCTGACCGCCTCGCTCTCGGTCATCCGCCCCACCGGGTTCGGCGGCGGGCCGACAGGGGCCTCGTGCTCCGGAGCCTCGAGGTCACCGATGTGCGTTTCACCCTGCTCGTCGGCGTAGATACGTGGAAACTTCACGGTCGGTGTTACTCCTGATGTGACAGCACTTTGTCGTGCCAGGGGGCCGTCGAAGGGCGCCTAGCGGCCGTGGAATTTCTGTAGCGCCGGCCGTAGCGGCCAGCGGCTGGGCAGCAGCGGGTGCGCCGGTGCGGCGAAGCGGCAGCGCAAGCTGCCCAGCCGTTCGAAGCCGATCTCGATCTCGGCACCCGGATCGACGAAGTCGTCGTGATCAAGACCGGTGCAGTCCGGAATGGTGCCCATGCCCATGACCGTTCCGGGCCGGATCGACGCGATGAATCCGAGCCAGGCGATGACATCCTCGGCCTTGTGATCGATCTCGGATGTCGACCCCTGGTACCGCACCGCGCCGTCGACCTTGACGACGACCTGCAGCGCGTACGGATCCCCGACCTCGTCCGCGGTGATGAGGTACGGTCCGAGCTGGTTGCCCTTGTCCATGTCCTTCGTCAGGCAGAAGCCGCCGATGAACTCCTGCGCCTGCACGTCGCGGGCCGAAACGTCGTTGAAGATGCAGAAGCCCGCCACGGGCTGCTGCTCATTGCCGTAGACGACGGCGAGTTCGGGCTCAATGTCCAGGCGCGACGTGTAGAGCGGCCAGGGAATGGTCTGGTCGTCGCCGACGATCGAGTTCATGTTGCACTTGTAGTAGGACAGGCGCTCGGGCACGCCGGGCGGCGGCGCGGGCGGCTTGGTCAGGAGCATCTTGGCGAACGCCTGCAGGATCGGCGCGGTCTGCGGGTTGTCCTTCTCGTACTTCATCAGCGTGTCCGCCGAGTTCCTGAGGTGCCGCGGCGTGAGCCCGAAGTCGAACAGTGCCACCACCTCGATCGGCTCGTGCAGGCGAACCTCCTGCAGCTTCGGCCGTTCGCCCTCGGGCCACTTGCCCAGATGCGCCTCGCCCCAGGCCGCCAGTTCGCGTGCCGCGCCCTCGCTGTCGGGCAGGCCTGCCAGGTACGCGTGGCTGTCGCTCAACGCGGGCCGGTCGATCCCGCTGCGCTGCCGTAGGGTTGCGAAGGCGACGGCGTGCTCGCCGATGACGACGCCGAAGTGGGGCTGGGAGTCATCCTGGGAAAAGCGGATCAATCTCATCGTGGTGTTCCTTGTTGCCGTCGTTCGGTTCAGAACTCGACCGGAATGCCCTTGGCCTTCGCCACGGCGAGGACCGCGTCGAAGACTCTGGCATGGTCCCAGGGTGCGTCGGCGGCCTCGCTGCGGAACTCGCGGTAGGCTCGCTCGACGTTCATGTACAGGCGCGCCGGGGCGCGCCAGTCGCCGTAAGGCCCGAAGTCGATCTTCTTCGCCGCCTCCAGGGCGCTCAGCCCTTGCTCGAAGCAGTGCTTCGACTCCTCGCGCACGTATTGGAGGTAGGCCTTCATCTGGATCGCGCCCTCGATCCCGCACACCGGCCCGTGTCCGGGGACGATGACGTCCGGATCGAGCGAGATGATGAGATGGAGGATCTTCAGCCACTTCTCGTAAGTGCCGTTCCAGCCCATGGGCGTGCATTCGCGGAAGATGACGTCGCCGGCGAAGATGACCTTTTCCTTGGGCACATGGATGATGGTGTCGCCAATCTGGTGGCACGGCCCGACGTAAATGATGTGGACTTCCGTGCCGTCGAGATCCAGGACATGCCGCTCCTCGAATACCGTCGTCGGCAGCACCAGCCTGATCCCGTCGAAGTCGTAGTCCTCCTGCAGTTGTCGGGCGACGGCCAATGCGCCAGGGTGCAGGGCCTTGAGCAGCAGACGCGTCAGTACGCGATCGGATGCCTTGAGGAGCTGCTGGGTCTCTTTCGGGTCGGCGACCTTCGGCATCAGCTCTCTGACCGTGCGATGCGCGATAATCTCCGCGCCCTCGAACAGCTGGTTCCCCCAGACGTGGTCACCGTCCTCGTGGGTGTTGATCACACGCTTGGGCAGGCCTGGCCAGACCTTGCCGAACAGCTCGATCATCTGGCGCCCGTGGGGCAGGTCCGACTGGGTGTCGATGACCACCCCGCCGCCGAGGTTGATGAGCCCGGAATTCGCATCGCAGACACGGTTCCTCTCGTTGAGAACCGCGAAGCAACTTTCACTGACTTGCTGAAGTTTCATTGGGATGGATTGGGTCATTAGGGTGCGCGGCTGATACACTTCCGCCTGTCCCCCGGATGGGCCAGGCGCTCTAGCTCGATGATCCGCAGCAAAAGCCAAGTACTATCCGGCTAGGCACCCGGGCCGTCTATCGGAATACCGCAAAAGGAAAATTCGTGATTGCCCACGTCTTCAGCGACTTCCCCGCGGTCAGCGTGACCGAGATCAGCGACCCCGCGTTGGCGGACGCGGGGCTGGAGCTGATCGAGCTGGATGCGGTGCAGCTCGAATCCCAGCCCCTGCGGGCGCGGCGCGTGCTCGTGCGCCTGGCGTCCGCCAGCATGCTCTTCCACGCCTGCAACCAGCGCCTGCGCACCAGCACCCGCGTGCATCCGGGTCTGCTCGGCTATGTCACCTTCGGCCCGCGGGCGCGGGGGACGGTCAACGGGGTGCCCGTCCGCCCCGGTATGCTATTGGCCGCGGCGCCGGAGTCCGAGGCCCGATTCGTGGTGGAGCCCGGCTGGGAGAGCATCACCTTCCTGCTCCCGCTCGATGAGATCGGCCGCCAGCGGACGGCCCGCCAGCGGACGGCCCGCCAGTGGGCGGGGGAGTGGCGTCCGCCAAAAGGGGTGGAGACGCTACAGGCCAGCGAGGCAATGGTGTGCGCGCTCTTTGATTGGGGCAAGCGGCTGGTGGAGACCGCCCTCGAGCGGCCCGATCTGTTCAACGAACGGGAAACCGATCGGGTCGCTGCCCAGGTCGAGTTGATCGACGCCCTGTTGGCGACGCTGCGGCAGGCCAGCGACCTCGCGCCCAGCCGGGGCGACCGGACGCGGCGGTCCCGCGGCCAGATCGTGCGGCGAGCCGAGGAGTACGCCCTGGCGCGGACCGGCGCCAATCTCTGCGTCAGCGATCTATGCCGGGTCGCCGGCGTGAGCGAGCGCACCCTGGACTATGCCTTCAAGGAGGTCCTGGGTCTGACCCCGGTAGCCTATCTGACCCGGTTGCGTCTGCACCGGGTCCGCAAGGCCCTCCTGGCGGGGACGCAGGAATCGACCACCGTCTCGGCGCAGGCGCTCGCCTGGGGCTTCTGGCATTTCGGCGAGTTCGCGCGCTCCTACCGGGAGTGTTTCGGCGAGTTGCCATCGGAGACGTTGCGACGGAGGCCCGAGCCGCCCGCGTTGCCGGAGGACGCCGCCGGCAAGACTCCTTGAGGGCGTTACAGGCAAGGCAGTGGGACCCGGAACTGGCGGGTGCGGGTGACAAGCTAGGCGTGCTCGCCCTGATCCTGATGGGTGGGGTGGGATCTGTCAGGGCAGCAGGTGATAAACGGGGGTGTTACCGTAGTTTTTCGCCAGTTGCTGATAGCCCAGGTACTCGCAGGCATACCAGGGTGAGCAGGGCTTGCCCCGCGAGGCCTGTTCGGCGCAATGGGCGCCTTCCTCCGCCGTCAGCAAGGCGACAAACTGTTGCGAGGCATAGACATTGCCCGGCAGGGTGATCGGCTCGATGCGGGCCGTGCGGGAGACATGACTCCCATAGACGATGGGGCGCCCGGTCAGGGGGTGCTGGCCGGTATAGACGGGGCCGGCGTGGAGACCGATGCGCAGGCTCAGGTGGTCCGGCAGGCCCTGGAGGCGGGGATCGAGGCGGATGAAGCTGTCCTGCAGGGCGAAGGCATGACGCAGGAGGGCCCGGGCGCTGGACATGACCACGTAGAGGGCATCGCCCCAGCTTTCCACCAGCTCCGGCGGGGAGCTGATGTCATTCAAGCGGCGCTGGACCCGGGCCAGGTAGCTCCAGAGCCCCGGCAATTCCTCCTCGCGCAGCTTGCTGAAGCCCACCAGGTCGGCGAACAACAGGGTCCTGAGCACCCGTTGGGGCTCCCGCCGCAGGCCGCTGGGTGGGACGGGACCGGGGGCGGGTGGCGGGGCGGCCAGGGCGGGCGTCGCGGCCAGGGTGCGCGCCCGGACCGCGTCCAGATCGATCAGCCGCAGGCGGGCTGGGTCCGGCCAGTGGTCCATGAAGTCCGCCGCCGTCCCGGCCCCCTGTTCGGCGGCATAGTCCCAGACCAACAGCAGGTGCGGGGCGGTCCCCAAGAGATCGGCGCGCAGGCGGGCGAGACCGTCGATGATCTGATTGTTGAAGCGAAACAGCCAATCGTGACCGAGATAGTGCTCCTCGGTGGCATGGGTGACGCTGGCCACCAGCTTGAGGGCATGCCGGAAGCGCCGCTCCCAGCGGGCGCCCGCGGGGGCGACCCGTTCGCGGATAAAATCCTCCGTGGCGAAGGGCAGTACCAGATGGACCTCCGCGTCCCGCTCCAGCATGGCCTCCACAAACAGCAGCTCGGTCCCGGCGCTCGCCGAGCTGTAACCGATGTGGGCCCCCAGCCTGTCGAGGTGTTCCTGGATGGCGTGCCTGACCGCCTCCTCGCAGGCTGGCGGAAAGATGGGCGGCGCGGCCCCGGGGCGGTCGAGGGGATGCCCGCCGCCGATCAGGATGACGGGCGGGGGCAGCAAGTCCAGCAGGGCGGCGGGGACGGGGAAATCCCCTTCCTGGAGCGAGAGGAGGCGATGACGGACCTCGACGACCCAGGCGTAATGCACCTGGCCGTCGGCCAGGGCCAGCCGGAACTGGTCCTCGGCCAGGGCCGGCTCTCCCAGCAGCAGGCAGCATTCGGCCTGATGGGCGCGGGCGAAAAACCGGTCCTTGGGACCGAGCCCCTCCGGCGTCTCGATCGTCGCGGCCCGCGCCTGACGCGCCAGGGTCCGCGCCAGTTCCGTCTCGCCCAGCAACCAGGACAGGCGGGCCGCCTGGACCCCGTTTCCCGCCTGACGATGGGCCTGGAAGGCTCGCAGATGGGCCTGCCGGCTCTTGCGGAGATCCTCCGGGCTGCCTTGGTGACGCCAGAGTTCGGCATGGATCCGGGCGCACAGATCCAGGGTGCCCAGGTCTTCCGTGGTCCCGACCGGGGTCCTCTCCCCTAGCTGCTTGAGGTGGGTGGCGAGTTCCAGGACCCAGGCGAGGCTCGCCTCCCCGGGCGGGTCCTGGGCTTCCGTGAGGAGCGGCGGCAGGTGCTGGCGCAGGTCGGCGAGAATCTGGTGCGCGATCGGCTCCAGGGCCTCCAAGGCGTCGGGCATGGCGCACAGGAGCTTGCGGGCCTCCAGCACGCCACCGCTGCGCATCAGGGCCAGGATCGCCAAGAGCCGCAGGCGCCGGCTGTCGGGGTAAGCGCGCCGTGCCTGTCCCGCCCGGTCGTAGGCCAGAAAACATTGGCCTTCCTCGATCAGCCCCTCGATCTGGTGAACCCAGTCCGCTTCGCTCGGGGGCGGGTCCATGCCGGGTACGCTCAAGGGCCCATGAAACCGAAGGGGTCCAGGGTCCGGACCGGCTGGGACATCTGATTGACGTTGTAACCCATGCCCTGGGTGGTCTGGTTCAGCAGCTCGAATCGCCCGGCCATCTCCCCGACCCCGTTGGTAATGGTGGCGACATGCTGGTCCATGGTGGCCAGATTTTGATCCATGAAGCGGACATCCTGATTCATGTGGGTCATGTCCTGGTTCATGAGGACCAGATAATCCTTCATGGGCGGCAGGCTGCGCACCTGTTCGTTCATGCCGAGGACGGACTGGGTAATGGTCCCCATGTCCCGGTCCACCGTCGCGAAATGCCGCTGCATCCGGTCCATGGTGCCGGTCATGTCCAGCATGGCCCGCGCCAGATCCTGGATCAGGTAGAGATTGATGACCGCGAGAATGGCCAACAGCAGCAGTACCCCGCGGATGATGCGCACGGTGCGCCGGGCGATGCCAGTGCCGATACGGTTTTCTTCCGTCATCCGGTCATCGACCTCGGTGACGGCCCGGTGGAACACCTCGATGATCAGGGCCGTGTCGGTCAGGCTCGTCGCCGGGGCGGCGGTCGATGGGGCGCTGGGGTCGGTCATTTAAAGGGTGTCATCGAGTTGAAGACCCGCATGGGTCCGGACATGCGGTTAACGTCGGCGCCCATGATGCCGACCGTCTGATTGATGAAGGCGAAGCTGGAGGTCATGCGCGTGACGCTTTGGGTAATGCTGGCCATGTTGGTATCCAGGTTGTCCATGCGCAGCGAGAGGCTGTTGGTGGACCCGGTCAGCTCCCGCACGCTGCCCTGCATCTGGTACATCTCCCCGGACATGAGGGGCAGGGGGCTGACATTGGCCTCCATTTCCAGGATGGCGTCCTTCATGAGCCGCATGTTGTCCGAAATCTGGGTGAAATGCCCATTCATGGTGTTGACGGAGCCGATCATGGGCTTGATCTGAAAGGCGAGCGTCAGCAGCAGCAGGAACATGCTCACCCCGATGATCGCCAGACTGATCATGCCGAAGCGGACCACTGCGGTGGTCCGCCGCGCCACCCGCAGGTGCATGGCGAACTGCTGATCCAGAATGTGCTTGAAACCCGCGGCGATCTCCTCGATCCGGGCCTGGTCCTCGGGGGCGATGGGCATGGGTTGACGCCTGCTGGGCGGTGTG
>JADZBU010000081.1 GCA_020851955.1 Chromatiaceae bacterium | reverse complement strand
GTCGGGCTCGAAGGGACGGCGATAGACCAGGCGGACGACATTGTCACCCCGGCCTTGGGGCTGGAGGGCGATCTTCTGAATGGCCGGCGCGCCGGGCCCGGCATAGCGCATCTCCACCTGGTCCGCGTCTCCTTGCCGGTAGCGGCCCTGCTTGTTGGCCAGCACTTCCCAGCGGTAGCCGGTGGCGACCCGCGCCTCCAGCTCCAGGAGGATGGGTTGGTTGCTGGCCGGCAGGGTCAGGGCCAAGGCGACGGGGCCGCCAAGAAAGTCGATCTGGCCCGATTCGTCATCAAAGAGGGTGCCGCGCAGTTGATCGAGACTCTGTTGACCCGCCAGCCGGAGTTTGCCAGCGGCGAGGCTGGCCTTGACGCCCAGGGGTTGCAGGGCGGTGGTGATGGCCGCCAGGGTGTTGGAGGTGTCAGACCCGGCCTGGTCGGCGGGATCACTGACGGCGGGTGGGACCGCGATTTCCGCGTCCCACTGTACCAGGGGCGCGGCTTGGGCAAGCTGGACTCCCGTGATGAGGGTGGCGCACAGCAGGGTGGTGATGAGGAGTCCCAATTTGGTGTTCATGGTCCTAACCTTGGTTTAATCCGGGCAAGATACCCCTGCCTCACTTCCCTTGATGGCACGTCCATCACCCACTAAGCAAGGGTATGGGGAAGAATTTCTAAATCGTGAGCCCTAAGTGCTTTGCCGGCCTTGCAAACGGAGGATTCATAAGTCACCCACATTAAGTTTTTAGCACTAGCCAGCCAAAAAGCATTGCTAGATCATGGGCCTGAGGTGCTGAAGACTTTCCGTGACTGACTTACTTGGCACCGCCGCTGAATTAGCACGACAAAACACCGTCGTACTCAAAATTATTTTTGGGGGTGATAGGGTCAGGGGTGGCATGTTTTGTGGGGCATGCCCAAATCCGAGCGAACCCCAATAAAACTCTACCACCCCAATCGCGTGGCCCGTAGGCCGTTTCTGTACATGAAAACCTAACTTTAGGAAAGTCAGCCCATCAATGGCTTTGGGGTCAACATGTAGGGATTGACAATACTATTTGCAGTTAGTTGGGGCATACTGTGCCAACACCGTTCCGGCTGTAATACCCGTCATACCCTGCGCTGTAGCGGCAGCCTGGGTAGCACTGGCGCATCCCCAGTCAAGAGTACCGGTGGCCCCACTCGTCAAAGCGGCCGCCAAAGTTACAGCGGTCCCAGCCGCACCACTTCTAATATATGGAGCAAGGGTTAACTTATTCTGAGTGGCAACCACTCCAACATTCGCCACATTGTAGGTAATAGTGATTTCTCCAGTAGTGCCACTTAAAATGATTGAATCAACGAACTTACTGTTTGCCCCTGTATTGTTCGCTTGTGCATTCCACGCGGTAGCTAAGGAAGCAAGGCCAGTCGTAGTCAATCCACCTTCCGCAACTGATGATTTCAAGGCAGAGGCCATAATTAACCCCTCCGAGATGCGTGTTCTGACCATGTAGTCGTTATAAGCGGGAATAGCGATAGCAGCAAGGATACCGATAATCGCTACCACGATCATGAGTTCGATCAAGGTAAAGCCACGTTGATAAGTTTTCATTTCTGTGCTCCGATTGAAAGGTGATGGTTGGTCACGGATGACGCTATGTTGCACCAGCAATAAAGACGTACACCGTGTACGCCATGGGACCTGCACACATGATGCCAACAACCGGTTGATAGATATATCAGGGTGTTAAGTTATAGCTGTTAGCCATGCTGTACCATGTCACCCCTGCAGGCCTAAAATGTCACCCCTTCGGGCCTAAAATGTCACCCCCGGTCCTGAAATGTCATCCCCGGGGCTTAGGTTCATCGACCTGGCAACCAAAATATGAACACCATCAGCCTTGATACCGCCGTGCTTTTGACCGGACAGACGAAGCGCCACCTGCGGGGCCGGATTGCCGAGGGCCACTTGGTCAAAGAGGACGGTACAGACCCGCACGGACGGACCCATATCGCCTTGGCACCTCTCGCGGCGAGTATCGGGTTCCCGCTCGCGGCGGAGGATGTTGAGGCCATCCTCCAGGCCGATGCCGGGCAGGCAGCGGCCCAACATGAGGTGGCCCTGATGTTTTTGATGGCGGGTAAGCCGGAGAGGGCGTTCTCCTGGCTGCAACTGGCCGTAGAACAAGGCTGCGCCGATGCCATGTACACCTTAGGGGAAAACCTCATCACGGGCCTAGGGGTACCGCCAAACCCCACACAAGGTTTTGCCTGGATTGAGAAAGCCGCCCTCAAAGGCCATGGCCTCGCCCAACAGGTCACGCATGAGTTACGGACAAGATTTGGGGATAGGCGCTGATCTGCCGGCGCCCAGCGTTGACGACAGTCAGGGAAGACAGCAACTGAGGAGGGAATGTGGCAAGGCCCCGAAATGGCTATTGCCGCTGACGCCGCCCCCTCACCCGCACTCCCGCTCATACCCTTGATTCCCCCCCAGCCACTCCACCAGGGCCTCTTGGGGACTACAATGCCGGCACCCCACCAAAAAGGACCCCAGGCCACGCGGGTTGAGGTGGCCGGCGGCCGGATGTACGCGCAGACCACACAACTACACTACCATACCCAACCCATGCGGTTAGGCGCCTGAATGCCTACCTTCCGTAACCCCGGACCACCCCATGCCCCGCCCGCACCCCCTGCCGCGCGCCATAGCCGCCACCAGCGCCCTACTGCTGGCCCTCCTCGCCCCCCTGGCCCTGGCCGATCAGACCCTACGGGTGGTCACCTGGAACGTGGAAAGCATCGGTGCCCAGGGTAGCGCCGAATATAACGCCGCCCGGGATGTCCTCCAGCGCATCGGCGCCGACGTAGTGGCGGTGCAGGAAATCGGCAGTGACGCGGACGCGGCCAACCTGCTGAACCTGGCCAGCGATCTGCACTACAACTATGCGACGGTCGCCACGGGCGGACCTTTCGGCAGTGACCGCGCGGCCTTCATGTCGGACCTCATCCTCCTGGCCGATACCGCCTGGACGGCCGCGCAACTGTCCGGCGATCCCGCCGCCAACGACCTGACCCGCTATATCCTGGAAGCGGAGATCGACGTCACCGGCCAGGGCGACGTGATGAACCTGGTCGTCAACCATTGGAAGTCGGGCGGCGCCAATGCGGATGAATACCGGCGCGCTATCGAAACGCAACGCATGGCGCAGGTGGTCGCCCGGATGGCCGCCGACACCCCCTTTGTGCTGATGGGCGATGTCAACGCCGATGTCCGCGATGGCGCACCCACCCCCAGCGTCTTCACGGCGGAACCGACGGCTGACCTGCCCACGGACTTTGTGACCGGCGCCGATATCCGCGCCCAGTTCCTCACGGGCGGCTTACCGAACGACCCCTTCCCGGTCCTGGCCAACCTGGCCCGGATGCTGGACGCCAAGCAGGTGGACGGCAACTATGCCACCCGGCCTACCTCCGGGCGCCGCCTGGACTACCTGTTTGCCAGCCCCACCCTGTCCCTGCAGGGGGCACAAGTCTATGACTGCGCCGACGAGGGGCTGATGGGCGGTTTGCCCCTGGAGGGGCAGCCGCTACCGGCGACGACCTGCCCCCTGGCCTCGGACCACCTCCCGGTCTTTGCGGACCTGATCCTGCCGACGGGCGGCGATACGCCCTTTGCCGACGTGCCCCCCAGCAGTTGGGCTTACGGCTATATCCATGCCATCCGGGATGCCGGTATCACCGGCGGTTGCGGTAACGGTAACTATTGCCCCCAAGGACGGGTCACCCGCGAGCAGATGGCCGCCTTCCTGGTGCGGGCCGTCGAGGGAGAACCGGCGGCCAACTACTGCGGTGGCGCTTCCTATTACGGCGACGTGGACCCCGCTGCCTGGTCCTGCGGCTATATCCAGCGCCTGGCCGAACTGAAGATCACCGGCGGTTGCGGTGGGGGTAACTATTGCCCCCAGGGTCTGGTCACCCGTGACCAGATGGCGGCCTTCATCGTCCGGGCGGTCGCGGGCGAACCGGGGCCGGATTACTGCGGGGGCGTTGCGCCCTTCCTGGATGTGGCGCCCAGCAACTTTTTCTGCGGCTACATCAAGAAACTGGTCGAACTGGGTATTACCCAGGGTTGCGGCAATGGCAACTATTGCCCCGGCCATGAGGTCAACCGCGAGCAAATGGCGGCTTTTTTGGCGCGGGCTTTTTTGGAGATGGAGTGAGGGACTGGAAGGGGGCCCTGGGCTGATCGCGCGGCGGGGGTCTCCTGGTGGTGGACCGGGCGCGACAAGCGGGGTGATGCGGCGAGGGGCTGGAGCGGGGGCTTAGGGTGGGGAGTACCCCTGGACGGCCATCTCCGCCCTATGTCCGCCACCGTCTCTGAGGTAAAGTCGCACACCTGTGCTCACCGGCATCAACAGGCGACCCCGAGTCCTCATGGCCATCAAAAAATCCGACCTCTATTCCTCCCTCTGGGCCTCCTGCGACGAGCTGCGCGGGGGCATGGATGCCAGCCAGTACAAGGACTACGTCCTGTCCATGCTGTTCATCAAATACGTCTCCGACAAATACGGCGATTCAGACGACTTCGCCCCGCCGGTCACGATCCCCAAAGGAGCCAGCTTCAAGGACATGGTCGCACTCAAGGGCAAGAGCGACATCGGCGACCTGATCAATACCCAGGTCATCCAGCCGCTCATCGACGCCAACTCGCGCCTCGCCCGCAGCGACTTTCCCGACTTCAACGACTCGAACAAACTCGGCGACGGTGCGCAGAAAGTCGAGAAGCTGGGCAACCTCATCGCCATCTTCGAGAATCCCGCCCTCGATTTCTCCAAGAACCGCGCCGAGAACGACGACATCCTCGGCGATGCCTACGAGTACCTCATGCGCCACTTCGCCATCGATAGCGGCAAGAGCAAGGGGCAGTTTCTCACGCCGTCGGAAGTCAGCCGCATCCTCGCCAAGGTCATTGGCATATCACCAACAAACTCCCGGGCGTCGACCACCGCGCACGACCCCACCTGCGGTTCCGCCTCGCTGCTCCTCAAAGTCGCCGCCGAAGCCGGGAAACCCATCACGCTCGAAGGGCAGGAAAAGGACGTGAGCACCGCCGGCCTCGCCCGCATGAACATGATCCTGCACGACTTCCCGACGGCGAATATCCTTTCGGGAAATACGCTGTTCGATCCCAAGTTCAAGAACGGCGAGCAGCTCCGCACGTACGACTACGTCGTTGCCAATCCGCCCTTCTCCGACAAGACCTGGTCCACGGGCCTCACCCTGGGCGAAGGCGGCAGCGGCGACCGCTTCCAGCGCTTCACCTGGGGCGTGCCCCCCGCCAAGCAGGGCGACTACGCCTACCTCCTGCACATCATCCGCTGCATGAATAGCACGGGCAAAGCCTCCTGCATCCTCCCCCACGGCGTTCTGTTCCGGGGCAATGCGGAAGGCCTCATCCGCCAGCAACTCGTCCGCTCTGGCTACCTCAAGGGCATCATCGGCCTGCCCCCCAACCTTTTTTACGGCACCGGCATCCCGGCCTGCATCCTGGTGCTCGACAAGGAAAACGCCACCGCCCGCAAGGGCATCTTTATGATCGATGCCAGCAAGGGTTTTCAAAAGGATGGCCCGAAGAATCGCCTGCGCGAGCAGGACATCCACAAGATCGTCGACACTTTCAAGAAACAGGATGAAAGCGACCCGCGCTACGCCCGCCTGGTGCCCATCGCCGAAATCGCCGACCCGAAGAACGACTACAACCTCAACCTGCCGCGCTACATCGACAGCACCGAGCCGGAGGACTTGCAGGACATCCATGGCCACCTGTGCGGTGGCATCCCCGAGCGTGACCTCGATGCCCTCGGCCACTACTGGCAAATCATGCCGGGCCTGCGCGCCGTGCTGTTCACCCCGCTCCGCGCCGGCTATGCCGCCCTCCAGCCCCCCCAGGCCGACATCAAGGCGACCATCTTCGGCCACCCCGAGTTCACCGCCTTCACCACCCAGGCCAGGCAGCGCTTCACCCAATGGCAGACGGCCACCGTCCCGCTGCTCAAGGGCTTCGCCCAGGACGGTCACCCCAAGCCGCTCATCGAAACCATCGCCGAGCACCTGCTCGCCACCTTCAAGACCGCGCCGCTGCTCGACGCCTACGATGTCTTTCAGCACCTCATGGACTACTGGGCGACGACCATGCAGGACGACTGCTACCTCATCGCCGGGGGCGGGTGGCAGGCGGGCGCGTTGCCCCGCGAAATCCGTCAGGTCAAAAACAAGGATGGCAGACTCGTTTGGCCCGAGAAGGAGGACTTCAAGCAGGGCCGGCGCCGCTACAAGTCCGACCTCGTCCCCGCCGCCCTGCTCATCGCCCGCTACTTCACGGCCGAGCGGGATGCCATCGCCGCCCTCGAATCCGCACTCGCCGGCCTCGAGCAACAGCTTGACGAACTCAGCGAGGAACACACCCCCGAGGGTGGTCTGCTCTTCGACGCCCTGGATGACACGGGCAAGCTCACCAAGGCCAGCGCCAGAGCCTACCTCCGGCCATTAGCCGCCGATCCCTCCGGTGCGGCCGACGAGATACGCCTCCTCAAACAATACCTCACCCTGCTCGACCAGCAGGCCGGCGCCAAGGCCCGGCTCAAGACCGCGCAGGAAGGCCTCGAAGCCAAGCTCAACGCGAAATATCCCACGCTCACCGAGGACGACATCCAGACCCTGGTGGTGGACGACAAATGGCTGGCCACCCTCGCCGCCGCCGTGCAGGGCGAGCTGGACCGGGTCTCGCAAACCCTCACCGGCCGCATTCGCCAGCTCGCCGAACGCTACGCCACGCCGCTGCCGCAGCTCACCGATGAGGTGGCGACGTTCGCCGCCCGCGTGGACGAGCACCTCAAAAAGATGGGGGCGGTATGGAAGTGAAACCCGGCTACAAGCAGACCGAGGTGGGCGTGATCCCGGAGGATTGGGATGCGGCGTCACTTCTCAGGGTTGCTCAGTGCCTCGACAATGTTCGGGTGCCTATCAATGAGTCGCAGCGAATGCGGATGCAGGGCGACATACCCTATTGCGGGGCAAATGGTGTCCTTGGTTTTGTCGATGGCTACGTCATAGATGACGACATCATCCTAATGGCTGAAGATGGTGGCTATTTTGATGAATACGAAAGCCGACCCATCGCTTACCGGATGAAGGGTAAGTGTTGGGTGAACAATCACGCCCATATTTTAAAGGCCAAGCCCGGATACGACCAAGGCTTCCTATTCTATTCACTCGTTCACAAGAACATCATGCCGTTCTTAGCCAGCGGCACTCGAGCGAAGCTCAACAAGTCCGAGATGGTGAAAATCCTTGTTCCGGCTCCCCCTTCAGAAACCGAACAACGCGCCATCGCGACGGCGTTGAGCGATGTGGATGGGCTGCTGGGCAGGCTGGACCGGCTCATCGCCAAGAAGCGCGACCTCAAACAAGCCGCCATGCAACAACTCCTCACCGGCCAGACCCGCCTGCCAGGGTTTGGCGGGGCGTGGGAGGTAAAGTGTTTGGGGGAGATTGCAAGTCTTCGCCGAGATCACGTTGTGCCAGCCAGCTTCCCAGAGCAGATTTTCGTTCACTTCAGCCTGCCTGCATTTGATGATGGCATGAAGCCTGTACTCGAAAGAGGTTCGGAAATCGGCAGTAATAAATTCCGCATTCCAAAGGATGCGGTGTTGGTTTCCAAACTTAATCCCCGGATACCAAGGGTATGGGCTCCGGAACACATCCCTGATCAAGCAGTCGCATCTACTGAGTTTCTTTTGCTGGTGCCGAAAGACAGGGTGTCGCGGGGTTTTCTATTTGTGTGCTGTACGTCACCTTACTTTTGTGAGCGGATGGAGTTGGCAGCTACAGGGACCACTGGCAGTCATCAGCGAATAAGTCCTTCAGTTGCGCTCAGCATCGCTATTTCATTGCCCACCGATGTGAATGAACAAACGGCCATCGCCACCGTCCTCTCCGACATGGACGCCGAACTCGCCACCCTCGCAGCCCGCCGCGACAAGACCCGCGCCCTCAAGCAGGCCATGATGCAGGAACTCCTCACCGGCAGAACGCGGCTGGTATGAACAACAAGCTGAGTGAATCCGCCATCGTGGAGGCGGTGGCTGAACAGGCCATCCGGCGCATAACCCGCCAGGTCATCGCCGACTTACAGCGCATGAAGGACACCCTATCTGGCGAGGGCTCCGGGTTAAAGACCACCTGGGATGAGATCTGCGTCCAAGTCCAGTATGAGCAGTCATTTTCTTGGGACGCCTACGATGAAACCGTGAAGACTTTCGTTGGCGGTTACGTCCACGACCTACCGGTGCATGAGCGGGAAGCCATCTGGCTGCAGACCGAACCCGGCTGCAACTGGGATGGCGAAGCACCGGAGACCCGGGATGCCCAGCCGGTCGTTGACGACGACATCACCGAATACATTACCAATCAACACCTTTACACCGAGGCGGAACGGTGGTCGAACGCCCGCATTCGGTCTTACCTCGAACGATTGAGCAGGAGAGATTAACGGTGACCCACACTACGCGAGACGCCCATGCCTGAAATCCCCCGCTCCGAACGCAAGACGCAGAATCGCGTCATCGACCTGTTCACGGACCAGGCCCAGCCCGCTTATCTCGGCTACGACTACCTGGGCGATTGGCACAACCGGGAGAACAATCGCTGCATCGAGGTGGACCTGCTCCGCGCCAACCTGAAGGCCCGCGGCTACTCCGACGCGCACATCGCCGCCGCCCTGCAACAGCTGATGGCCGCTGCCGACGCCACCGGCATCACCCTCTACCAGGCCAACCTGCGCACCTACCAACTGCTGCGCTATGGCGTTTCGGTGCAGATCGCCGCCGGCATGCCGTACGAACAGGTGCATCTGGTGGATTGGGAACACCCGGAGCGCAACGACTTCGCCCTCGCCGAGGAAGTGACCTTGCGTGGCGGCTACGAGCGGCGGCCCGACCTCGTCCTGTACCTGAATGGCATAGCCGTTGCCGTCATCGAGCTGAAGCGGAGTTCGGTGGAGATCGCGGATGGTGTGCGCCAGCTCAGAACCAACCAGGAGGGGATCTTTAACCTCGGGTTCTTTACTACGGTGCAGTTGGTCTTCGCAGGCAGCGATGCCCAGGGGCTGCGCTATGGCACGGTAACCACCCGGGAGGAATTTTTTGTCGAATGGCCATCGGCGAGTGCCACGGCGCTGACCCCGGGCGCGCTGCTGGACCGGCCGCTGGCCGAAATGTGTGAGAAAACCCGCCTGCTCGATCTGATCCGCAATTTCATCATCTTCGACGGCGGTATCAAGAAGGTGCCGCGCCCGCATCAGTACGCGGGCGTGAAGGCGGCGCAGGAGCGCATCCGCAGACGCGAGGGCGGCGTCATCTGGCACACCCAGGGCAGCGGTAAGAGCATCCTCATGGTGCTGCTGGCCAAGTGGCTGCTGGAACACGACCCGGAAGCCCGCATTCTGATCGTCACCGACCGCGACGAACTGGACAAACAGATCGATGGCGTGATGAAGAATGCCGGTGTTATCGGCGAAAATTCGCCGGCGCTCCGTATCCAGAGCCGGGCGGAGCTGGTCGCCAAACTGGGTGCCCCCGCACCCCGGTTGCTCTGCGCCCTGATCCACAAGTTCGATCCCGCCGACCTCAAAGGCCCGCCACCACGCGTTCATGGCCGCTTTTACGTCTTCGTGGATGAATGCCACCGCACCCAGGGCGGCGCCATGAACCGCCAGATGAAACGCTGGCTGGAGCATGCCCTCTTCATCGGTTTTACCGGTACGCCGCTGCTGAAAAAGGATGCCGCCAAGCTGAGAACCCGCGACATCTTCGGCACCTACATCCACACCTACAAGTTCCACGAAGGTGTGGCGGATGGCGTCATCCTCGATTTGAAATACGAAGCCCGCGACGTGCCGCAACGCCTCACCTCGCCCAAGGCCATCGAGGCGTATTTCGCGCAAAAAACGAAGTCGCTGAACAATTTCCAGAAAGCCATCATCCGCAAGCGCTGGGCGACGATGGAGGAGTTGATGAGCGCCGAGGAGCGCAAGGCCCGCATCACCGCCAGCATCATCCACGATTTCGCCACCAAGCCGCGCCTGAACAACGACCGGGGCACGGCCATTCTCGTGGCCGCGAGCATCTACGACGCCTGCCATTACTACCGCATCTTCCAAAGCAAGCCGTTCGGCCAATACTGCGGCATCATCACCTCTTACGAGCCGCAGCCCGGTGCGATTGTGCTGGAGCCACGGAACAGCGACGAGCGCTACAAGTTCGATACCTACACGCAGCACGTTCTCAGGAACGGCCAGACGACCAAAGCCTACGAGGATGAAACCAAGCGCCGGTTCATCGAAGAGCCGGCTAACATGAAGCTGTTGATCGTGGTGAGCAAGCTCCTGACCGGCTTCGATGCCCCGAGTTGCACCTACATCTACCTGGATAACGAACTGCATGGCCATAATCTCTTCCAGGCCGTTTGCCGCACCAACCGGCTCGATGGCGAAGACAAGGATTACGGCTACATCGTGGACTTCAAGGAGCTGTTCAAGGACGTGCAGGAGGCCATCGCGATCTATAGCTCCGACGAGCTGGATATTGATCAGGGCAACGGCGGGACCAACAACGTCGAACTGAAGGACTGGCTGAAGGAAGGCAAGAAACAACTCGATGCCGCCCGCGAGGCGCTGCGCTACCTCTGCGAGCCGGTGCCGCTCCCCCGCGAGGTCGAGCAATACCTCCATTACTTCTGTGGCGACGCCGCCAATCCGCAAGCGCTGACGGACACGGAACCCTTGCGCATTACCTTCTACAAGTCCGTCGCCAGCTTTGTGCGCGCCTATGCCGACATCGCCCAGAATCTCGCCGAGGCCGGTTACTCCGAAACCGAGACCGCGGCATTGCAGCAGGAGGTGGACTTCTACAGCGAGACCCGCTCGGCCATCAAAAAGCACTCGGGCGAGGAGCTGGACATCAAACCCTTCGAGGCGGACATGCGGCACCTGCTCAACACCTATGTGCAGGCCGATCCGGCGGAGGAACTGGGCGAGTTGGGCGAAATGACGCTCACGGAACTGATCGTTGCGACCGGCATCCACGATGCCATCGCCAAGCAGCTCAACAAGCGGGGCAAGCTGTCGAAGAACGCCATCGCCGAGGGGATTATCAACAACGTCCGTAAAACGATCGTCCGGGAGCAACTTACCGACCCGAAGTTCTACGCGCAAATGTCCAAGTTGTTGGGCGATCTCATCAACCTTAGTCGGTCCGAAGCCACTGCCTATGAGGCATTCCTGAAAAAGGCCGAGGAGCTGGCGCGACAAATCGTGAAGAAAACGGGCGGCGACTATCCGTCCGTGCTGCATGGCAAACCAGAAGCCATCGTGCTGTTCCGCAACCTCGCTAGCCTGCCGGTCACCAGGTTCCAATGCCCCGAGGATGACGAGAGCAAGGCCCAGCTCGCACTGGCTATTGACCAATCCATGCGGGAGAAAGCACAGTCAGGTTGGAAAGGTGACGAGGCCAAGGAGCGGTTGGTGCAAAATTTCCTGCACCGGGAACACCTGCAAAGGGACGGCACGGCCATGATGGCCCTTTTCAACATCATCAAGAACCAACTCGGCTACTGATGACTGAAACGATTCAGATCGGAGAGCTGACGATACGGGTGACCAGGAAGGACATCAAGCATGTCCATCTCTCTGTACACCCACCGGAGGGACGGGTCACGCTGGCGGCCCCGAGCACGACGCGTCTGGATGTTGCCCGTGCCTATGCCATCTCGCGGCTCGACTGGATACGCCAGCAGCAGGAGAAGCTCAGGAGCCAGGCCCGCGAAACACCCCGACGATTGATCGAACGTGAGAGTCATTACCTCTGGGGCCGTCGGCACCTGCTGTCCGTTGCTCTCTGCGAGGCCAAGCCTACCGTCACGCGCGACCACAAACGGATCACCCTCACCGTGCGCCCCGGCAGTGATGAGGCGAAGCGTGCCGAGATCCTCCACGAGTGGCACAAGTCACTGCTCCACGAAGTCGTGCCGCTGCTCATCAAGAAGTGGGAGGCCAAACTGCAAGTGCAAGTGCGCGGCTATTTCCTGCAACGCATGAAAACCAAGTGGGGAAGCTGCAATCACCGGGCGGGACATATCCGCCTGAATACGGAACTGGTGAAGAAACCCAAGGACCTGCTGGAATATGTGGTCGTGCATGAAATGGTGCATCTGCTGGAGCCCACCCATAGCGACCGCTTCGTGGCTATCCTGGGGGAGCACTACCCAACCTGGCGGGAGGCCCGGGGGGAGCTTAACGAGCTGCCCCTGGCGGCCGAGGTGTGGCGGGAGTGACCCCAGTATCATCCGACCTGGGGGCTGGCGTTGTCGGTGACCACCGCTGATACGGGTGGGCAGTGACCACCGGGGACCAGTACGCGCCGGTGGCGCCGGCGGGGGCGGCGCGGCGGGCGCGGCTGCTGGAAGTGCTGGATGGGGTCAATGGCCGCTGGGGGGGGAGGACGCTGCGCTATCTGGCGGAGGGTGGGGCCGGGGGGCAGACCTGGCGGATGCGGCGGGAGCGGTTGTCGCCGGCTTATACGACGCGCTGGGAGGAGTTGCCGGGGGTGGGGTGAGGGGGGGCTAGCCCCTTGCCCTCGCCCGACTTACGTGGGTGGCGATGGGTTCTGGTCCAGGCTAAAGGCGTTTATCGCGCTCGCCACGTCTGGGAAAACGCGGAACACAGTATTCAGCCTGCATAGCTTAAACAACTCGGTCACAGAGTTATGGGTATTGGACATGACCAGGTGGACATCGCCACCACGCCGCCGTGCCTGTTGTAACATCGAAACTGGGAGACCAAGACCCGATCCATCCATAAATTTTACGAGGGACAAATCAAGAACAATCCGACCGCTACCATCGCGAATGATCTGCTTGATGGACTCCCGCGCCTCGACTAGATGGCACATCATTAGGCTTTTTGCAGTAACGATGTCAATGCCCCGCTCAATATAATGCTCAATGGACATCCCCATTACCTCCTAAAATAAGCCACACCAGGATTCCGGCGATTCAAAAACAATTAAGGGGGCGTATAACCGTTTCTCCCGTGGCGGTACGAGACAGAAGCGATCAGGGTTATAGTGCCCAACCTGGCTGAAGAGGAGAACCCCGGGAATTTACCGTCCGCCTGCTAGCGCGTTGGTTTTTTTGAACGGTACGCCACGCCCCCAAACCTGTCAAACCACCGGGAAAAGGGCCGTTTTTGCTGCCCACATCAATTCACGCACTCTCCCGCTCATACTGCTGGTTCCTCCCCAGCCACTCCACCAGGGCCTCATGCGGTATCCGATGATGGCACCCCACCAGAAAGGACCCCAGACCGCGCGGATTGGGGTGGCCGACGGCCGGATGTTCGCGCAGGGCGCACAGTTGCAGGAGCGTGGTGCGGGAAATCCGCAGCAGCCGGCACACCTCCCCCGGGCGATAGACCCCCGAGCGCGGGATGCCGGTCGCCCGCAGGAGGGCGTCGAGCTGGGCCTCGGCGATGGCCGGGAGGGCGAGGGTCGGGCGTCCCCGCTCGATCGACGAGGAGGCCCCTCGTGGGTCCGCCAGCCTCACCATCGGCCTGCCCCCCTACCTGGGTGGCGCCCCATGGCCTCAGGCCCGCTCCGGGGCGCTGAGAGCCTCGGACGGGGTGAGCCCCGATTCGCGGGTCAGCCCGCCCCCCCAGGTCCAGCGGGCGCCGGTGAAGTGGTCGATGCCGTCCTGGACGTCGGCGATGGACCGCGCCAGGAGGGCGAGGCCCCCGGCGTCGCGCACTTGCTGGAGAAAAATTTTCTGTTCCGCCCGGGCCTTACCGCCGGCGCGCTTGCATTCGATGGCCAGAAATTGCCCGGTGGTGAGTTGGCCGAGGAGGTCGGCGCAGCCGGTGAAGGCGTAGCGGACAAAGCGGCGGGTGGGCTTGCCGTCCTTTTTCGTGCCGATGACGACATGGGCGCCGGTGTTGAAGCGGTGCGCCCAGGCGACGCGCGGGTCCCAGGCCAGGTACAGCAGGATGGCGGCCTGGAGGTCGTGCTCGCTGGGGGTGGGGTGAGCGAGGCGAAAGGGCTTCATGGCTGGAGATCTCCCAGGAGGTGCTTGATGGCGGTCAGGTGGCGCAGGCCCGCTCGGGCGCGGGGGGCCGGCAGGGCGCGTGGGGTGGGCTTGGGCGGCAGGTGGTCGATGAGCTCGGCGGGCCCTGGCCAGCGGCGCGCATGGCCGGCCAGGGCCAGGAAGGCGGCTTCCAGGCGCGAGGCGTCGCGCTCGGCGTCCCAGGCCCGCCGGGCCCACAGGGCGGCGATCCAGACGGCGGCGGCCAGGCGCAGATCGCCGTCGAGCGGGGTGCTCGGCAGGCGCATGGCGGCCAGCCGTTGCAGGCCGGAGACGATCACGCCGGTAAACCAGGGCGCAGGGGTGGTGCCCATTTGAGGTCCTCCAGGGCCAGGATGCCCCGCATGGTGGGTGAGTCGTTGCGTTGGGGCGGGGCCTGGGTGAGTTCGTCTTCCCAGCGGGCGCCGCGCAGGTAGGTTTGGGGCATGGGGGTAAAGCCGCGCAGCCAGAAGTCGTCGAGGACCTGGCGGCGCTCGACGTCGGCGACGATGGCGGCGGCCTGGTCCTCGAGGCGCAGTTGTACCCAGGCGGCCAGGGCCATCTTGCGGCCGCGTTTGCGCTGGCCGTCGGGCCAGGCGGCCCAGAAGCGGGCGAAGCCCTCCGGCTCCGGAAGTGCGCTGCGCTGCAGGACCGCCCCCAGCGTGCGCGCAGCGCACATACTGTCTTTTCTTTCTTCCTGACGTTCTTTACTAACGTTAGGCGGAAGTCTGACTTCCGGTTGCCCCCCCCAGACTTCCGGTTGCCCCCCCCCAAAAGCACTGTTTTCGGGTGCGCTACACTTCCGGTTGCCCTGCGCCACACTTCCGGTTGCCCTGCGCTGCACTTCCGGTTGCCCCCCCCACTTTTCCGGCGCCACACTTCCGGTTGCCTCCGGCCAGGTGGTTTCTGGCGGCGCCACACTTCCGGTTGCCTCGGCCGCAGCGTCTAGGGCAACCGGAAGTCTGCTTCCGCTTGCCGCGCTCACATCTTTTACTTCGAGCCGCAATTGATAGGCGTTGGATTTGCGGCCGGCGCCATCGCCGGGGCGGTGGAAGACCTCGATGACGCCCAAGTTGGCTAGGGCGGCGATATTCGAGCGGATCTGGCGCTCGCTGCATTGCACCAGACCCGCCATGCGTTCTTGGCCGGGGAAACCAAAGCCGTCGGCGTTGCAGGCGTCCGCCACGGCGAGGAGGGTCAGTTTCAGGTGGGAGGGCAGGCCCCGCACGGACCAGGCCCAGGCGCTCGCTTGTACGCTCATGGGCGGCCCCCTCAGGCGGCGGGGGGTGGGGCCAGGGGCGGGCGTGACCGGCTGCCGGGCCGGGCCCGGGCCCCCGGCTGCAGCAGGGCGGCGACGGAAACACC
>JADZBU010000080.1 GCA_020851955.1 Chromatiaceae bacterium | reverse complement strand
GGCAGCCCAAGCGCAGCCTGGACCATATTCTGGTCTCCCATACCCTGCGTATCCTCGATGTCGAGGTCCTGGATATCCCGCTCTCCGACCATCTGCCCCTGAGCATGACCATAGGGCTGCCGGAGGGAGTGCGGGTGCTCTGAGGGCGCGAGTCAGGGTGTCCTTGGCCCTCCGTTCCACACGAGGAGGCGGGTGCTCGCTTGACCAAGGACCCTTTAGGGTACTGGGCCAACGAATCGATCCCCCCTCCGTCTGATCTACCCGTCCAAGTGGCGGTAGTGCCCCGTTCAGGTGAAATCCGCGCCCTGCAGGTAGCCACTCCGCCATGACCAAAACCACCGCGAAACCCCCGCTCTGCTCCTACCGCCAATTGCCCAAGGAGCAGCCTCTGCGCGAAGCCATCATGGATCACGCCGTGGCGATCCTCACGGCGGAGGGGGCGAGCGGATTTTCGGCGCTGAAGGTGGCCAAGTCCTTGGGTATCCGGCAGAGCCATCTGACCTACCACTTCCCGAGCCGCGAGCTGCTTTTGCATGCCCTGGTGGACCGCTTGCTGTCGGACTATGCCGAGAAATTCGCCCTCGTGGTCACGACGACGCTTCAGGGGGGCGAGAGCGGTGGTCTTGCCGCGCTGATTGACTGGCTATTGGTGGACGCCGTCAGCCCGGTGACGGCACGGCTCTTTCCGGCGCTGTGGGAACTCGCCAATCAGGATGCGCGCATCGCCGGGGAACTGGACCGGTTTTACGCCGGCGCCATGGCGGCGGCGTTTAAGGCCCTGGGGTTGGACCCCGAAAGTCCGACGGTAAGCGAGTTACAGGCGGTGATGGCGGTATTGGGGACCTTGGTGGAGGGGACGACGGCCATCCATGGCCGTGCCGGTGCCGAGGACCCTGGTTTTCAGGTCCTCATGTCGACCGCCAAGGCCATCCTGCTACCTGCCTTACAGCAAGCGCTGGACTCCACGCAAGCCGCCGGGGCCGCCAATGAGGAGGATGGTGGCAATGCCCTTGAGAAACCATTCTGACCCCCTCCCACCTACCCTCCCCCGCCAAGGGGAGGGACCAGAGGAATCGGTGGCTTGTCCTACCTACGCTTGCCTCGGCTGCAGGGGGTGTGAACGCTTACTTGCTCACCATGATGGACAGTTTCTAAATGGGCACAACCCGGCGCCCTCCGACCCAGGTGGCGACTACCTTGGGGTTATTCATTGACAGTTCCTCCGGGGCCACCGTGTAGAGATCCTTCTCGTAGATCACGAGATCGGCCTGGTAGCCCGGGTGGAGTTTGCCCACCCTGGCCTCGCGCGTCGTGGCATAGCCGCCGAGGGTAAAGCCTTCGATCAGGTCGCGCATGGTCAGCGGGGGGTTGGCCTCCGGATCGCCCGCGCCGGTCAGGGCGATCCGCATGATCACCGTGGGCGAACACAGCTTGGGGATGTTGGAGGCATAATCCGTCGAGAACGCCAGGGTGACGCCGGCATCGCGCATCTTGCGGTAGGGGTAGGATCCTCGGGCATGCTCGCCATAGTAGTAGGCGGTCTCGTCCTTCTGAAACTCCCAGTGCAGGGATGGCTGGACCCCGGCGATCACGCTGTCGCCCAGCGCGCTCATGCGCGCGATCTGCTCATCCGTGATCAGCCCAAGGTGATAGAGGGTGTGCTTGCCGCGCAATGTGCCGTTTTGTTGCAGAACGGCCTCGATGGCGCTCAGCACCGCGTCGATGGCGAGGTCGCCGCCGACGTGGTAGTGCATGTCCAGTCCCAACGCCTCTGACTTATCGAGCATGCGGTACAGGTTGTATTCCTCGCCGTATTCCTCGTCATTGGTGCAGACCGCGTAGAGACCATGGTTGCCTTGGGTGTTCTTCCAACTGGTCCAGGCACCGCCCTGCCCGGCGGCCCCGTCGACAAAGAGCTTGAGGCCGGCGAAGTGGACCCACGGGCTCTCCACCTGGTCAAAGTCCTGCATCTCGCTCAGTTTGAAGAAGGTGTAGGCGTAGTTGATGCGCAGCGGGAGCAGGCCTTCATGGTCCAGTTCCTGGCAGAGTTCTGGTTTCATGGTTCGGCCCATGGGCCCGCCCATGAGGTCCACGATCGAGGTGTAGCCCATACTCGCCCATGTGTTTAGCAACTGGATGGCGTAGGGTTTGACCCCGGCGTCCGGCACCCGGGGAAAGATGGCGGTGTTGCCAACGATGGCACCGGCGGTCTCCCGCAGCATGCCGGTCGCCTTGCCATTTTCCCGGACGATCACGCCCCCCGGCGGGTCGGGGGTGTCATCGTCAATCCCGCTCATGCGCAGGGCCACCGAATTGACGATGTAGCTATGCCCCAATTGATCGGCGATCATGACCGGGCATTGATCGCCGGTTAACCTGTCGATCTCCGCCAGGTCCGCGAGATGCCAGGCGTCGTAGTCGTCGAGCTTGAAGCCGTGTCCCATCCGGGGCGTGCCGGGGGCGAGGTCTTTACACGCGGCGCCGACGGCCTTCGCGATCTCCAGCGGATCTTCCTGGGAAGGGGTCCGCACCAGGATGCTGCCTGCCACGGCCATGGTGATGAGATGGACATGGCTGTCGTTGAAGCCGGGGTAAGCTGCGGCGCCTTCGAGATCGACCCGTTGCGCATGAGGGTGGTAGGCCGGGTTGACATTGATGCCCGCGACAATGCCGTCGCGGACCAGGAGATTGTCCACCTTCTGGTCAGGATCGATGTAGATGGCGCCGTTGAAGATAAGGGTTTCCGACCCTTCCGGCGCATCCGAGGAATCGCTGGCGCAGCCCTGCAAGTAGGGCGACAGACCCAACATCAGGCTGGCGGTCGCGCAATGGGTGACAAACTCCCGGCGGGTGATGCCGTCTTTGTCGGATGATTTCATGCTCCTGGCCTCGGTTTGGTGGAATCCTGAAGCCCCTCTCCCCAACCCTCCTCCGCCAGGGGGGAGGGAGCAAGAGAATCAGCGGCTTGTGCTACCCATGCCAGCACAGTCAGCAGGGTGGGGTGAGGATTTACGGTTTGGTTTGGTAACTTTACCAACGCGGCGGGCATGATCCCAAGCGCAGACCGCGGATGTCAATGAGCGAACGCAAGCGTTTTTTGGCTCTGCGAAGGGCGCTCAGCGGCTGTAGCGGTCCTGAGTATAAAAGTGTCGCCAGGGGCTGGCGGTCAGGCCGGTAAGCGCGGCCCGGAAGGCTGGCGTCGGCTCCGCCTCCCCGGGGAACACCCCCTCCACCCAAACGAAGCTGCGTCCAAAGCCGGCCTTGCCTTTCCAATCCCAAGCCCACAGCGGGTGACGGGAGCCGCAGGTGGGGCAGCGCGGCGGGCGGGTATTGCGACCCAGGAGCAAGATGGGTCGCGGCAGGGGACCGAGCAGACGGACATGGGTGAAGGGGCTACCATCGGGTCCCGACTCCAGCGAGAGGTTCACCGAGCAGCCGGCAAAGGTCAGCAGACTCAGGAAGTTATTACCCGCCAGGAAATGCGGGCTTGAGAATGGCCCGCGGTCGCTGTTCGGCAGCCGATCGCCGATAAAGCCGATCGCGCTCAGGAGGTTCCGCAAGGTAGCGGAATCGACCGCCAGCAAATGGTTGGCGGGCGTCAGCAGCAGGCGGCCCGTATGGATGCGCATGGAATCTCTCCTTTTCGCCATTCTTACGTGAATTGGCTAAACTGCAAGGCCTCAAAGTCGGCAAGGCTCGAGGCCCGAAGGGAATGCTAGTCCCCTGGTACCTTTGCAACCCTTGAGAATTACGGCCAATATATTGTTATTAGTGTTGGGTTGGTAACATCATTTAAGAATAGAGGCGCAATAATGCCGTATCCAAAAATCTTTAAAGATATCGCCCTTGCAACTCCCGTCATTGGAGAGATCGTAGGCGAGCGAGATGGTCTGCGTGACAAATATGGTTCCCTCTTGACGGAATATGATCTGTTGAGCCATCGGCTCGCACAGGTTTCCTTGGAATGCGACAGTTTAAGCAGCGGGATGGCTGCTGTTATCTCGGATCGTGACCGAATAAATCACGAGCATGCTGCTATTTTAGCGGATCGCGACCGATTGCAAAAGGAACTTGCCGCACTTGCCGCGGATCTGGAACTGGTGCGCCATGATCTCGAATTAGCCTCTCAAGAACGCGATCACTTGAAACAGCTCGTTGACTATCACGACTCTCGAAAAAACATTGGTTACTGTCACTGTTGCAGACAAGAATCAGTTTTTCAGATGCGAGGTGAATGGCTGAGGGATTTGTATGTATGTCTGAACTGTTCCTCGATTCCCCGCCAGCGCCATCTACAATACGTTTTAGACAGCTATTTCAGGAATTGGGAGGAAATGGACGTACACGAATCATCACCCTCGAATAACTTCGTGTCTCGATATTGTAAAAATTATACATCATCCCAATACTTTCAGGGATCGGAGGCCGGGTCGTATGTAGATGGAATTCGTAGCGAAAATCTTGAATCTCTGTCATTCCCGGATAACAGTTTCGATCTCTTTATCACGCAGGATGTTTTTGAACATATCTTTAATCCAGAACGAGCCGCCAGGGAAATCATGAGAGTGCTCCGGCCAGGGGGTGCTCACGTCTTCACGGCGCCAAAGCATAAAGGATTACCCATTAGCATTACGCGGGCGAGGTTGGTGCATTCACGAATAGAATACTTAATGGAAGCCGTTTATCATGGGAATCCGATAGGCGATGGCAAGGCGCTTGTTACTTGGGATTATGGTGACGATTTTCAAAGTTTAATGAACCGGTGGACAGGGTGTTCCACTACTAATTATATTACGCGGGACAGTGCTCTTGGGATTGATGGTGAATTTATTGATGTATTTGTGACCAGGAAGAATTTCTCAATACCCCCGACCCGTAGTAAAAAATCCCTCAAATCAACCCAAGGGATAAAAACTGTCTAGGCGAGCAAGTTACGACGCGCCGGTTAGTTAGAGGAGTAATGCCAGCCACGGCGATTGACATGGCGCTAAAGGAAGTGTAAATAGCGATTGGCGCGCTTTATGTAAGAGTTTTGGCTGAACAAGGCGCGGCGATCCGGTTTCGTATTAACCATGATGAAATAATTTTATGAAAATTCAAATCCTGCTGCTTGCCGTTTTTCTCACGGGCTGCGCGGCTCCTCAGCTTCTTAGCTCCGATCCCGATAATATCGTTGTGAACGCCGATACAAGGCGGCCAGGGGAGGCGCAAGCCATGGCCGATCAGG
>JADZBU010000079.1 GCA_020851955.1 Chromatiaceae bacterium | reverse complement strand
CGAGCGTGGTGGGGGCCAACCGCCTCGATCAGCACCTGGCGGAAATCACCGCCATGCACACGGAACTGGGCCCGGATCTGGCGGCGGCGCCCGGCTTGGCCCGGCGCCAGCAGGATTATCTGGCGAGTCTGCGGCGGCAGGCGCGCAGAGAGGCTAAAAATGCCAGTACCTGACGCTTCAGTCATTCTCATAAACAACGGCTCATGCCTGATTTGTGATTGATCCCATGGATATTTCCCCATCTTCTCCACCCGTCGTCGGCCTGGTTGCACAACTGGCTCATGGCTTGACGAGGCGCAATTTTCTCAAGGCGCGAGACGATATCGTCGAGGGTTGGCATCGCCGGGCCTTATGGGGAAACATGGGCATGCAGGAGATCCGGCAGCGCTATCGTCGCTCTCGGATCGGTCCCTTTTGGCTGACCATTTCCATGGGCATCATGGTATTAGCTCTGGGTACCCTCTATGGCGGTATCTTTGGCCAAGAAATGTCGGAGTATCTGCCTTTTTTGGCCGCTGGCTTCGTTATCTGGGGCCTGATTTCCGGGATGCTGTTGGATGGCGTGCGGGCTTTCATCCAAGGAGAGGGTTTGATTAAGCAATTACCTGCTCCTCTCTCCATTTATGTCTATCGGGGAGTTTGGACTAACCTGATTATCTTCGCCCACAACGTGGTCATTTTCTTTCTGGTATCGCTCTGGTACGGAAAATATCCCAACTGGAATCAGGTCCTGGTAATTCCGGGTGTTCTGTTACTTCTCCTCAATGGCGTCTGGATGGGTTTGCTGCTGGGATTGTTGAGCGCGCGGTTTCGGGATATCCCCCAGATTGTCGCCAGCGTCGTTCAAGTCATGTTCTTCATAACGCCGGTTTTGTGGAGACAGGAGATGTTGCCGAGTAGGGCCTTCATCCTGGATGCTAACCCCTTCTATTATCTGGTGGAGATTGTGCGGGCACCCTTGATGGGCGTTCCGCCCTCGACTCAAATCATCATCGGCACCCTCCTCATCACCCTTGTGGGCTGGATTCTCGCACTCCTGTTTTATACGGCCCTACGTTGGCGATTGCCGTATTGGGTATAGGAGGAAACCAGCCGTGGCATCCATTGAACTAAAGAATGTCTCCGTTTTATTTCCCATCTACGACTCGAGTACCCGTTCGCTCAAGAATCGCATCCTGCCGGCGGGCCTGGGGGGGCGTATCGGTTCGAGCGATGGCCATGCCTCCGTCGTGCAGGCCCTCACCGATGTAAATCTCAAATTCGAACATGGTGACCGGGTGGGACTCGTAGGCCATAACGGTGCGGGCAAGACCACCCTGCTGCGCTTATTGGCGGGCCTCTACGAGCCCTGTATGGGCGAGGCGATCATCCAGGGGCATATTGCGCCGCTCTTCGATATCTCCCTGGGCATGGATCCGGAAGCGACGGGATACGACAATATCTTTTTGCGGGGGCTGTTTCTAGGTCTGACCCACAAGGAGGTCATGGCGCGCCTGGATGATATCGCGGCCTTCACCGATCTGGGCGAGTTCCTGAATCTGCCCATCCGCACTTATTCCGCCGGTATGCGGATGCGGTTGGCATTCGCCGTTTCCACTTCGATAAAGCCGGATATTCTTCTTCTGGACGAAGGTATTGGGGCCGGGGATGCAGCCTTTATGGAGAAGGCGGAAAAGCGCCTGGCTGGCTTTACCGCGCAGGCGGGCATCATAGTCCTGGCGTCACACTCGGATGGCTTGATTCGCAAAATGTGCAATACCGCCATCCTGATGAATCGTGGCCAGATCGTGGCCACGGGTGAAGTAGAGACCATCCTCAAGCTTTACAACGATAAAATCAGGGCCGCCAGCCAGATGGCGGATCTGGAGGCCCAAGAGGAGATGGCCAACGCCCAATTAACGCTGGACTTGAGTCCTAGCTTGGCGGAGACCGCCGCGCCCGCGGGCGCTGATAATCTCGCACCATAAGGGGTATCTCCGCCCTCAAATGGTGATGGGTCTGAAAATCCAATTCCCGCCGAATCCTGGCAGAACTAAACCAGGCATTGCCCGTGAGCTTACCCAGTCCCGCGCGCGTCAAGGGCATGGCGCGGCCGGTCAATCTCTCCCCCAGGCTGCCCAAGCTGGCCGCGAACCCGAGCACCCATAAGGGTATGGTCCAGCGAGGTATGGGCAGCCCCAGGGTGAGTCGGATTTGTTCGTAAAGCCACCGCGTGGAATAGTGCTCCCCATCGGTGACCAGGAAAATTTGCCCGGCGGCCCGGGGGTGCCAAGCCGCGAGCAGGGCGGCGCGGACGGCGTCATCCACATGGATTGCCGAGCGACGATTGTCGATGGGTGGCCAGGGGGGGAAGCGATGGCGCGCAACGGCATCGATCATCCGGGCGATATTGCCTTGTCCCGCCAACCCATAGACCATGGGCAGGCGCAGTACGCAGGTCGGAAGCCCACCGGCTCCGCCCACGTCGAGCACCTGTCTTTCGGCCTCCTGTTTGGCGCGGCCATAGAGGCTGTCGGGAAGGGGCGTCGTCTGTTCGTCCGCCGGCTGCGAGCCCGCCCCCGCGGCATCACCCATCACCTTGATGCTGCTCAGATAGATGAGTCGGCGGATGCCGCCACTGGCCAGAGCGGCCGCGACCAGGTTGCGGGTGCCCTCGGCGCTGACCGTCCAGTGGGCGGGAGCCTCGTAGATATCGGCCTCGTCCGGGCCCGGGGAGTAGCTGGCGAGGTGAAAGACGCATTGGATACCCACCAGGGCGGCGGCCAGACTCCCCGCGTCCCCGAGATCGCCCGCGCGACAAGTGACCGGGGCCCCTGGCCAGAGGGTCCGCGCCTTCTCGGGAGCTCGGGTCAAGACGGTGACCCGCGCCCCCTCGTCCAGCAAGGCCTGGACGAGATGGCGACCCACCTTGCCTGTGCCCCCCGTGACCAGAACGGGCAAGTCCCGGAAGTGGGCGTCTGCCTGGGTGGTATCGGTCATCTTTGCCTCAGGAGCCGGGGGAGGCGACGGCCCCCCTCAAGGAGGGCAAAGGCCCCAAAGTGTAGCCAAATTCCCAGCAGCACCAGGAGGCTGAAGGGCAGGGGGTAATCCCGAAACTGGAATTTGCGGAAAAAGCGGGCCATGCCCTTGTGCTTGTGCCACTCCACCGCGAAGGGCCGACTCAAGCCGCAGGCCCCCTGGTGGTGGCGAACCTCGGCGGCGGGCACCAGATAGATGGGCCAGCCGGCGTTGCGAAAGCGCACAAACCAGTCCAGATCCTCGCAATGGAGGAAATAGCCCTCGTCAAGGGGGCCGACCTCCTCCAGGGCCCGGCGGCGGACGAGCATGAGGGAGCCGGAGATGGCCTCCACCATCAATGGGCGAGTGGGTAGGGGGGTGTGCATGAGATTCAGTCGTTTGCCAGCGAGCAGCTTGGGCCAGAGGCGGTCGAGATGGAGAAAGCGCACCAGCCCTACCCAGGGGTCGGGAATGCGGCGCCGGGAGGCCTTCTGTTCGCTGCCGTCCGGGTTGCGCACTATGGCTCCCGCCATGCCCGCCTCCGGCGTGGCCGCCATGAAGTCGAGGAGTTGGGTCAGGGTCTCTGGACCGACAATGCAATCCGGGTTCAGGAACAGCACATAGGGGGCATCGGCCCAGGGCAGGGCCCGGTTATGACCACCAGCGAAGCCGAGATTGGCGCCATTTCGCAGCACTCGCAGACGGGGGTCACTGCCATGCCGGGCCTCCAGCCTCTCCAGGCTGCCGTCCGTCGAGCCGTTGTCGCTAACTATGATGTCCAAGGGTAGGGCGTTGTCCAGAACGGCGGCCACCGCCTCACTCAGCAGGTCGCCGGCATTGTAATTGACGATCAGGACACTCAAAACAGGCGCTGGCGGCTGCTTCGGTGTTGATGGCTTGGCGTCCTCGCTTATAGACAAGATCTATTCCCCCACCAGATCGACCAAGGCGCGGCGCGCGGCGGTAAAACCGAAATGCGCCTCCATCACGGCCAGGCCCCCGTCGGAGAGGCGCTCCCAAAGCTCTGGATCCCGATAAAGGCGCAGGACGGCGGCGGCGAAATCAGCCGGGGTATCGGCCACCAGGACCGAGCGTCCGTCCTCCAGGAACATGCCCTCCACCGCCTGGTTCGTCGCTACCACGGGCAGACCATGGGCCAGGCTCTGATTGATCTTACCCTTGACGCCAGCCCCATAGCGTAGGGGGGCCAGGCTGAGCCGGCAGCCATCAAAAAAGGGCGTCACATCGGGTACATGGCCCAGGATGCGGACCGCCTCGCCGGCCAGGGCCCGCACCTCCGCCGGGGGCTCGGCGCCGATCACCAAAAATCGCATAGCCGGAGCCTCGGCGAGGATGAGGGGCAGGATGTCGCGGCAGAACCAGAGGACCGCATCCCGGTTCGGCGGATGGGCGAAGGCGCCGATAAAGAAGATGTCCCGACGCTCCGCGAAGCCGGCGCGGCGGCCGGGGAGGCGATGGATGTTGGAGAGGAGGCGGACATCGGCCCCCGGGGCCTCCCGGGCCAACAGGTCCCGCTCCACCGCGCTCACCACCAGGGTGGTATCCGCCTGGGCGATCAGCCCCAACTCTTCTTGCCGCCGCCGCTCCGCCAGGGCGCGGGTGCGGGGGTCGCCCGTCAAGTCCGCCAGCCGCCCCTCCCGGAGAAAGTGCAGATCGACGGTGTCGAAGATCAACCGCGCCCGCGGGCAATATTTCCGGGCCCTCGCCATGAACCTGGCGGCGGTATCGGCCCGGCTGAGGATGACCAGATCATATTCGCCCCCTCGTGCCCTAAGGTGGTAAGCCAGGGACTTGATATAGGGTCGGTAGAGGACCTCGACCCCCTGGCGCTGCAGGTCGGCGACATACGGCTGCGGGGCCTCCAGATTGGCGGCGGCGAAGGTCACCTTAAAACCCAGTTCCCCCAGGAGCGCGAAGAGATTGACGAGCCGCAGGGAGCCGGATTCCTGGTCCGGGGTGGGCACATAGAGATCCACGACCAAGGCCCGCCGCCGCACTTGCCGCTCCTTCTGGCGCTCCAGATCCTCGCCCCGCGCCCCGTGACCGGCCAAGACCTCGCGCCAGCGATCGAGGAACTGGTGCTGGTTGATGGCCTGGAAGCGCTTCATGCCCATTTGGGCCCCGGCATCGCCATCACGGCCCGCCGTTACCCCCTCGAAATGCAGCACCCGTGAACCGGGCTGGTAATAGACCCGCTGGCCGGCGGCGCGGACCCGAAAGGCTAGGTCGGTGTCCTCGTAATAGGCCGGTGCATAGCGGGGATCGAAACCGCCAAGCTGCTCGAAGAGGTCACGCCGGATCGCCAGGGCGGCGCCGGAGACATAGTCCGGCTCACGCAAATAGCTGTACTCCGGGCGATCGGGATCATCGAGTTGGCCGTAATTCCAGGCCGAACCGTCGCGGAAGACGATCCCTCCGGCCTCCTGTTGACGGCCATCCGGATAGATGAGCCGGCTACCCACCAGACCCGCTTGGGGCTGGCGGTCGAAGGTGTCCCGCAGGCTATCCAGCCACCCCGGTTGCACCTGGGTATCGTTGTTCAAAAAGACCAGGAATTCACCCCCGGCCTGGGCCGCGCCCCGGTTGCAGGAGTGGACGAAACCCAGATTCCGGCTATTGCGGATGACCCCTAGATGGCCGTAACCCGCGAGACGGGCCGCCGTGTCCCCCTCTGGCTCGTCATCGACCAGGATGACCTCGAAGGTAGTGGTATCCCCGCAGGCGCACAGGGCGGCCAGGCAATGATGGGTAAAGGAAAATTGTCCGCAGGTGGGGATGATCAGAGAGGCCCGGGGACTCTCCCCAGGAGCCGGAAGTTCCAGGGCGGGAAAGGGCTCCGTCAACCGCAGCAAGCGCGGCGCCTGGGGCCGAAAGGCCACCACCCGCAGGCGCCGGCGCAGCTTTTTCATCAGCACCCTGGGCCCCTCGGTGCGCAGGACATGGAGGGCACGCGTGGTCAAGCGGGACATCAGGTGGGTCATCGCGGTCGTGGGAGGGAATCCCTAGCTAATCCAGTCGGTTGTAAAGCTAAAAAATCAAACCGGGCCAGGCTTGATGGTGGCGATGGCTTTGCGGCAGCGATCAATGAGCGGTCTGTCTGGACCTTTCAGCCTCGCCGTGGGAATCCGCCCGATCGGGAGTTTACCAAATATAATAGGCACCAACGATTCTACTCGGTTCTCCCGCCCCGCTTCCCTATGTCTATCCCCCAGCACCAACGCATCCGCGAGATTCCCTACAACTACACCTCCTTTTCCGACCGGGAAATCGTGATCCGCTTCCTGGGCCAGGAGATGTGGGACTTGATCGAGGGTTTAAGGGGGACGCGGCGCACGGGGCGCTCGGCGCGCATGCTTTTCGAGGTCCTGGGGGACATGTGGGTGGTAACCCGCAACCCCTACCTGCAGGATGACCTGCTGGAGGACGACCAGCGCCGGGAACTCCTGATCAACGCCCTGCGCCACCGCCTCGACCAATTCGAGCGGCGCCTCAATGACAACGCCCAGGCGGCGCGCCTGCTGGCGGCGGCCCGGGAGGCGGTGCGGGCCTTTGGGCAGTGGCTGATGGATCTGCGCTCACGGCGCGGGGACTTGCGGCGGGCCCTGGCGGGCATCACGCGCCGGGATAACCTGGACTTTGGCGGTTTGGCACGGGTGGCCCACGCCACGGACGCCACCGACTGGCGCGTGGAGATGCCCTTCGTCGTCATCTGCCCAGACACGGAGGCCGAGGTCGCCCCCATCGTCCGCGCCTGCCTGGATTGCGGGCTGAGCCTGATCCCGCGCGGCGGTGGCACCGGCTATACGGGTTCGGCCGTGCCCCTGGATCCTTGGTGCGCCGTGATCAATACCGAAAAGCTGGACGCCATTGGCGCGGTGGAGCACCGCTCCCTGCAGGAGCGGGCGGGAGAATGCCCGACCCTCTGGTGTGGCGCCGGCGCCGTTACCCGGCGGGTCGCCGAGGTGGCGGAGGGGGCGGGACTGGTCTTCGCCGTGGACCCCACCTCCCAGGACGCCTCCACCATTGGCGGCAACATCGCCATGAACGCCGGGGGCAAGAAGGCGGTGCTGTGGGGCACCACCCTGGACAACCTGGTCTCCTGGCGGCTGGTGACACCGGATGCCGACTGGCTGGAGGTGGAGCGTCTGGACCACAACCTGGGCAAAATCCATGACCAGGCCGAGGTGCGGTTCCGCATCTCCCGCTTCGGGCCGGATGGGCAAACCTCCAAGGGTGAGCCCGAGCTCCTGACCCTGCCCGGCCAGACCTTCCGCAAGGCGGGCCTGGGCAAGGACGTTACCGACAAGTTCCTCGCCGGCCTGCCGGGGGTGCAAAAGGAGGGCTGCGATGGCCTCATTACCTCCGCACGCTTCCTGCTGCACCGGATGCCAGTCCATACGCGCACCCTCTGCCTGGAGTTTTTCGGCGCCGATCTCTCCCTGGCAGTGCCGGCCATTCTGGAGATCAAGGAATACATCGACACCCTGCCCGAGGTTCAGATTGCCGGTCTGGAGCACCTGGACGAGCGCTATCTGCGCGCCCTGGACTATTCCACCAAGGCGGCCCGCGCCGAGTTGCCGAAGATGGTGTTGCTCGCCGATCTGGTGGGTGATGACGAGGGCCGGGTGGCCGCCGCCGCCGAACGGGTGGTGGCCTTGACCCAGGCTCGCCAGGGGGAGGGCTTTATCGCCGTCAGCCCCGAGGCCCGCCGCCGGTTCTGGCTCGATCGCGCCCGTACCGCCGCCATCTCCCGTCACACCAATGCCTTCAAGATCAACGAGGATGTGGTGATACCCCTGGAGCGGCTGGCGGACTATTCGCGGGCCATCGAGCGGATCAACATCGAGCAGTCCATCGCCAACAAGCAGCGGATTCTGGAGGCCCTCCAGGACTATGTGGAGACCGAAATGCCGGAGGCCCGTGACTGGCCGGGCTTCGAGGACTCCGCCGAATCCCAGGCCATTCTGGAGGCCAAGCGCGGGGCGGCCCGTCAGGTCCTGGAGGGGGCCCATCGACGGTGGGGCCAGATCCTGGCCCTGCTGGATGCCCCCGCGTCTGATCAGGCCCACCTCCTGGGGGAACCGGAACAGGCGCTGGTCAAGGCGGGCGATAGCCTGTTGGATCTGCTCCTGCGCCGCGACCTCCGCCAGTCCCTGCGCCAAGAGGTCCGTCAGCGCCTGGACGAGATCTTCAGCGGCCAGGACATGGCCGCGGTCCGGGAACGGCTCGCCGCCATCCATGCCCGGGTCCGGGAGGCGCGCCTCTTCGTGGCCCTGCACATGCACGCGGGCGATGGCAACGTCCATACTAATATCCCAGTTCACTCCTCCGACTACGCCATGCTGCACGAGGCGGACCGCATGGTGGCCCGCATCATGGCCCTGGCGACCGGACTGGGGGGGGTTATCTCCGGTGAGCATGGTATCGGGCTGACCAAGATCCAGTTCCTGGAGCCCGACAAGCTGGCGGCCTTCGTCCGCTATAAGCAGCTTGTGGATCCGGCGGGGCGCTTCAACCCGGGCAAGCTGCTGCCGGGCTCGGGTCTCGAGAGCGCCTATACGCCCTCGCTCCGGCTGGTGAGCCAGGAGGCCATCATCCTGGAGGAAACGGAACTCGGCGCCCTCAACGAGGACATCAAGCACTGCCTGCGCTGCGGCAAATGTAAGCCGGTCTGCATGACCCATGTGCCCCGGGCCAACCTGCATTATTCGCCGCGCAACAAGATCCTCGGCACCGGTCTCATCATCGAGGCCTTTCTGTACGAGGAGCAAACGCGCCGCGGTCTGTCGCGACGTCATTTCGCCGAGATGAACGATCTGGCGGACCACTGCACCGTCTGCCATAAATGCCAGCCCCCCTGCCCGGTCAAGATCGACTTTGGCGAGGTGACGACGCGCCT
>JADZBU010000078.1 GCA_020851955.1 Chromatiaceae bacterium | reverse complement strand
GCCGGAAGACGAGGGAACCGTTGGTGCCGCCGAAGCCAAAGGAGTTGCTGATCGCCACATCGATCTTCATGGGGCGGGCGACGTTGGGCACATAGTCCAGGTCGCAATCGGGGTCGGGCGTTTCGTAATTGATGGTGGGAGGGGCCACCTGGTCACGCATGGCCAGCAGGGTGAAGATGGCCTCGGCCCCGCCCGCGGCACCCAGCATATGGCCCGTCATGGACTTGGTGGAGCTGACGGCGACCTTATAAGCATGTTCGCCAAAGGCGCGCTTGATGCCCTTGGTCTCGGCGATGTCACCCGCCGGGGTCGAGGTGCCGTGGGCATTGATGTAGTCCACCTGCTCAGCCCCCAGGGCAGCCATCTCCAGGGCCAGGCGCATGCACTCTGCGGCGCCCTCGCCATTCTCCGAGGGGGCGGTCATGTGGTAGGCGTCGGAATTCATGCCGAAGCCCACCAGTTCCGCGTAGATATGGGCCCCGCGCGCCTTGGCCATCTCGTATTCCTCGAGCATGATAACGCCGGCGCCGTCGCTGAGGACGAAGCCATCGCGGTCACGATCGAAGGGACGACTGGCAAGCTGGGGGGCATCGTTACGGGTGGAGAGGGCCTTGGCGGCGGCAAAACCGCCGAGCCCGACGGGGGTCGTCGCCATCTCGGCCCCGCCGGCCAGCATGGCATCGACCATGCCATGGCGGATCATGAGCGCCGCCTCACCGATGTTGTGGGTGCCGGTACTGCAAGCGGACACGATCGAGTAATTAGGCCCCTTGAGGCCGTATTTGATCGAGAGGTCTCCGGCGACCATGTTGACGATATTGGCGGGGACGAAGAAGGGAGAAATCTTGCGGGGCCCGCCCTGCAGATAGGCCGCGTAGCTGTTTTCGATGCCGGCGATGCCGCCGATACCGGAGCCCACGGCAACGCCGATACGGCGGCAATTCGCCTCCGTGATCTCGAGGCCGGAGTCTTCCATGGCCTGGGTCCCGGCGCCGATGCCATAATGGATAAACTTATCCATCTTCTTGACATCCTTCTTGGCGACGTAGAGCTCGGGGTCAAAACCGTAGATAGGCCCACCAAACCGCGTGGTAAAGGGCGCTATTTCGAAATGGGTGATCGGCTGAATGCCGCTCCGCCCGGCCAGGATACTCTCCCATCCGGACTTGGTATCCAGTCCCACCGGGGCGACAAGGCCGACGCCGGTGACAACAACCCTTCTGATCGACATAGCTAATTACCCTCGAACCTAATCGGGAGCCTGATCCAGAGACTGGCCGGCGGCCGCGCCCAGGAGATAAGGCGCCACCACCCGCCCGCGAGGACGCAAGGGTCCTGATTAGGCCTGATGCGCGTTGATGTAATCGATGGCCTGCTTGACCGTGGTGATCTTCTCGGCATCCTCGTCCGGAATCTCGGTTTCGAACTCCTCCTCCAGGGCCATCACCAACTCGACGGTATCCAGGGAGTCGGCGCCGAGGTCATCGACGAAAGAGGATTCGAGGGTCACCTCTTCCTCCTTGACACCCAACTGCTCCACCACGATCTTGCGGACTCGCTCTTCAACGCTGCTCATTTTCTTTGACCCTCACGGATTTAAATAGATCGCCCCAAGAAGGGCGGTGCCTATTCTAGGCGTATTCGTTAACGGATGAAAGGCGCCCGGGGGCGCGCCCCAATTTGCCTCAGACCATCCACATGCCGCCATTGACATGCAGGGTCTCGCCGGTGATGTAAGCCGCGCCGGGTGATGCCAGGAAGACCACGGTCGCGGCCACCTCTTCCACCGAGCCCCAGCGCCCCAGCGGGATGCCGGCCAGGATTTGCTGTTGATGGGCCTCGTCCAGGGCCCGGGTCATATCGGTGTCGATCAGGCCCGGCGCCACGCAGTTGACCGTGATGCCCCGGGAACCGACCTCGCGCGCCAGTGACTTACTGAAGCCGATCATGCCGGCCTTGGCCGCCGCGTAATTGGCCTGGCCGGCATTGCCCATGACGGCCACCACCGAGGCGACATTGATGATACGCCCCTTGCGGGCCTTGGTCATGGCGCGCAGGCAGGCCTTGGACATGCGATAGACCGAGCCGAGATTGGTGTCCAGGATACTGTTCCAATCGGATTCTTTCATGCGCATCAAGAGGTTGTCGCGGGTGATGCCCGCGTTGTTGACCAGAATGCTCGGCTCGCCCAGGTCCGCCCGCAGCCGCTCCATGAGGCTATCCACGGAGGCCGGGTTGGAGACATCCAGGACCAGACCCGCCCCCTGACAGCCATGGGCGCTCAGCGTCTCGCTGATGCGATCGGCGCCGGCCTCGGTGGTGGCGGTGCCCGCGACCACGGCCCCGGCCCGGCCCAGGGCCAGGGCGATGGCCTGGCCGATGCCCCGCGAGGCGCCCGTGACCAGGGCGATGTCACCTTCCAGCATGATTCGTTGCCTCCAGAGCTAGGGCCAGGCCCTTGGGGTCCAGGACCGCCAGGGCCTCCACCCGATCATCGATGCGCTTGGTCAGGCCCGTCAGGACCTTGCCCGGCCCGGCCTCCAGCAACAACCCCACCCCCTGGTCCGCCAGACGCCGCACCGACTCCACCCAGCGCACCGGGCTGTAAAGCTGGCGCACCAGGCGGTCGCGAATGGCCGCGGGGTCCGCCACGGCATCCACGGTGACGTTGTGCAGGACGGGAATCCGGGGCGCCGCGAGGGGGATGGCCGCCAAGGCCACCGCCAGTCGCTCGGCGGCGGGGCGCATCAGGGCGCAGTGGGAGGGGACGCTGACCGGCAGAAGGACGGCGCGCTTGGCGCCCGCGGCCTTGGCGGCGGCAATGCCGCGCGCCACCGCCGCCGACTCGCCGGCGATGACCACCTGACCCGGGGAATTGAAGTTGACGGGCTCCAGAATCCCGCCTTGGGCCGCTTGGGCGCAGACAGCGACGACCTGGTCGTCGGCGAGCCCGAGGATGGCGGCCATGGCCCCCGCGCCGGCGGGCACCGCCTCCTGCATGAAGCGGCCACGCTGGGCCACCAGGGCCACGGCATCGGCGAAGCCCAGGGTCCCGGCGCAGACCAGGGCGGTGAACTCGCCCAGGCTATGCCCCGCCATCCAGGCCGGCGCGGGACCGCCCGCCTGGTTCCAGACCCGCCAGACGGCAACGCCCGCAGCGAGCATGGCGGGCTGGGTGATGTCGGTGCGATCGAGCAAGTCCCTGGGACCCTGGCTGGTGACCTGCCAGAGATCCATGCCCAAGGCATCCGAGGCCTCGGCGAAGGTTTCGCCCACCTGCGGCCAGGCTGCCGCCAATTCGCTCAACATGCCGACGGACTGGGACCCCTGCCCCGGGAAAATGATGGCGATCGATTTGCTCATGGAAGGATTCGCAGCGGGAACAAGAGGTTCAGAAGCGCACCAACACCGTGCCCCAGGTAAAACCACCGCCAAAGCCCTCCATCAGGATGGTTTGGCCACGCTGAATGCGGCCATCGCGCACCGCCGTGTCGAGTGCCAGGGGGATGGAGGCAGCGGAGGTATTGCCATGGTCGGCCACGGTCACCACCACCTGCTCCATGGGCAGGTCGAGGCGACGGGCCGTGGCCTGGATGATGCGGATATTGGCTTGATGGGGCACCAGCCAGTCGATATCCGACTTGGTCATGCCATTGGCCTCCAGGGTCTCTTCGACGATGCGGCCCAGGGTGCTGACCGCCCAGCGAAAGACCTCGTTGCCGCGCATCTCGAGATAGGGGTCCTCGCAACCCCCCCGACCTATGCCCTTGGGGACCTGCAGCAGATCCTTGTAGGCCCCATCGGCGCTGATATGGGTGGAGATGATGCCCGGCTCCTCGGCGGCACCCAGGACCACGGCCCCGGCGCCATCGGCGAAGAGGATACAGGTCGAACGGTCCTGCCAGTCGAGGAGCCGCGACATGGTGTCCGCGCCAATCACGAGGGCGCGCTTGGCGCTGCCCGTACGGACGAATTGGTCGGCGACACTGAGGGCATAGACAAAGCCGGCGCAAACCGCCTGGACATCAAAGGCGGGCACGCCCTTGATGCCTAGCCGGGGCTGAATGATGCAGGCCGTACTGGGAAAAATCTGGTCCGGCGTCGTCGTCGCCAAGACGATGAGGTCGATCTCGCTCGGATCGACCCCGGCGGCCTCCATGGCGGCGCGGGCGGCGGCGACCGCCAGGTCCGAGCAGGTCTCCCCCTCGACCACCACATGGCGCTGGCGAATACCGGTACGGTCGAAAATCCATTCATCCGTGGTATCGACGATCTCCTCGATATCCTTATTGGTGAGGATTTTTTTGGGCAGGTAGCTGCCCGTGCCCAGGATTCGGGAATAAAGCTTCACGCGAT
>JADZBU010000077.1 GCA_020851955.1 Chromatiaceae bacterium | reverse complement strand
TCGTCGAGACGGCCAGCAGCGCCGATTTCTTCGCCCATGCCGGCCATCCCTACAGCCGCAAGCTCAGGGACAGCCTGCCCGCGCCGGAAAAGCGCCAGGGTCGGCTGGCGGTCATCCCCGGCCGGGTACCCCCTATGGATCAGGTCTTTGTGGGCTGCCGGTTTGCGGATCGTTGTGACCGGGTGATGGCCGTCTGTCGGGAGCGGGCGCCGGCGTGGGTGGAGCCGTGGACGGGGCATGGGGTGCGCTGCCATCTGTGGGACCCTGGGCAGCAGCAGAGCCTGGGCGCTCCCCCTCTCCCCAGCCCTCCCCCGCGAGGGGGGAGGGGGACGGCTGAAATAACCGATCAGCTATCCCTCCCGCCCTTGCGGGAGGAGGTTAGGGGGAGGGGGACGGAAGGGTTACCGCGGGGGGAAGCGGCGGTGGCGACGCTCCCCCTGGCCGAGCCAGAGGAGGCGACCGCCGTCCAGGCGGCCCCGGCGTCCGGTGGCGGGACGATCCTCGCCGTGACCGGGCTTCAGGTCCATTTCCCCATCCACAAGGGCTTGTTTCGCCGCGTCGTGGGGCAGGTGCGAGCGGTCGATGGCATCGACCTGGAACTCAAGGTCGGGCGCACCCTGGCCCTGGTCGGAGAATCCGGCTGCGGCAAGACCACGGCGGGCAAGGGGCTGCTCCAGCTCATCCGCCCCACGGGGGGCGCCATCCACTACCAGGGCCGGGACCTGGCGGGTCTCGGCCCGGGCGCCATGCGGCCCTATCGCAAGGACCTCCAGATCATCTTTCAGGACCCCTTTGCCTCCATGAACCCCCGCCTGCTGGTGGGTGACATCATTGGCGAGGGCTTGCAGGCCCTGGGTCTGGCCCGCGGCCGCGCCGAGCGCCGCGGCCGAGTCGCGGCCCTGCTGGACGAGGTCGGCCTCGCCGCCGATGCCGCCGACCGCTATCCCCACGAATTCTCCGGCGGTCAGCGCCAGCGGGTCTGCATCGCCCGGTCTCTGGCCGTCGCCCCCCGGCTGATCGTCTGCGACGAGCCCACCAGCGCCCTGGATGTCTCGGTCCAGGCCCAGATCCTCAATTTGCTCAAGGATCTTCAGGAACGCAAGGGCCTCGCCTACCTCTTCATCACCCACAACATCTCGGTGGTGTCCTATCTGGCCCACGAGGTCGCGGTCATGTATCTGGGACGCATCGTCGAGCGCGGACTGGTCCACGAGGTTCTCGACGACCCCAGGCACCCTTATAGCCGCGCCCTCCTGTCGGCGGTGCCCCGGCTCGCCCCGGACCCCAGTCGGCCGGTCATTCGCCTGGAGGGGGACCTGCCATCCCCCGCCGCGCCGCCGCCCGGTTGTCACTTTCACCCTCGTTGTCCCGAGGCCCTGCCCGAATGTGCCCAGGCCTATCCCCCGGCGGTCCGCTGGGGCGGGACTCGCCAAGTGCATTGCATCCGGGTCCGACCGGAAACAGCGCCGTGATGAATCGCGCCTGCGGTCTGTCCAGGGCTCCAGGTTGAGAAAAGGGGTGCCAAGCCGATGGTTGCGAACGGTCCCCATTAGGTCCTAGTATGAGCAAATGGTGTAAGGGTAATGAGGGAGGGCCGTCCCGGCCCTGATCACCTAGTACCAAGATTCATAAAGGTTTACATAAATTCCTACCGGATAGGGTCGGCGTTTTCCACTACTACCGCCAGGGGTTGGCATGTCAATTTCATCCCATGAGGCCGTCACCAGGATGGTCTCCCGCTTGCTGGCGGCTCGCGGCCATGAGCCCGAACTCCTCCTCCAGCACCTGATCGCGATTCAGCAGGCCTTCTCTTATGTGCCCCCGGCCGCCATCGAGGCGCTATCGGCGGCCATGGGGGTGACCCGCTCCCGCATCCTGGCCTCCATCGATTTTTATGCCTTCCTGCACGCCCGACCCCGCGGCGATTTCGATATCCTCTTCAGCGACAACATCACCGACCGTCTGCTGGGTAGCGAGGGGTTGCGCGCCCGGCTCTGCAAGCGGCTGGGGGTCGGCCTCGACGAACCCCGCGAGGATGGGCGGGTCACTATCGGCCTGACCTCCTGCACCGGTATGTGTGATCAGGGACCCGCTATGCTGGTCAATGGGCTGGCGGTGACGGCCCTGACCCCGCGGCGCATCGACCGCATCGCGGAACTGGTGGAGGCGGGGGTGCCCCTTGAGCACTGGCCGCCCAAGTTCTTCGTGGTCCAGGACAATATCCACCGCGTCGGCGACCTGCTGAGCAATGCCGAAAAGATGGGCGCCGGCCTGCAGCGCTTCCTGGAACTGGGCCCGGCGGGGGCCATGGCGGAGCTGGAGGCCTCCGTCTTGCGTGGCCGGGGTGGGGCGGGTTTCACCACGGCCCTCAAGTGGCGCATCTGTCGGGATACCGCCAGCGATGAACGCTACGTGGTCTGCAACGCGGACGAGGGCGAGCCGGGGACCTTCAAGGACCGGGTCCTCCTCACCCGCTACGCCGACCTGATTTTCAAGGGCATGACCCTGTGCGCCGGCATTGTGGGCGCGCGCAAGGGCTACCTCTATCTGCGGGGCGAATACCGCTACATGGTGCCGCGCCTCAAGTGGGTGCTGGAGCGGCGGCGGGAGCAGGGCCTGCTGGGGTGGGATATCGCCGGTCAGCCGGGTTTTGACTTCGACATCGACATTCACCTCGGCGCCGGGGCCTATGTTTGCGGCGAGGAATCGGCCCTCATCGAATCCCTGGAGGGCCGGCGCGGCGTGGTGCGCAAGCGGCCGCCCTATCCCGTCGTCAGCGGCTTCCTGGGGCGGCCCACGGTGGTCAACAATGTCGAGACCTTCCTGGCCGCCGCCCGCATCATCGAGTGGGGCGGCCACTGGTTCCGGGGCGCCGGCACCCAGCAGTCCACCGGCAGCAAGCTGCTGAGCATCAGCGGCGACGTGGCTCGCCCCGGCATCTACGAATACCCCTTCGGCACCCCGGTGAGCCAGATCCTGGCGGACTGCGGCGGCAGTGGCGCCCAGGCCGTCCAGGTCTCCGGCGCGGCGGGGGTGACCCTGGCACCGGCCGAGTTCCACCGCGCCCTGTCCTTCGAGGACCTGCCCACCGCCGGGGCCTTCATGGTCCTGGGTCGGGAGCGCGACCTCAT
>JADZBU010000076.1 GCA_020851955.1 Chromatiaceae bacterium | reverse complement strand
ACGGCCTCGATGACCGGTTGCTTGCAATCGAGACAACCGATGCCCGCCGAGCGGCAGCCCTCCGTGACCCAGGCCCGGGTCTCGTCGCTGGAATAGACCTGATGGAGCTGATAGACGGGGCACTTGGCGGGCTCGCCGGGATCGGTGCGCCGGACCCGCGCCGGATCCGTGGGCATGGTGCGCAGGGCCTTTTCCACCTGGGCGGGCGGGTCGCGCAGGGCGATGGTGTTGCCGTAGGACTTCGACATCTTCTGGCCGTCCAGCCCGGGCATCTTGGAGGCCTTGGTGAGGAGGGCCTGGGGTTCGGGCAGGATGATGCGGCCGCTGCCTTCCAGATAGCCGGATAGACGCTCGCGGTCGCTGATGCCGATATTGCCCTGGGCTGCGAGGAGGGCCCGCGCCATCTCCAGGGCCTCGTGATCGCCCTGCTCCAGATAGGCCTTGCGCAGCTTGTCGAAGAGCTTGGCGTTCTTTTTGCCCATCTTGTCCTTGGCCTGTTCCGCCTTGTGCGCGAAGTCCGGCTCGCGGCCAAAGAGGTGGTTGAAGCGGCGCGCGATCTCGCGGGTCAACTCCACATGGGCGACCTGGTCCTCGCCCACCGGGACCAGGCCGGCCTTGTACATGAGGATGTCGGCGCTCTGGAGGAGGGGATAGCCCAGGAAGCCATAGGTGGCCAGATCGCGTTCCTTCAGCCGCTCCTGCTGATCCTTGAAGCTGGGCACCCGCTCCAGCCAGCCCAAGGGGGTGACCATGGAGAGGAGCAGGTGGAGTTCCGCGTGTTCGGGCACCTGGGACTGGATGAAGAGGGTCGCCTGGTCCGGGTCGATACCCGCGGCCAGCCAGTCCACCACCATATCCCAGATGCTGGCGGGGATGATGGAGGGGTCATCGTAGTGGGTGGTCAGGGCGTGCCAGTCGGCGACGAAGAAGAAGCAGCTGTATTCGTGCTGCAAGGCCAACCAGTTCTTGAGGACACCCTGATAGTGACCCAGGTGCAGGCGGCCGGTGGGCCGCATACCCGAAAGGACGCGGCCGTTGGAGGTGGTTGCGGAGTTCAAGGCGGGAGTTCCCCGTGGGTTCGGATGCCGATTCGAAAGGAAGGGTGAGGACAGGGTCGCGCGGCGGGGGTCAGGTCATGAAGAGTTCGCGGACCACGCCGGCGCCGGGCATCAGGCCGATGGTCAGGTTGACCAGGGGCCCCAGCAGGGTACCCAGGACCCCGCTAACCAGGAGGACCACTAGCAGGATGAGGCCGTAGGGCTCCAGGCGCGAGAAGCTCATGGCCAGGTGGCGCGGCAGCAGGGCGTTGAGCACCCGGCCGCCATCCAGCGGCAGAAGCGGGAAGAGGTTGAGCACCATGAGGAGCACGTTGATCAGGACCCCGGCGGCGCCCATGTAGGCCAGGGGTTGGGCCAGCCAGGGCGAGACATTCCACAGGGCTAGGGCCAGCTGGATCGCCAGTCCCCAGAGGATGGCCATCAAGAGGTTGGCGCCGGGACCGGCCAGGGCGACCAGGGCCATGTCGCGGCGGGGATTGTGCAGGTTGCGGACATCCACCGGCACCGGCTTGGCCCAGCCGAAGAGGAAGCCGGTGAGGAAGAAGGTCGCGAGGGGCACGACGACCGTGCCGATGGGGTCGATGTGCTTGAGGGGATTGAGGGTCACCCGGCCCAGCATGCGCGCCGTGCGGTCGCCAAAATAGCCGGCGGCCCAGCCATGGGCGGCCTCGTGGACCGTGATGGCGAAGAGCACCGGCAGTACCAGGATGGCCAGGATTTGGATGTTATTGAGGATGTCCATGGCGGCATTATAACCGCTAGCCCCGGCTCCGGTGGCCTGGATGCCGGTCTCCCGCCATGCCCGGCCTCAGGTCCCGCAAAAGGTCCGCTGGACCACTTGGTGTGGCGCCGGCGGCCGCTGGAATTCCTCGCCGCCGGGGCCTGCGTCCCAGGGCTGGGCAAGGACCTGTAACAGGGTGTCGAGGGGCTTGAGGTCGCCGGCGACCGCCGCCTCGAGCGCGGCCTCGACCTGGTGGTTTCTGGGGATGACGGCGGGGTTGGCGCGGCGCATGGCGGCCGAGCGCGTCTGGGGGCTGGTCGTTTCACCAGCCAGACGGGCCTGCCAGCGGCTGATCCAGGCCGTGGCGGGGCCGCCATCGCCGAGTTGCGCCCGGAGCGGCCCTTCCGCGCCCGCCGCGGCGGCGTTCAGGGCGCGGAAGCTGTTGGTGAAGTCGGCGCCGGTCGCGGCCATGGCCCGCAGGAGGCCGTCGATCAGATCGGCGTCCCCCTCCTGGGCCTCCAGCAGGCCCAGCTTGGCCCGGAAGCAGGCCAGATAGGCCTGTTCGAAGCCGGGGGCGAAGCCGTCGATGACCGCCTGAGCCTGGGCGACGGCCTGGTCCTGGTCGGGATCGAGGAGCGGCAACAGCGCCTGGGCCAGACGGGCGAGGTTCCACTGGGCGATCTGGGGCTGGTTGCCGTAGGCGTAGCGCCCGCCATGATCGATGGAGCTGTAAACCTGACCCGGGTGATAGGCATCCATGAAGGCGCAAGGGCCGTAGTCGATCGTTTCCCCCGTGATCGACATATTGTCCGTGTTCATGACGCCATGGATGAAGCCGACGCCGAGCCAGCGGGCGACCAGTTCCGCCTGCCGGGCGACCACCGCCACCAGCAAGGCGCGATAGGGCTGGTCCGACGCCCGCGCCTCCGGATAGTGCCGTGCCAGCACGTAATCGGCGAGTTGCCGCAGGGCATCCGTATCCTGGCGCGCCTGAAAGTATTCGAAGGTGCCCACCCGGACATGGCCGCGCGCCACCCGCGTCAGCACGGCGCCGGGCAGGGGGCCGGCCTCGCGATAGACCAACTCCCCGGTGGCGACCGCCGCCAGGGAGCGCGTCGTCGGGATGCCGAGGGCGTGCATGGCCTCGCTGAGGAGGTACTCCCGCAGGACCGGGCCCAGCCAGGCCCGGCCGTCACCACCCCGGGAGAAGGGCGTGCGGCCGGAACCCTTGAGCTGGATGTCGTAGCGCTCGCCCCTCGGGTCCAGGATCTCGCCCAGAAGAATCGCCCGGCCATCGCCGAGCCGTGGCACGAAGCCGCCGAACTGGTGGCCGGCATAGGCCATGGCCAGGGGGTCCGCCCCCGCCGGCACCTGGTTGCCGGCGAGCATGGCCAGCCCCTCGGGCGAGCGCAGGGCCTCCGGGTCCAGGCCGAGTTGATGGGCAAGGGCTTCGTTAAGCTTGATGAGCCGGGGTTGGGGGACCGGAACCGGCGCCTGCCGAGCGAAGAAGCGCTCCGGCAGCCGGGCATAGGTATTATCGAAGGCAAATGTCATCCGGGGCTTCCCGCTGGCAAGGTGTTGCGAGGCCTTGTATGCCTACCGGCGCTGGTCGGGCCGTGGGTCGAGGGCCTCTGGGATTCCTGGGATATGGAGGCGGTCTTGCCGGACCGGTAGGTCCCGCCGCCAGATCGGACGCCCCGTTGGGGTGGCTTAAAAAAGACGGGGTCGCGTTAGCGACCCCGTTTAGCCAGGTTGGGCGGCATGAATAGCTGCCCCGGCTATAGCTTAGAGAGGAATTGGCTCGGGAGGAGGTTAGAGGGCCCTGAGCCCGGCGGGCGGCTCGGGCGTGTTCGTGTCCTGGGGCGGGAGGTAGTCGCCGGGAGGCTCTGGCTGGGGGGCCGCCGCCATGACCTCATCGCCGGGTACGGCCCAGACCGGAGCGGTTGCCGGTTCTTGGGGTTCCTCGGGATCGGCGGCGGCGGCGACCGCGGCCCGCGGGGTCTCGTCCGCCATGGCCGGGGCCTCTTGCGGATAGCGGGTCGGCGGCGCTAGGTCTTGGGTCGCCTCGCTGGTGGCCGACAATCCCACCAGGGTGTCGAGGCCGAGGCGCGAGGACAGAGGGGTTGCCTCGGGGCTCAGCAAATCCAGGCCGAAATATTGGCTCAGGGAGACCTCCGGCGACAGGAGGGGGAAACCCATCCAACTGGAGAGGGGTGCCGGTTGCTGTTGCTTGGAAAGCGGGGAAGAACCGAGCCACTGGGAGAGCGGCGCTGGCTTGTCACCTTTGGAGAGTAAGGGGAAACCCATCCACTTCGAGAAGGGCGCGGGATCATTTTGCTTAAGGACTTGCCACTGCATGGCCGTGGATAGGGGCGTGACCGCCTCTTCCCAGCAGTTCGCGGCCTGCCCCGGCGCCAGGAGGTCACTCTCGAGGGGTCCGCAACTGTCCAGAATATCGATCGCGGCCTGGCCCGAGCCGAAGGGCGCGCGGACCAGCACGAAGCTGCGGCCAAGGGCGAGGTTCTTGGCATAGACCCGGGTATCGCTGCCGATCATGTACCCCAGGAGGGCGTCACCACGGGTGCCGGGTGTCACCAGGTGCATGGTGTTTTCGGGGAAACCGCCCTTCTTGAGCTTGATGATGGCCGCCCGGGCCTGCTGTTCGGTCTCGTACATCCGTACATAAGTCATGATGGTTCTCCAGAAGCGTGTGCGGGGAAAATTCGCAGTGGCGGCAGGGCGCACCCCCACGGAGTACTCCTCGCTTCAGAACCAAAGAACCGCTGACTTAATTCCTTCGCCACTATCGTGCAATTAAAACGGCTAAGGGTATTTTCGAGGCTAGTAACCACCTCTCTAGCCCTGCGCAAGGAAGGACTAACGTTTCACGGGCAAGGCACAACGGCACGGCGCATGAAGGAGCCGGGAGGAGGCAGGGGGGCGCCGCCATGATTCGACCTGACTCACCCAAGGGAGGCCAGATTTTTCGGTCCACCCCGTTGACGGGACGGGGGGGTCGGGTTTGAACGCCCGACCCCCTAACGACTAGCCTCCGGTTGGGAGAAGCCGAACGATCTAACCACCCCAATAGGCGGCGAACCACTTGACGTGGGAGAGGACCTCGTAATGCACCAGCAAGGCGATCACGGTAACCGAGCCCAGCAAGAGCGGCAGGCCAACCGTGGGCTTAACGACACACCAAATTCTACCCTGGTTCATGATTTTCTCCTCAGCCAAGCCACGGGGT
>JADZBU010000075.1 GCA_020851955.1 Chromatiaceae bacterium | reverse complement strand
ATCTCCATCGGCGTCCTGGTCGATGCGGGCATCGTCATGACCGAGAACGTGATCCGGCACTGCGAGCGCACCGAGGCGTCCTTACGCCGGCGGCTCACCCCCGCCGAGGTCTTTGCCCAGACCCTGACGGCCGCCACCCAGGTCGGTCGGCCCCTGGTCTTCTCCATGCTGATCATCATCCTGGCCTTTGTCCCGGTCTTCCTGCTGACCGGCCAGGAGGGCAAGCTCTTTCACCCCCTCGCCTACACCAAGACCTTCGCCCTGATCGGCGCCACCCTGCTGGCGGTAACGGCGGTGCCGGTCTTCTGCACCCTGCTGGTGCGGGGTCCGCTCCAGCCCGAGGACCAGAATTGGCTGATGAAGGGGCTGCTGCGGCTCTATGACCCGGCGCTGGACTGGGCCCTCGACCACCGCAAAACCGTGCTGGGGCTCGCGGCCAGCCTGCTCGCCGTCTGCCTGGTGATCGCCCTGGGGCTGCCGCGGGTGGTCAACGAGCGGCTGCCGGAGTCCGTCGCGCGGCATACCCAGGGGTTCGGCAGCGAGTTCATGCCGACCCTGGAGGAGGGTTCCCTGCTTTTCATGCCGGTCCTGCTCCCCGCCACCGCCCTGACGGAGGTCAAGCGCATCATGGCCTGGCAGGACCAGGTGATCAGCGCCCATCCGGCCGTCATCTCGGCGGCGGGCAAGCTGGGGCGCGCCACCACCGCCACCGACCCGGCCCCGGTGGAGATGATCGAAACCACCATCCAGCTCAAGCCCCGCGACCAGTGGCCGCCCGGGACCACCAAGGCCTCCATCATCGCCGACCTCTCGGCGGAGCTGATGAACCTGCCTGGCTATGTGCCCGGCTTTCTCCAGCCGATCGAAAACCGCATCCTCATGACCAGCACTGGCATCCGCGCCCAGGTCGGGGTCAAGATTTTTGGCGACGACCTGGACGCCCTCCAGCAAAAGGCCTTCGAGGTCGAGCGGGTGATCAATGGGGTGTGGGGGGCGGTGGGGGTGGCGCCCTCCCGGGTGCAGGGCAAGCCTTATCTGGAGATCGCCGTGCGCCGCGACCAGCTTGGCCGCTACGGGCTCAGCGTCCAGGAGGTGTTCCGCCAGGTGGAGGCCGGGATCGGCGGGGCGACCGTCGGCACCACCCTCAAGGGCCGCGAGCGCTGGCCGTTGCAGGTGCGTCTGGAGCAGGGCGAGCGCGGCGACATCGACAAGCTGGGCGAGATCCTGGTAACCACCCCCTCCGGAGCCACCGTCCAGTTGCGCCAGGTGGCCGACATCAAGCGGGTGGTCGGCCCCAACGAGATCCAGAGCGAGAACGGCCGGCTGCGGGTCTTCGTCCAGGCCAATGTCCGCGATCGCGACCTGGGAAGCTTCGTCGAGGACATCAAGGCGCGTATCGCTGCGGAGGTGGACCTGGCCCCGGGCATGTCGATCGAATACTCGGGCCAATACGAGCACCAGTTGCGGGCCCGTCAGACCCTCCTTTATGTCTTCCCCGCCGTCATTCTGATTATTTTTGGGGCCCTGGTGATGACCTTCCGCTCGGTGGGGGAGGCGGCCCATGTCCTGCTGGCGGTGCCCTTTGCCCTTACCGGCGGCGTCCTGCTCCAGGCCTGGATGGGCTTTAACTTCAGCGTCGCCGTCTGGGTCGGCTATATCGCCCTGTTCGGTACCGCCATCCAGACGGGCGTCATCATGGTCACCTATCTGGAGGAGTCGGTTCAGGCGGCGCGCCAGCGCCTGGGCCGGACCCTGACTCGCGAGGAACTGACCCAGGCCGTCAAGGCGGGCGCCCGCCTGCGCCTACGTCCCAAGGTCATGACCGTCGCCACCACCATCGCCTCCCTGACCCCCATCTTCTGGCTCCAGCGCACGGGCGTGGAGATCATGCAGCCCCTGGCCGCCCCCGTCGTCGGCGGCATGATCTCCAGCCTGGTGCATATCCTCATCGTCACGCCGGTGATCTTTCTGTGGTTACGGGAGCGCGGGGAACCAAGATCCGCTTAACCCCCTGCCTCCCGATCTCCGGCAAAGGCCGGCCCGGCGCCGAGGCCAATGGCAAGGGCCAGGACCCTTACGAGATGAACGACAGGTTGTGAGCCACCGGCAAGGGCTGGGTCCGGCCGACGATTAATGGGCCATGGGCGGGGCCATCGCCCGGACCGGGGCCATGATGTGCTCCTTGCCGCCCTTGTCGAAGATGAGATTCATGTGCACCTCCTGGCCCGGCTCCAGCTTCTCCTTGAGGCCGATCAGCATGACGTGAAACCCGCTCGGCTTGAGGGTCACCGTCTGACCGGCGGGGATCTCGATGTTGTCGACCTTGCGCATCTTCATCATCCCGTCCTCATGGACATGAGTGTGCAGTTCCACCACCCCGGCGGACGGGGTTTCGGCGGCCACCCGGGCCCGGTTTTCCTTGGAGTTGTTCACCAGGGTCATGAAGACGGCGCTGTTGGGTTGGCCCGGCGGCACCGCCAGGGCGTAGGGGTCGGTTACGCTAATATCGCCCGCCTGGGCACCGAGGGTGGCGGTGGCCAGGAGGGCGGCGGCGAGGAGGGACGAGGAACGTATCATTGAGTTGGGGTCTCCTTGGGTCGGGGGTAGGGTAGATCTAATGCGAGGCCAGCAGGCCGGGGGTGAAAATCCGGATTTTGGTGGCGGGCGTCGCGTGGGGAAAGGTCCGGACCCAGCGACCCCGGGGGTACGCCCCATGGGTCTCCGTCGAGTGGTCCAGCCTCTAGCCCAGAGACGAACCACCCTGATCGATCCGGCTAAAGACGATGCCATAGCCTTGTGCAGCCTTAGCCACCTGATCGGGGGTTCCGGTCACGCCCCGGATATTGGGGTGAAAATGGGTGGCATACAAGGCGAGGCGCTGGCGATCATGGAGGGATGGGGGGCGGATAGCCGGGCACAGTGGGTTCTGGCCTCTCCTTGCAAGCCCGAGGAGCCCCCTTGATCGAGGCTTGAGCTTGCGAAGGCTGACCTCTTTCCCGCGCTGCAGGGAAGAGAGTCAAAAAAATGCCCAACCTGAGTAGGTTGGGCAGTGGTCATGAGTGGAGGGTTAACCCGAAGTCGGGTGGGCACAAACCAGGTGCCCACCCATCGGACTATTTTTGGTAGACGAGATGGCCGCTGAAGTTGCTGGTGAGGTACTTCACCTCAAGATTGCCATCGCTTCCCGACAGGAACGCATTCACCCAGACGGGGCCACCCCGATAGGTCGAGTCCCACGTTGCGTCCATGTTCACGAACTCGTATCCGCTGCCACTGGTGTCTACCTCCGCTCGTGCGAGGTCGCCGCCGCTGTGTCGCAGGAAGAACTGCACGACTCGACCAGCGGGCGCTTTGAAGGAGATGTTCGCGGAGTAGTGGTAAACCCCTGAATTCGGTGGTGTGAACCTGTTGGTATCATCGTTGAAGCCTCCACCCTCGTTGAATCGCACATTGTCGAAATCCACGTCCGCCCCTACGCCTGCAGGGATCAATTGAGGACTTTGTGCATCGTTGCCGACAAAGAACGAAACGGGCGGCTCGCCGGATCCTTGTGGACCGGTCGCGCCCGCCGGACCCTGTGGTCCTATGGCACCATCAGCACCGGCAGGTCCCTGTGGACCGGTCGGCCCAACCGCGCCCGTAAGCCCTATCGGACCCTGCGGGCCGGTTGGCCCGGTCGCGCCCGTCAGACCTGTCGGTCCCTGCGAACCGGTCGGCCCAGCTGGGCCCGTCAGCCCTATTGGACCCTGCGAACCGGTCGGCCCAACCGCGCCGGTCAGACCTATCGGGCCTTGCGGACCTACCGGCCCAACCGCGCCATCAACACCAGCAGCACCTGCGGGTCCGGCGGGCCCGACACTAACCAGCGCCACCTCAATCTGCATCTCGTGCTCTTTGTCGGTCTCCTTACTGCCCAGTTCGACCTCGACCCCGACCGGCATCGCTTCAAGCCCGTTGTTGGGGTGGGTTCCATCGACCCAAGACCGCATCGCGTCGGTGACATCGACGGTCACATAGTTTTCTACATCCGCTGACGTGACGGATAGGGTATCCACGACCGGAATCCCCGGGGGGAACTGAGCGGCAAGACCTGCCGTGAGCGTGGATTCGTCCCAGGGATTTTGAACGATTACGAAGTTGATATCTCCGGCTTGCCCGACTTTCTCCACCCAGACCCGCAGCGTGGCCTTTTCAATGTCCGCACCCGTGATGCCGTCGGGCAAAGGGGTCAGATCAAACCGGGCAAACCCAACGCGCTCCTTGCCAGCAACCTTGTCATTGATTTGCAGAACCTGTTGGGCGCCATTGTTCTCGGTGACTTTGTCTTGCTTGGTGTATGTGTCATCGGTGAGATGTAGCGTGTCGGCGATGGTGCCGGCCGACGCTAGCACGAGCGTGCCGTAAACGGCCGCTTTCACCGCTACCGCGATCCTGCTCAAGGTAGGTTTTTTCATCTTATTCTCCTCACTCTGGTGGTGCGCAACCTGAAGGAGCGCTTGAGAAGGAGCTTAAGTGCCAGGGATCCTCCGCGCATCGGGGACCGACCTGATTTTGCCATGGGGGATTCCCCCCAAGGCCGGCGGGAGGGCAAGCGTCAGGGAGGCGGGGATGCCGCCGGATGGCGGAGATCGGCGAGGAGCGGGACGGACCGGGTCAGCCGGCAAGTTCGTGCTCGACCCATTGGGTCGCGCGGTGGACGAGCTCCACGCCGGATGCCAGGCGCAACTTCTGCTTGAGGTGTTCGCGGTGCGATTCGATGGTCTTGATACTGAGATGGAGGGCCTCGGCGATCTGGCGCGTACCCCGCCCCTGGCCGATCAGGCGAAAGACCTCCAGTTCGCGGTCGCTCAGCCCCTCACAGGTCGCACCCGTTTCCGGCGTTGGCCCGGCGACGAAATGGGCGGCGAGCCGGGCCTGGAGCTTGCCGCTCATGTAGATGTCTCCGGCCAGCACCCGCTGGATGGCCATGAGCAAGGTGTCGTCCAGCTCCTGCTTGGTGACGTAGCCACGGGCCCCGGCCCGCAGGGAACGCTCCGCATAGAGGGCCTCGTCATGCATGGAGAGGACCAGGGCCGGCATCCCGGGGTGGCGGATCTTGAGGTCCTTGACCAGATCGAGACCATGGCTGTCCCCGAGCATGAGATCGACGATCACCAGGTCGGGCGGGTTAGCCCGGATGGCCTCGAGGGCGGCGGTGCGGGTGGCGGCTTCGCCGCAAACAGTGAGGTCGGGCACGGATTCGATCAGGGCGGCGAGTCCGCGACGCAGCATGGGATGATCGTCGACGATCAGGATGCGCCTGCGCGGGTCGGGCTGGTCGCTTGCCTCAGGTGGGGTCACGGGCATGGTCGGGGGCCTCGCTGGCGTCGGGTGATGCGGGCAGGGGAAAGGCACAGAGGACCCGGGTGCCGCCCCGGAGGGGCGTCTGCATCTCCAGGGTCCCACCGATCATCCGCGCCCGGTAGGCCATGGTGTGCAGGCCGATGCCTTTGCCTTGGCTGACTTTCACGCACAGGCCGACCCCCGTGTCCCGCACGCTGAGCAGACCTTGACCATCCTGGCAGCCGAGGGTGATTTCGATCTGATCGGCCCGTCCGTGGGCCACGGCATTGTGGACGGCCTCTTGGGTAATGCGAAACAGGTGGACCGCGACCTCGGGGGGAAGGTGGGTGAGTGGGTGATCGCAGGCCAGGGTGCAGGAGACGTGAAACCGCTGCCGGATATTGCCGACCAGGGTCTCGAGCGCCCCTTCGAGACCGGCCTCGTGCAAGCCCAGCGGGACGAAACCACGCGCCAGGTCACGGGTCTGGCGGATGGTGTCATTCAGCAGCTTGGCAATTTCGCTGGCGGCGGAGGCGGCGGGGTCGGCGTGCGCCGCGAGGCGGCGGGACAGGGTCGCGCTCAGGGCCGCGATCCCGGCCAGGTTCTGGCACAAGCCGTCGTGCAACTCCCGACCCATGCGCTCCTTTTCTTGATCGGCGATCGCGACGATCTCGCTCTCCAGGCGTATTTGTTGGGTGATGTCCCGCGCGATGGCGTAGATCCGTGCGCGGCCCGGCACCGGGCGCACGTTCCAGCGCAGCCAGCGGTAGCTGCCGTCCCGGTGACGGAAGCGGTTTTCGAAGAGCCTTGGCTCCTGCCCGCGGGCGATCGCGGTGACTTGGGCCCGGGTGGCGGCGCGATCGTCGGCATGCACGAGGTCGAGGATCGGCCTGGCCTTGAGTTCCTGCAGGGTCCAACCCAGTCGGTGGGTCCACGCCGGGTTCAAGACCTTGAAATAATTGTCGAATCCGGCAATGCACAGCAGGTCGAGGGACTGGGTGAAAAAGTGTGCCAGTTCGTCATCGTAGGGGGGAGGGGCTGAAGGCGATGCCGCGAGGGGCGGCCAGCGGCCAAGGGCGGCCGGCGCCGTGGTGAGGTCGGACGGGGTGGCATCTTGTTCGTCCATCCTCGACAGGGGTGCTCCGGGTTTAGGCGACCAGGCGGGGTGGTCAGGGAGGCCGCGACGGCATCTCGTCCTGGTGGCGATCGGCTCGTGCCGATGGTCGCGGCGAGCGATGTGGAAGAGGGCTCCAACGGACTCGATGGGCGCAGTCTAGCTTGTGTCAACAAGATGTTACAAGATGAGACCTGAAGGGGGGCGGCGAAAGTGGGTTTCCGCTGCCGTTCCGGTTATCATCCCGTCCCCACCGAGCCTTCCTACCACGTCAACGCCAGCCTGCCATCATGACCGAAAACCTTGATCATCTCACTGCCCCCGACACTCCGCTCGCCATCATCGGCCTGGGCTACGTCGGCCTGCCGCTCGCGGTCGAATTCGGCAGGCACCGCCCCGTGGTCGGCTTCGACATCAACGCCGGGCGCATCGCGGAGTTGCAAGCGGGCCATGACAGCACCCGCGAGGTCACCCCCGAGGCCCTGGCCGCCGCCCGGCAGTTGCGTATTACCCATGACCTAGAGGCCTTGCGCGCCTGCCGCATCTTCATCGTCACCGTCCCCACCCCGGTGGATGAGTATAAGCGCCCCGACCTCACGCCCCTGCTCAAGGCCTCCGCCACCGTCGGCCAGGTCCTTAAGCCCGGCGATCTGGTCATCTACGAATCCACCGTTTATCCCGGCTGCACCGAGGACGATTGCGCCCCGGTGCTGGAGCGGGTTTCCGGGCTCAAGTACCTGCCATCCCCCTCTCCCCAACCCTCCCCCGCCAGGGGGGAGGGAGCAGGAAGTGCGTATTCTTCCTCCCCCCTAACTAGCGAGAGAGCAGGGAGTGCGTCATCTTCACTCCCCTCCCCCCTGGCGGGGGAGGGGCCGGGGGAGAGGGGGAGCGTGCTCAACGGCTTCCACCTCGGCTACAGCCCCGAACGCATCAACCCCGGCGACCACGACCACCGCCTCACCACCATCAAAAAGGTCACCAGCGGTTCCAGCCCCGCCATCGCCGCCATCGTCGATGCCCTCTACCGCCAGATCATCACCGCCGGCACCCACCCCGCCAGCAGCATCCGCGTCGCCGAGGCGGCCAAGGTCATCGAGAACACCCAGCGTGATCTCAACATCGCCCTCATGAACGAGCTGGCCCTTATTTTCGGCCGGCTCGGCATCGACACCCTGGAGGTGCTGGAGGCGGCCGGCAGCAAATGGAACTTCCTCCCCTTCCGCCCCGGCCTGGTCGGCGGCCACTGCATCGGCGTCGATCCCTACTACCTGACCCACAAGGCCATCGCCATCGGCTATCACCCCGAGGTCATCCTCGCCGGCCGCCGCATCAATGACCGCATGGGCGCCCATGTCGCCGAGACCGTCGTCAAGCTTATGCTCGGCCATGGCATCGGCGTCTGTAACAGCCGCATCCTGGTCCTGGGCCTGGCCTTCAAGGAGAACTGCCCGGACCTGCGCAACACGCGCGTCATCGATATCATCGACGCCTTGCGTGACTACAGCATCGCGGTGGATTGTTTCGATCCCTGGGTCGATCGCGCCGAGGCCAAGCACGAGTACGGCATCGACTGCCTGCCGGCCCTGCCCGCGCCCGGTAGCTACGACGCCGTCATCCTGGCCGTTGCCCACCGGGATTTCATCACCCTGGGCGCCCCGGCCCTCCGGGCCCTGGGTAAGGCCCGGTCCATCCTCTACGACGTCAAGTCCATCCTGCCGGCGGCGGCCGTCGATGGGCGTCTCTAGCTCGTTCTTGGCCTCGGCCCATATCGCGGGGGTATGACCCCCACCTGCCAGCCGCCATTGACGACACCGCACCCCTCGGGCTCCCAGGTCCCGGAAGTCACGACGCCTTGAAGGACTGAGCCCGACCTGTCCGGACCTGAGCGGCAGACGCTACAGGAGGACCAGGCCATCATCGAGCGTCTGGACGAGGCCGCAGAGTTGGCCAAGGAGCGCGCCTGGCACCAGGGAAAGCGGTGGGAGACAGAGCAGGGTGCTTCAAGAGGTTACGCTAGGGATATCTCTATGGGATTCCGTTTCGGATATTTCGTTTTTCGGCTATCATCGTTGGCAGATTAAGACAAAACCGAACCGGAGAGAGTGGCTATGAGCGTGGCATCGAGTCTCTTGCGTACCGTCCGCTTGCCGACCGACGAAGAGGCCGGGCTTGCGGCGGAGAGCAGCCGTTTGCTTGCCGCCTGTGCGGGAGGCGGCAAGCAGGCGCGGTTGCGCCTGATCGACGGGGACACCGATGTGACGGTGCCGGTGTCCGCCATCCACATGCTCGTTGACATTTTGAGCCAGATGGCGCAGGGAAATGCGGTGTCGCTGGTACCTGTGCACGCGGAGCTGACCACCCAGCAGGCGGCGGACCTGTTGAATGTCTCGCGACCCTATTTGGTCAAGCGGCTGGAGGCGGGGGACATCCCGTTCCACAAGCTCGGCCGTCATCGGCGCATCCGATTCGCCGATCTGCTGGTCTACAAGGAGCGGATCGATAACGCCAGTCGCGAAGCAGCGGACACCCTGACCGCCGTGGCTCAGGAGCTGGGCCTGGGGTATTAGATGGCCAACTTCACGGTCGTCTACGATGCATGCCTGTTCTATCCGGCACCGCTACGGGACCTGATGATCCGTCTAGCCCAGACCAGACGGTTTCGTGCCCGCTGGACCGAGCGCATTCGACAGGAGTGGATCGGCGCATTGCTGAGACAGCGCTCTGAACTGGACCCGCAGAGCATCGCGCGGACGGCCCAATTGATTGACCGGGCGGTACCGGACTGCCTCGTGACGGGCTACGAATCTCTGATCGACGATCTGGACCTGCCGGACCCCGACGATCGACATGTTCTGGCAGCGGCCATCCGTGCCGGTGCCCAGTGCATCGTAACCCTTAACCTGAAGGACTTTCCCCAGGCCGCGCTTGGGGACTTCGATATCTTCGCACGCCATCCAGACGACTTTGTGCTTGATCTGGCGGACCTGGAACCGGGCGTCTTGATCGTCGCGGCCAAACAGCAGCGTGCCTCGCTTCACAATCCACCGCTAACGCCCGATGCTTTCGTCGCCTGTCTGCGCCGCCAAGGTCTGACGGGCGTCGCTGCATTGTTGGAGGATCATATCGACCTTATCTGAACTGGAAGCGCGCTTGGCCAAGGATAGCCACAACTCCAGCAAACCACCGTCCTCTGATCCCCCCTTCAAGAAACCGCCCCCCAAATCCCTGCGGACGAACCGTGGCCAGCAGCCCGGGGGGCATAAGCAGCATCCGGGTGCGACGCTGGAGGTTGCCCATGCCGACGAGACCGGGGTACGCATCGGCGGCAAACGGCATTGGCTGCCTGTCCTGAGCGCCACCTGTCTCACCCCCAAACCATGCCGCTAGGGGTCTGAACGGTTACGCTCGCCCTTGCCCCCCGGGTGAGGGCGCGGGCGTGCCAAGCGCACGGGAAGGTTAGCTTCCTCAGATCTCTTCCGGGACCATCTTGATGGCGCCGCAGGGGCACTCCGACACACAGATGCCACAGCCCTTGCAATAGTCGTAGTTGAACCGGAAGCGGTTGCCGGGCCCCAGCTTGATCACGGCGTTGTCGGGGCAGACGCCGTAGCAGTTATCGCATTCAAAGCAGTTGCCGCAACTCATGCAGCGCCGGGCCTCGAAGAGGGCGTTGCCCTCGTCGAGGTTGCCGACGACCTCGGCGAAGCCCGTGGTGCGCCGCACCAGGTCGAGCATGGGGCTGATGGTGCGGGGCGCGTCCGAGTAGTACCAGGTATTGAGCTTGTCGAAGGTGGCGATCTCCGCCTTCGGCCGCGGCTGATATTTCACGCCGCGCAGGAAGGCGTCGATGTTGCGTGCCGCCTTCTTGCCGAGCCCGATGGCGGCGGTGGCATTGCGCGCCCAGGGAATCATGTCGCCGCCGGCAAAGACGCCGACCGCGCCGGTCATCATGTCGGTGCCGACCTGGACGGCGCCGTCGGCCACCACCAGCCCCGGCAACTGGTCGAAGGCCGAGAAGTCACCGGTCTGGCCGAAGGCCTGGACCAGGACGTCCGCCTCCAGGGTCGAGGTCTGGCCGGTCCGCAGGATGCCGCTGCCCTCGCCGGGGACCATGGTCTCCAGGGTCAGGGTGTGGCCGTCGATGCCGATGATCTGGCGCAGGTTGAGGAGCTTGATGCCTTCCTCGAGACCCTCGCTGATCTCGCCGGGGTGGGCGGGCATGTACTCGCGAGCCCGGCGGACGATGACGGTAACCGAGATGGCCCCCAGGCGGATCGCCGACCGGGCCACGTCGATGGCCGTGTTGCCGCCGCCATTGACCACCACATGACCAAAGAGGGCGACCGGGTCCTCCAGTTCCACCGCCCGCAGCACGCTGATGGCGTCCAGGACCGGCAGATCGCCCTTTTGCGGAATATCGACCTTCTGGCCCTGTTGCAGACCGACGGCGAGGAAGCAGGCCGCGAAGCCGCCGTCCCGCAGGGTTTGGGCGACGTCCGTGACGCGGCTGTTGAGGCGGATGTCCACGCCCATGTCCTTGATGCGCAGGATCTCCGCGTTCAGCTTCTCGCGGGGCATCCGGTACTTGGGGATGCCGTAGCGGATCATGCCGCCGGCCTTGGGGCTGGCCTCGAAGACGGTCACGGCGTGACCCATCCGGGCGAGATGGTAGGCCGCCGAGAGGCCGCTGGGGCCGGCCCCCAGGACCATGACCTTCTTGCCGGTGGGCTTGCCCGGGGCCACCGTCCAGCCGTACTTGATGGCCTGGTCGCCCAGGAAGCGCTCGACGGAGTTGATGCCGACGGGCAGGTCCACCTTGCCGCGGTTGCAGGCGCCCTCGCAGGTGTGATAGCAAACGCGGCCCATGATCGCCGGGAAGGGGTTCTCTTCCATGATCTTGCGCCAGGCCCCCTCGTAATTGCCCTCCTCGGCGAGGTAGAGCCAGCTCTGGATGTTCTCGCCCGCCGGGCACTGGTTGTTGCAGGGCGGCATGCGGTCGAGATAGACGGGGCGCGCGGTGCGCCAGGAGCCGGTCTTGTTGGCGAGCGAGGAGCCGACATTGAGGGTGATGGCAAAGGGCTTGTTCTTGACGGTACTCATCGGTTCCCCCCCTCTTCGAGTAGGCCAAACTTTTTGATGTTGCGATCGGCCATGGCCTGGATCTTGGCGATGACCTTGGTGGCGGGCGTCTTGCCGAACAGGTGCGCGTAGCGCCGCTGCGGCCGCATGTATTCCTCGACCGGGATCTGTTTACGAATCCGGGACACGCTGACCACCTCGCCGTGCTCCGCCTCGTAGACCGGGAAGAGGCCGCATTCCTTGACCATGCGCGCCAGCTGGATGGTCTCGTTCGAGGGGGACCCCCAGCCGAGGGGGCAGGGGACGAAGATGTGGATGTACTTGGCCCCGCGAATGCCGATGGCCCGCTTGACCTTGTACTCCAGGTCGCGCAGGTCGGCGACGGTGGCGGTGGCGACGTAGGGGATACCGTGGGCCATGGCGATCAGGGGGACGTTCTTGCCCTGGCCGAAGACATTGCCCGGCTCGGGGCCGACCGGCATGGTCGTGGCGGTGCGCACCGCCGGCGGCGTCGCCGAGGAGCGCTGCACGCCGGTGTTCATGTAGGCCTCGTTGTCGTAGCAGATATAGAGGACGTCGTCGTTGCGCTCGAACATGCCGGACAGGCAGCCGAAGCCGATGTCGGTGGTCCCTCCGTCGCCGCCCTGGGCGACGATGCGGACATCCGAGCGGCCCTTGATGCGCATCGCCGCCGCGATGCCGGTGGCGACGGCGGCGGTATTGCCGAACAGGGAGTGAATCCAGGGGATCTGCCAGGAGGTCTCCGGGTAGGGCGTCGAAAAGACCTCCAGGCAGCCGGTGGCGTTGGCGGCGATCAGTTGCCGATCCGAGGCGGCCATGGCCGCGTCGATGGCGTACCTCGCGCCGAGGGCCTCGCCGCAACCCTGGCAGGCGCGGTGGCCGGAGTTCAGGGAATTGGTGCGGACCTGGGTGGCCTGGACCGAGCGGTTATCCTCGTCAAGCAGGCGGTTACCGACGGTGAAGGTGCCGGTCTGGTAAAAACGGACGGGTTGAAATGACATAGGGGTCCCTCTCAGGCGATCTTGGAAGCGACCGTGCCGACCTCGCGCAGGATGTTCTCGGCGGTCGGGCCGGAACGGCGCGATTGACGCTCGCGCTCGAGCACGCGGTCAACGACGGCGTGATCGAGGTCCAGGAAGGTCATGGCCTCGAGTTGGTCGGCCATGCCCTCCCGGAAGATACGGGCGAGGCTGTCCTTGGTGATGGCGCGGCCACCGAGGCCGGCGATGATGTCCCGGACCGGCTGACCCGTGCCATCGAGCGCCAACCGCACGTTGGTGGCGACGATGCCGCCCACGCCGATGGCGAAACACTTCTCGACGACCAGGATCCGCTTGGCATCCCGCAGCAGGTAGCGGGTGGCGTCCAGGGGGAAGGGGCGGAAGGTGGTGATGCCGACGACGCCAATCGGGTGGCCGGCCTCGCGCAGTTCATCCACCGTGTCCTTGATGGTGCCCAGCACCGAACCCAGGGCCACCACAATGGTCTCCGCGCCTTCGACCCGGTAGGGGCGAATCAGGCCACCGGCCTCGCGGCCCAGCATGGCCTTGAATTCCGCCGCGACCCGCGGGATCAGATCCAGTGCCCGGAGTTGCTTGAGATGGGCCAGGTAGCGCACCTCGGTGTAGGCCTCGGGGCCGACCATGGCCCCGATCGAGAGGGGCGCCGCCGGGTCGAGAACCTGGCGGGGTTCGAAGGAGGGCAGGAAATTGTCCACCTCCTCCTGGGTCGGGACATCGATGCGCTCGTAGGCATGGGTCAGGATGAAGCCGTCCATGCACACCATCACCGGCAGCGAGAGCTCCTCGGCGATCTTGAAGGCCTGAATATGCAGGTCCAGGGCTTCCTGGTTGGTCTCGGCGAAGAGTTGGAGCCAGCCGCAATCGCGTTGGCTCATGGAGTCGCTGTGATCGTTCCAGATGTTGATCGGGGCGCCGATGGCGCGGTTGGCGACGGTCATGACGATCGGCAGGCCCAGGCCGGAGGCGTTATAGACGGCCTCCACCATGAAGAGCAGGCCCTGGGAGGCGGTAGCCGTGTAGGTGCGGGCGCCGGCGGCGGAGGAGCCGATCGCCACGGACATGGCGGCGAATTCCGATTCGACGTTGATGAATTCGGCGCGCAGGTCGCCGGACTTCACCATCTCGCCCAGGCCCTCGACGATATGGGTCTGGGGGCTGATGGGATAGGCGCAGATGACCTCGGGCCGGCAGAGGGCGACCGCCTCGGCGACCCCGTGGGAACCTTCGATTTGCTTGAGGGCCATTAGGCGATCTCCCCTGGCGAGCGTTTGCCCTTGACGAATTCGAACGCGGCGGTGGCCGCGGCGATGTTGCCCTCGGCGACCTTGCCGGAGAATTTGTCGTGGATCGCCGAGATGACCGAGGCGAGGCTGATGGCCGCCGAGAGCCCGGCGAAGGCGCCGAGCAGGACGGCGTTGGGCAAGGGCCGCCCCAGGTGCTTCATGGCGATTTCCGTCGCCGGGACGCAGGCATGGCGATCGGCGCGCAGCTTGGTGGCCACCTCGCCGATGTCCAGATCCTCGAAGCTCTTGCTGGAGTTGATCAGGACATAGCCATCGGGCTTGAGGCCCTGAAAGACGTCAACCTGATGGAGCAGGGTCGGGTCCTGGATGATGATGGCGTCCGGGGCCATGATGGGCTCGCGCAGACGGATCTCCCGGGTATCGATGCGGCAGAAGGCGACGACCGGGGCGCCGGTGCGCTCCGAACCGAAGCTGGGGAAGGCCTGGGCGTGCTTGCCTTCCAGAAAGGCGGCGATCGAGAGCATTTCGGCGCCGGTGACGACGCCCTGGCCCCCGCGGCCGTGAATACGGACCTGAAACATGTCTCCTCCTTATTGGGTAGGCGGATGCGACCCGCAACCGCAGTGACGCCGCCGGATTGCGTACGGCTCTAAGACGCCATAATAAGGCACTCCCCAAGGGAGTTGGGTTGAGCCTTTATTAAATATAATCAATCGATTATTCTAAAATTACCCCATGCTTCATGAAGCAAATCGATTCAGCAACCTCGGAAATTTTTTACTTATGATCCCCTGGATCAAGGCCGAGGTTCGCGATGGGATTCCGGCTAGCATAGCTTCTTCTTGGTACATAATCACACTTAACGGGATATCTTGGGTACAAGGTTATGAGATTTCTGTTACGGAACAGCGATGCGCAGGAAATCGTGGCTTTCTAGAGCTGAAGTTCGCCCGTTGAGATCCCTAGGCCTCGGGAGCCCTGGATCATCTTGGATTGAATAATGAATCTCAACTCCGTTCGCAGGCCGCGATATTTCGCCTGCCTTGATGAGGAACAGAGATACCCGTGGGGAAAACGATGTTGAGTAAAATCGTACAACGTAATTTGAATAGGTATTTAAAGTTAACAGCGGGTTTCTGTTGACATTCGGAACGCTTATGCACGATAAAACCCTTGCATTTGTCTCCAAAGAACCTAGTCCGCACCAAATGACTGCGACGGATCGAGCGAAGGAATAGCGATATGCCCATTTTCTCATCTGCGAACGAGATCTGGCTCTTGCACACGGAGCAGGCGCTCAGGCAACAGCTCGATATCGGCGATAAGCCTTTCCTTGGGCTCTACGCCGATCTTTTCACCCAGACCGTGCGGGTTCGTTTGCGCAACACCCTTGCCGGCTTGCGCGACCCTTTTCAAGGATTTCTGAACGCATTGCAGCGCTGGCCCGCGGTCTTTGCCTCTCACCTGACGGCGCATGTGGTTGAGGGATATGGCGCTGAAGGTAATGCCGCCGTCTATCCCTACGTCACCGCCGCCCTGTTCGGAGATGCTCGCGAGTTGACGCAGGCGCAACGGGACAAACTTTGGCGGGCTTACCGTCGCGCCTGTATTCGGCTTGGGTTGGATGTGGTCCCTGCCCACTCGACCACCGCATATATGGTGGCCGAATATCTGCACCAGGCAGGAGTGCCGATGCTGTTCGTGCCGGACCTTGCCAAGCGGATGCTGAAATATGCCGCTCTCGCCGGGGTCCCCGAGTCGGACGACCCGGATGGGGTCGTGCTATGGCAGGGTGCCATGGCGGAGCGACTCGGCCCGCCAGTCCCTCTGACCGTGCAGAGGGCCGTCCACGGCGACATCAACGGATTCTATGTGCGGCTCTTTCTGCGCCTCCTGAAGGAGGCCGACTCCAAACCCTCAGGGACCGATTCGACTATCGCCGCCGCGATGGCGGAAGCCATCGCCGGCCATGGGCCGATTCATCCGCAGGGTCTGTCCATTCCCAAGGTCGTCTGGCGCGACGACTGGCTGGGTATCGAGTTGCCCCCTGGCGATGGCACCCCCTGGGTCGTCGATGTCGACGGTCAGATCCACCATTACAGGGGCGCGACAGATACGCGATTCATCCCGTTTGATTGCCCGCCATTACCGGGTAGCGCCAAGGTCTCACGCAGGGACGGCGCCCTGAGCAAGGCGTTTTCCCTTTGGGATGACGGGCGCAACAATCGCTTTCTCGCCTTCGACTCTGCTGGGCTGTTATGCGCTAGCGGGCGTCTCAACGCTGAAGAAACCCTGTTGATCGACCCGGGGATGGTTACGCTGGTGACTCGCTTCCGTCCGGATGAGTACCCGGGGGAGGTCACCGAGATCAGTCCAGACCCAACCCTGTACTGGCTAGCGGCGGATCTGGCACCTGGCGAAACGCTGGCGCTACGCCGCGGTCCTGCCGAGGCCCTCCTGACGGCCCGCGGCCGCCCGACGCTAGCTTTCTATGGCGCATCCTTCCGGGGGGTCGGCGGCAACGAGTTCTATGCCTCGGCTGGCCTGGGTTTGCGCGGACAGGTGCCGCACGAGTTGCTGACTGAACCGTCGGGCGGGCTCCGCCTTGTTCTTACTGGGCCGGGCGTAGATTCGGAGTTGGAGATCCCGGTAACACCGGGTGCCGATGGCCGTTTCGAGGTGGACCTGGAAGGAGTCACCCAAGGATTTAGGCCGGGTCTGACCCGCCTCGGCGTCGAACTGCGGCGGACAGAGATTCGCCGCCCCATGGCGCGTTTGGCTGCCTATCTGTGGTTTGGACTGCAGGGCATCGATGACCGGGTGCGATTTCGCTGCGCGGTGCTGCCGTCCAACCTGGACCCTGACCGGTGCGACAACCTGGCGGTTGATGAGACCCGCCAGGAAATCAGCTACCGCAGCGATGCCAAGCGATTCTTCAGGTTCGCCTTCGTGCTGGTGTCCGGCCGCAGCGTCCAGTTCGCCGGGGCGGTGCCTGGCGCCTTCATGATCCTGAAGCGTTTTCACGAAGGGCAGGTGGAGGAGACGCCCGTACGTAAGGGCGCAGTGCTGGCCGTACGTGGCAACTCCATGGAGGTTCTGGATATTTACTCCAGCCAAGGCGGAACCCTGACGCTGGGGCGATGGCGGAAGGAGGTTCCGTCCGGCCCCGGGATGCGGCGGTTGCATCTGTCATCGCTGGCGGAATACCTGGAACCGGGCCAGAACAGACTCTGGTTCCAGTTACCGGGGGGTACACCGGAGCCCCTCATGGAGTTGGTGACGCCCCATCAGGTTCTCGGTATGACGACGGACACCAAGGGCGGTTTGTTGCGGGTTAGGCTGAACCTTCCGACCGCCGCAGAAGCGATGCGTTGCTCGGCCCAAGACCTGCTGACAGGGCGGACCTTGGAACTGGATTTACTTTGCAACGAGGCCGCCGCGCACCTGGATCGCTCGACCCTCGGCTGGCTATCCTGCGGCGAGCGCAGGGAAACGGGCCAATTTCCCCATTGCCTTGAATTCCCCTTGGAGCGCTGGTCGGGGGGGGCTTGGCTGCTCCGGGTGGAAGTAAGACTCCATGGTCGCTGGGGCGCCCTGGTCAACGAACGGGAAGATATATACGCCTGGGGTGCCCTAATCAACGACGCTGGGAACTCTGTAACCCAGCACTGGTTACTGGGCCAGACCGACGCACTCGACCTAGCGAAATTGATCACGGTCTTCAAGCGTGTCCACAAAGCCCTCTTAGCCTGTTACGCCCCTGACGCCTGGCACGGCATCATGTGGCTTGAGGCCATCTGGCGTAGGCTGGCTCGGCGGCTTGAGCCGGTCAGCGGGCAGACCCTGACAGAATTGGTCGCCCTGGATGCGCTCGGTCCGCCACTGACTGCCCAGGTGAGCTGGTTTCCCCTACTCTCTATCGGCGCGGCCATACCTTGGTGCTACGCACGCGAATCCGTGGCCTATCACGCCATTGGTGGGCGCGGCGGCCTGCTCGGTGAACTGTGTCGGCTCCGCGCCCCGCTCTGCCAACTGTTCCTCCAGCAACATATTGAACAGACCCTGGCGATTGGGTTTCACAATGTCATGCGGATGCAGAAGGGCACGCCGCCGTGCGGATTCTCGCTCAAGCGCTACCGGGCAGCTCTTTTTGCCCGCAACATTGACGACGCCTGGTCCCGGCTAAGTCGTGAAGACTGGCGTCCGACCGAGGGCGATTACCTGGGGCCAGTACATTGGCGCTATGCCCTTGGCACGCTGCAGCAACGCTACCGTGCCACCCTGGCCGGAAACGAGGCGCGCCGCGGTTGGGCTATGCGTCTGGTACGCGCATTCCGGAGCCGACCGCTGGCGAGCTTCGCCCCAGGCATTCCGGCCCACCTGCACGATGCTGACGGGCTGGGGCTGATGATCACGATGCCTGCCGGTGGCTGGGACCAAGAGCAGGAGAATCTGTTGTTGATCGACAGGACGCTCTGCCTGTTTGCGTCCGTCTGCCGCTGGGAGGCCCGGGGCGCCGGCCCCTTGAGTGCCTGGCAACAAACCTTGCGCCAAGGGCTGCTCTCCGACTTCGATGTCCAGGCCCAAACCCAGGCCGTTGGCTACCTACTCTATGTCGGCCGGGATGTCTTTGAGTTTTATCTGATGCTCTGGGAACTGGTGTTCGCCGCCGATGCGGACGCTGCGGATGAGGAGTCTGTCGATGTCTGAGCGCAACCCCCTGGTCCTGTACCGCAGCCTGCGCGACACTCTGCGACGATATATCCCGACCACCCTGCCCATCAGCCGGCGCTATCCAGAGTTGCGCCAGGCCTTTCGCGATCTGGTCGAACAAAAGGAGTTGGTGAAGGGGCCTTACCTGGAGGCCCTACCGGACTTCGAGAAGGGTGCATCCCTGCGTACCCTGTTACGTGCCCAGGGCGGCTTCCTGCACGACGGATTAGCCGATTTGCCGGCCCACATCCTGGATCGCCCCCTGCACCTGCACCAGGAGCAGGCGCTACGTGCCGCCTGCGAGCGCCAAGAGAGTCTGTTGGCCGCCACCGGCACCGGATCGGGCAAGACCGAGACCTTCCTCTACCCGCTGGCCCATCGTTTGCTGGATGACCCACAACCCGACCGTCCGGGGGTGCGAGGTCTGCTGATCTATCCGATGAACGCCCTGGCCAATGATCAGCTTTACTACCGCATCGCCCCCTTGTTTGGCCGACAACTGGCGTCGGCGCGTATCAGCTTCGGACGCTTCACCTCCCAGATCCGCGCTAAGACACGGCGTGATGAAGAAGAGTCCCGGCTGCGGGAGAACGACAAGCTGATGTCCGCCTTGGGCGGACGCATCCCGGATCATTGGCGTCTAACCCGCGAGGAAATGCTCGCCAACCCACCGCGCATCCTCATCACCAATTACGCCATGCTGGAGCATCTGCTGCTCTTGCCCCGCAATGCACCCCTGTTCGCCCATGATAGCCTGGAGTGCTTGATCCTGGACGAGATCCACACCTACACGGGGGCCCAGGCCACCGAGGTGGCCTATCTGTTGCGCAAGCTCAAGAATCGGTTGGGACTGACGTGTCGGCTCCAGGTCTTTGGGACCAGCGCTAGCCTGCCGGAGGGCGAGGACAACAATCGCCAGATCCTCACCTTCGCCAAGAACCTGTTCGGCGAGCCGGTTGACCAGATCATCCGGGGCCGACGCATCCCGCACTACGGACTCACCCGGCCTAGTCCCGAAGAGTTCAGCCTCGACCTTACGACCTGGTGCGCCATTGGCCGGGTATTGGAGTCCGTCACTGCCGAGCCGGAACCGGGGCCCGTCCATTGGCACGAGGCGCTTGCGGATCAGGCAATCGCAGACCGGATGCCCGGCCTCCCGGCCGACCAGCAGCGGCTCGGGCCTGCATTGGAGGCGGTGTTCAGCCACAACCGTGAGATTCGGGCGACCTCTGCCATCCTCTCCGCCGGCGGAGTGCTGGCCTTTGCCGAAGTGGCGGAGCGGGTGTTCGGCGGCGCTGCCGATGGCGACGCCGATGACCGCACCGTTGCTCTGAGCGCGGTCATCCATCTGGGGATGCTGGCGCGTGCCCACGAGGACGCCTTCCCCTTACTCCCGGCCCGCTATCACCTGGCGGTGAGTGGCATCGAAGGGGTCTCGGTCGCACTGAATGGCGATGCACCGGAAGGCTGGCGCATTCTCAAGCCATTGCGCGTCTATGCGGACGACACCGGCCAATATTTTCCGCTCCTGGTGTGCCGTAAGTGTGGTCAGCCCTACCTGGAGGGTTTCGACCACCATGGGCGTCTGCACAACCGCCGCCCCTTGGTGGACGAGGGCCAAGTCAAGCGTCACATCTTCTGGTTGGGTAAACCGCCGGATGTCATGACCGCCGATGAGGAGGATCTGGACGCCGACGCGATCGCCGCGCCCCAGAGTCAGTTCAAGCATCGCATCATCGATCCGCACACCGGGCTGCCGCCTACCGGTGGGGCGACTGGCGTCACCCTCTATGAGATCGACACCAAGGAAGACGAACAGGATCGCGCCCGTTATGTCACCCGCTGCCCGGCTTGCGGCGGGCGCAGCTCGGGGGCTGAAGCCGAGGTTGTCACGCGGATGCACCCCGGTAACGAGGCCCTGTCCTCGGTCGTGGTGCAACAGGTCCTGGAGGCTTTGCCGGCTCGTCCTGACCCCTTCGGTGAACCGCGGCCAATGGACGGCCGAACGCTCCTCACCTTCTCAGATAACCGCCAGAACGCTGCCTTTTTTGCCCCCTATTTCGAGCGCACGGCGGGCGAGTTGGCGTTGCGCAGTGCCATCTATCACGCACTCCAGGGCGAGGATGAACCACTCGATTTGGAACTCTTATTCGAGGAGGTATTCAAGGCTTGGAAGAGGCGCGGACAGCCGGTGCTGATCGATGAGAATGGCGAGGTCCAGAGCGACAAACGCAAGATGCGCGATCCGCTGATGGGGCGGATTGCGGCCGAATTCTGTACCCCGGGGGGCCGGCGTAATTCACTGGAGGCCCTCGGCTTGGTGCGGGTGTCCTGGGAAAAAAGCGCCTTCCGCAAGCTGCTGCGGGACTGCTCCCAGCAGATTCCGGAGCGCCACCGGACCCAGGCAGAGGCGCTCTTACGCTTTCTGTTGGAGACCATGCGCCGGGAAAAGGCTATCGTTAATCTCTGGGATGTGGACCTGCGCTCTGAATATGTATGGGGCGCATCCTATGCGGGGCACCGTTCGTTCGCACTCCACTCGGGCAGCGACGCCAGTCATGCCTGGCTACCCCCTGAGGGTACCCAGCGGCACAACCGCCGGACTGCCTACCTGATGAAGCGACTCGGTTGGTCGCAGGTTGAGGCCCGGGACTTCCTTGCGGTGGTCTGGGATGTCCTCCAGGCGACGCGGCTCGCGGTGCGCCATCAACCGGGCTTCGGCTTGGACGGGAAAGCACTTCGCTTTGAAGACGCCGCCGGGTTCCCGCTCTTCGTTTGCGCGACCTGCGGCCTGTTGCAGACTGACGTGGTGGCTGACTGCTGCACCGCCTTCGGCTGCACTGGCACAGTCCGTCGATTGGATGATGCCGAGCGCCGCGGCATGGTGGATGAGAACCACTACATTCATCTCTACCGGGAAGGTCGGGCCATGACCGCCCGTGCCCACGAGCACACCGCCTCACTCTCCACCGACCTGCGCGAGCAGGTGGAACGGGACTTTGCCCGTGGCGGGATTAATCTTTTGAGCTGTACCACGACGATGGAGATGGGCGTCGACCTAGGCGACCTGGAAGCGGTAGCCAACCTCAACATCCCGCCAGGCATCGCCAACTACCAGCAACGCACGGGCCGCGCGGGACGGCGCGCCCAGGCGGCGCCCTTCTGCGTCACGGTCGCGCGCAATGCCCAGTACGATCAAGCTATGTACCGGTGCTTTCGAGAGTATCTGGGGGGGACGGCACCGGTGCCCTTCCTGCTGCTCGACAACGCCCAGTTGTTTCAGCGCCATCAGGTCGGGGTGATGCTCTCGCACTTGCTGCGTCAGCGAATTACCAACCTGGCCGTCAACGCCCCAAGCCTGGCGGATCTATTCGGCGATCAATTCGATGCGATGGCCCTGCAAGGATCCACCGACTGGCTGGACCGGTGGCTGTCAGAACCAAGTGGCGCCCAGGCCATTGCTGAGGCCGAAGGTCTTGCCGAGCGCCTCCCGCCTCAGGTCGCCGATGCCATTGCACTACGCGGCCCTGCCTTGGTGGGGCATGTGCGTGAGCAGATAGCCGCCTTCGCCGGGGAGGTCCACGGGCGGTGGCAGCGCTATGAGGACAAGGTGAAAGAGGCTGCCGCCGGATCTGCCGACGCTGCCGGCTTAGCCAAACAACTGCATTGGATGCGGATGCGCGAGCGTTACATGCAGCAGTTCCTGGTAGACCAGTTCTCACAGCGCAGTCTGATCCCGACCTACAGCTTCCCGGTGCACAGCCTGACCCTGGAGGTGACCCGTAACTTCGGTCAGCAGGGACTTTGGGGCAAGGAGGGCGACGTCTCGCTCTCCCGCGACGCCATGTTGGGCATCAGCGAGTATGCCCCAGGCGCGGAGGTCGTCGCCAACGGTCGCATCTGGACCAGTGCAGGGCTTGCTTACTACCCCCGCACCTTCATGCCGCGGGAATGGTATGCCGCCTGTCCCGAATGCCACCATGTCGACACTGGGTTAGACCGCGACGACCTGCCGCCGGCCTGTAGCCATTGTGGCGCTAGCGCTGGTAGGCTGCGCCGGGCCTATCTGCGTCCCCGCGGTTTCGTTACCAGTTACTCCGATCGCAACGGTAAGGACCCCGGTACTAACCGTAGGCGGGAGCGGCCCGCGGACGAGGCGCGCTTGATCACTCTCCCGCGGGATGATCACTACCGCGACACAGATCACCCACGGGTCCGCGTCACCCTTCTGCGAGCGCGGCCGGCGGAAGACGGACAGAGCGATGGACGGATGTTCATTGTCAATCGCGGAACTTATGGCCAGGGGTACCACGTCTGTCCGCGCTGCAATTTCGCCACTGCGGCTAAAAAGCCGGGACCAAACAAGATCGTTCACAAAGACCTGCTGAGCGACAAGACGTGCGTAAACAGTGGGCCGCTCTATACCCAGGACCTTGCCCACGAGTTCGCCACGGACGTGGTGCTCTGGCGCTTCGCCGCCCCGGTGCCGCCGCCGGATCGGGCCGAGGCCAACCCGCGCCAATGGGCGGAATGCTTCGCCCGGACCCTGGCCGAGGCCCTGCGCTTCACCGCCGCGGCGCGACTGGAGATCCAGACAAGCGAGCTGCGCGCCACCTTCAGGCTGCGCGCACGCACCCTTGAAATCGTACTCTACGACGCTGTCGCCGGGGGCGCGGGATACTGCGTACGCCTGGCAGAAAGCGTTTCGGTGAAGGCGTTGCTGGCGGACGCCGTGGGTCGCCTCAACTGCGAGGCGGACTGTGCCACCGCCTGTACCGCCTGTCTCTGCGACTACTCCAATCAGACCTATTGGGACCAGCTCAACCGCAAGCCGGTCCAGGCTTGGCTCGCTGTGCTCCGCGATGAGGTCTCCGAGGACATCTATCCCGGGCTTGGACTTACGCGTTGGCAGGACCCCAGCCTGGAGCAGCTTGGCCGCGCACTAAAGGCGTTGCCGCAATTCCATCTGCTCGCACTGCGTCTGGTGGGCGAGGCCGGGGAGGAACAACTCCCGTTGCACTGGCTCTTGGACCTTCTCAACGCTGGGCTGAAGCTTCACCTGCATCTGCTGGTTAGTCCTGTCATCGGGATCAAGGCGGCCACCGTCGCCCAGCGCCAGGCATTGCGGTATCTCTCGCCTTATCTGGAAGACGCGCGGCTGCGTATTGACCAACTCCAGGATCTGGACCCGGTAGATCTGATCCAACTGCCGCGGGTTGCGGCTGGGGTCGACGAGGGCGCGCGCGCCTGGTTCTCGCTCCTGCCGACCCAACCCCTGTTACAGGAAATCCTGCCCCCTCCGATTTATCGCGGAACCCTGGATGGCACGGTTAGCGAGATGCTGCGGGGCTTGCTGGCTGCGGCCCACCCCGTGGCTGCGGATGCCTTCCGCCCCTCTCTGCCAGTGGAGCGTTGGGAGTTCAAGGCCGGCGCCCCGCGCACGCCCGCACTCTGGTTCGCGCCGATCGCGGGACAGATGGTCTCCAGCATCACCATCAAAGATCCCTACTGCGGTGCCGGTGCCAGCCAGACGGCGGCGCTAGTCGAGTTGGTGAGTTTCCTCGTCGCCAGTGCAGCCAAGGTGGAGCGGTTGGTGGTCCACGGCCGCGAACTGCGCAACAAGGACCCGAACTATCGACCCCGACATGTCGTTGCGCGCGAGTTAACCAATGCCCTGCGAACGGTTTTCGCCGGCAGCAACCTGTTGTCACTGGTCCACGAATTCCATAAGAGCCGCGACTTCCATGACCGGACCATCGACATCGCCCTGATCGACCAAAACGGGTGCGAGGTCGAATATCGCTATGACCTCACCGGCGGTATCGACTTCCTTCTCGACTCCGCCAAGCCTACCAAGCTCTTCTGTTACCGGGTGGAGTCATGACGGAGCGATCACCGTTAACTTTGGTTTCGACTGGAGCGGTGCGGTGGGTTGGAGTCTCTCCCTTGGACAAAGCCCCGGAGCAGTCCCATGACACGCAAGATCCTACCCATCGGTATCCAGACCTTCCGCGAAATCCGCGAGCGTGACTGTTATTACGTTGACAAGACGGGTTACGCCCTGGACTTGATCGAGCAAGGCAAATATTTCTTCCTGTCGCGTCCGCGCCGGTTCGGCAAGTCCCTGTTCCTGGATACCTTGGGCGAGCTGTTTGCGGGCAATGAACCGCTGTTTCGGGGGCTCTGGGCGCATTCGCGCTGGGACTGGGGCCGGCGTCATCCGGTGATTCGTCTGAGCTTCGCCGAGGGGGTGATGCACAGCCGGGCCGAACTCGATCAGCGGATCGGCGAGATCCTCGCCGATAACGAGGCAAACCTCGGGGTCCAAAGCCCGCACCGGAGCGTGGCGGGCCGCTTCCTCGGCCTGATTCGCGCGGCCCAGGCCAAGTATGGTGAGGGCGCGGTCGTCCTGGTCGATGAGTACGACAAACCCATCCTGGACAACCTGACCGCGCCCGAGATCGCGCGGGCCATGCGCGATGGCTTGCGCAATCTGTATTCAGTCATCAAGGGCGCGGACCCGCATTTGCGGTTCGCCTTTCTGACCGGCGTCTCGAAATTCAGCAAGGTCAGTCTTTTTTCTGGACTGAACAATCTTAATGATATCAGCGTCGATGCCAAGTACTCGGCACTGTGCGGCTACACCGAGACTGACTTGAATGGGGTGTTCGCCCCGGAACTTCCAGGACTCGATCGGGACCAGATCCGCGACTGGTACAACGGCTACAACTGGACGGGAGAGGCGGTTTACAATCCCTTTGATGTGCTGCTGCTGTTCGAAAAGCGCCAATTCCGCCCCTGGTGGTTCGAGACGGCCACTCCGACCTTTCTCGTGGACCTCTTGCTTGAGCGCCAGGTCTTTGTCCCTCGCCTGGAGCATCTGCTAGCCAGCGAGCAACTGCTTTCCGCCTTTGACGTGGATCGGATTGCCACCGAGGCCCTCTTGTTCCAGACCGGCTATCTGACCATCGACTCGGTCCGCCAGCTCGGCCCCGTGATCCAATATCGACTCCGCTACCCGAACCAGGAGGTCCGCGCCGGCTTGAACGGGGCGCTGTTGGAGCAGCTTGCCGCTCGTTCCGATGCCACGATGGAGCATGTCGGTCGGCTCTACGACCTGCTCCTGGCCAACGACTTCACCGGACTCGAGCGGCTGTTTTCCGCCTTTTTCGCCGGCATCCCCGCGGACTGGTACCGCAAAAACCCCATCGCCCGCTACGAAGGCTATTACGCCAGCGTCTTCTATGCCTATTTCGCCTCCCTTGGTCTCGTGATAGTTCCCGAGGAGAGCAGCAACGCCGGACGGCTGGACATGGCGGTCCGCTTCAACCACCAAATCTACCTGTTTGAATTCAAGGTCGTGGCGGGGGAGGCCGAAGGTCGTGCCCTGCGCCAGATCAAGGAGCGCGGCTACGCGGACAAGTACCGTGCCGAGGGCTGTCCCTTGCATCTCATCGGCGTCGAATTCAGCCGCGAGCGGCGCACGGTGGTAGGGTTCGAGGTGGAGACTTGGGGTTAGCGATGCAGGAAGGCGGCGGCGATGGCCAGGGTCGCCAGGGTGACCGGCACCCCGGCGCGGGCATGGGTGCGCCAGTCGAGCACCAGATGGCGCCGCCCGGCCGCATCCGCCACGATCAGGTTGGCGATACTGCCCACCAGCAGCAGATTCCCGGCCAGGGTGCTGGCCAGGGCCAGGATGGGCCCCGCCAGGGGATCGGTCGCCACGGGTAACAGCAGCATCACCGCCGGCACGTTCGAGACCAGATTACTGAGCAGGACCGCAGCCGCGAACAAGGGTCCGGGCTCCGCGAGCGGTACGCCTCCCGCCGCCAGCGCCCGCACCGCCTCGGCCACCAGGCCGCTATCCTGCAGCGCATGGTTGACCACGAAGAGGCCCATGAAGAGCACCAGTAATTCCCAGTCCACCAGCCCGAGCATCTGGCGGGAATGCAGTCGGCGGCTGGTGAGCATGACCCCGGCCCCCACCAGGGCCGCCGCCTCGCGCGGCCAGGAGGTGAAGAGGAAGACCCCCAGCAGGGCCCCGGCCACCAGCAAGCCCTTGGCGGTTTGCCAGCGGTTGAAGGTCGGGGCCTCGGGGGGCCGCCGCCCCCGGGCCTCCCCCTTGCCATCAACGAGCAGGGCCCAGTGCCCCCGCGCTTGCCAGGCGATGATGGCCCAGGTCGCCACCAGGCCCAGCAGCACGGGCGCCAGCACCTGGGCGGTATAGCCGCCGAAGGAGAGCCCCAGGGTGGCGCCGATCAGCATGTTCTGGGGGTTGCCGATGAGGGTCGCGGCCGAGCCGACATTGGCGGCGCAAGCCAGCCCCAGCAGGAAAGGGATCGGATCCAGCCCTCGCCGCCGACAGGCGTCGATCAGGACCGGCGCCACCGCCAGACAGACGACATCATTGCTGAACACCGCCGAAAGGGCCCCGACCAGGGCCACCAGGGCCACCAGCAGGAGCGGGGGCCGCAGGGGTAGCAACCCCAGCTTGAGAGTGACCCAGGCGTAGAAGCCCCCCAGCCGCAGTTGCGCCGACACCACCATAAAGGCGAAGAGCAGGATCAGGGTCGGCAGGTGCAGGGCTTGCACCGCCGCCTCGATACTGACCGCCCCGACGCCTACCAGGGCGATGGCGCCCAGCAGGGCCACGCCGGTGCGGTCCAGTTGCAGAAAGGGCAGGCCGCCCAGAATCATGCCCAGATAGACGATGACGAAAATGACCGGGACGGCCGCGTTCATGGGGGCGTGACTTCAGCGACCCCGCGTCCCCCGCCGCTGGTAATGGCTGATCAGGGCCTTTTCCCCCTCCACGATCAGGAGCAGGAGGACGCCGACCACCAGGATGCGCAGCCAGGCGGCCAGGTCGATGGGGGCGGTGTGGAAGAGAGTCTGCATCAGGGGCAGGTAGGTGTAGCCCAGTTGCAGCAGCAGCAGGAAGGCGATGGCCTGGAGGGCCAGGCGGTTGCCCAGGAAACCCTCGCGGTTGAGGATGGAATCATGCAGGCGGCGGCAGTTGAAGAGGTAGAACATCTCCGCCACCACCAGGGCATTGACCGCCACGGTCCGCGCCGTGAGCACATCGGCGCCCCGCGCCGTCTCCCAGAGAAAGAGCCCAAAGGAGGCCAGGGCCATCAGAAGGGTGACGAAGAGGATGCGCCAGAGCATGAAGCCGTCCACCAGGGGCGTGGCGGGGTCACGGGGTGGGCGCCGCATGATGTTGGCCTCGGGCTTCTCCAGGGCGAAGGCCAAGGAGAGGGTGACGGCGGTGACCATGTTGACCCAGAGGATCTGCACCGGGGTGATGGGCAGGGTGGAACCCAGGAGCACGGCCACCAGCACCATGGCGGCCTGGCCGGCGCTGACGGGCAGCACGTAGATGACGGCCTTGCGCAGGTTGTCGTAAACGGTGCGGCCCTCCTCCACGGCGGCGGCGATGGTGGCGAAGTTGTCGTCGGCCAGGACCACGGCCGCTGCCTCCTTGGCCGCCTCCGTGCCCTTGTGACCCATGGCCACGCCCACGTCCGCCCGTTTCAGGGCCGGGGCATCGTTGACCCCGTCGCCGGTCATGGCCACCACCTCGCCATTGGCCTGGAGGGCCTGGACCAGCCTCAACTTGTGTTCGGGACTGGCGCGGGCGAAGACATCCGTCTCCGCCGCCGCTTGCCGCAGGGCCTCGTCGTCCAGGGCTTCCACCTCGGCCCCGGTGAGGGCCCGGCCGTTGCCAATGCCCATGCTGGCGCCAATGGCCTGGGCGGTGACGCCATGGTCGCCGGTGATCATCTTGACCCGGATGCCGGCGGCCTGGCAGTGGGCCACGGCGCGGATGGCCTCCTCGCGGGGCGGGTCCATGATGCCCGCCAGGCCCAGCAGGGTGAGACCGCCTTCCAGGTCGGCGAAATCCAGGTCCGTCTTGCCGGGGGGCATGGGGGCTAGGGCCAGGGCCAGGACCCGCTGGCCGGCCTGGGCCAGGGTCTCCATCTGGCCCTGCCACCAGGAGAGATCGAGCGGCTGGTCCGTGCCGGCTTGGCGCTGGTGGGCGCACCGCAGGAGCACCTCTTCCGGGGCGCCCTTGATGAAGGCAAAGGCGTGGCCGGCGTGGTCGTGGTGCAGGGTGGCCATGAAGCGATGCTGGGATTCGAAGGGGATGACGTCGCGGCGGGGCAGGGCCTCGGCCTCGAAATGGGGGTCCAGACCCAGCTTGTGGCCCAGGGTCAGGAGGGCCCCCTCGGTGGGATCACCCTCCAGGGTCCAGTCGCCCCCGGTCTCCCGCAGGCGGGCATCGTTGCAGAGTAGGGCGACGCGGCCCAGTTCCAGGAGTGCCGGCGTCTCCTCCAGGTCCAGTTCCCGACCCTGGGCCGAGAAGCCACCCTGGGGCGCGTAACCCGTGCCTTGTACCTCGATGACCTGGCCGGCGATGATGAGGCGACCCACCGTCATCTCGTTTTTAGTCAGAGTGCCGGTCTTGTCGGAACAGATGACGGTGACGGCCCCCAGGGTTTCCACGGCGGGCATGCGGCGCACGATGGCCCGGCGGGCGGCCATGCGTTGCACCCCCAGGGCCAGGGTGATGGTCATGATGGCGGGCAGGCCCTCGGGGATGGCGGCGACGGCCATGCCGACGGCGGCGAGGAACATGTCGGCGGCACCCTGGCCATGGACCAGCATGCCAAAGGCCAGGGCGAAGCCGGCCAGGGCCAGGATGACGATCGTCAACCACTGGCCAAAGACGGCCATCTGCTTGAGGAGGGGGGTCACGACCCCTTCGACGTCCGCCAGCATGCGGCCGATGCGGCCGATCTCGGTGTGGTCGGCGGTGGCCACTACCAGGCCCCGGCCCTGGCCGAAGACCACCAGGGTGCCGGAGTAGGCCATGCAGGTCCGGTCGCCGATGGGGGCCGCGGCGGCGACCGGGTCCGGCGATTTCTCCACCGGCGCCGATTCACCCGTGAGGGCCGCCTCCTCGATGCGCAGGTTGCGGGTCTCGATCAGGCGCAGGTCGGCGGGGACCTTGTCGCCGGAGGCCAGGAGCACCACCTCGCCTGGCACCAGGTCCTCGGCGGCGATCTCCCGCCGGTGCCCGTCCCGGATGACGGTGGCCTGGAGCGAGAGCATGTTGCGGATGGCGTCCAGGGACTTTTCGGCCTTGCCCTCCTGGATGAAGCCAATCAGGGCGTTGATGAGGACCACGCCCAGGATGACGCCCGTATCCACCCACTCCCCCAGCAGGGCGGTGACCCCGGCGGCACCCAGCAGCACATAGATGAGGACATTGTGGATTTGCAGCAGGAAGCGCATCAGGGGTCCGCGCTTGCGGGGGGGCGTGAGGCGATTGGGGCCGAAACGGGCCAGGCGTTCCTGGGCCTCGGCCTCCGTCAGGCCCTCCCGGCGGGAGCCGAGTTCCTGGATGCTGGTGGCGACGTCGTGCTGGTGCCAAAGGGGTGAGGGCGACATGGAGGACCTCCAGGGAGAGCGGGACTGGACTAAGTGATGTGGGCCGATAGCATGAATTGGATAGTCGGTTGCCGGCCGGGGTTCCCGGCACCCAGGCCCGGACGCGCTAGCGGCGGAGTGCCCGCCGGCCAGTGGACAGGGTCGTCAGGGCCCCAGGTACTGGGCGAAGGCCGGGCTCAGAGTCTCCTTGAGCTGGTCCCCCTCCTGGTGGATGAAGAGGGCCCGCAACCCTTCCGCTGCGGCGATGCGCAACCCCTCGGTCTCGCCCACGCACAGGAGGGCCGTGGACCAGGCGTCGGCCAGGGTCGGGTTCTCGTGCAGGACGGTGGTCGAAAGCAATTGGTGGTTGACGGGCATCCCCGTACGGGGGTCGATGATGTGGGAATAGGTCTTGCCATCGGCCTCGAAGTAGTTGCGGTAGGTCCCCGAGGTCATGACGGCGATGCCGTCTTGCCGCTGGAGTTCCAGGATGCGTTGCACTTCCCGGGTCAGCGGCTTGGGCTTTTCGACCGCTACCCGCCAGGCGCCGCCGTTGGCCTTGTGGCCCTTGACCTTCATCTCGCCGCCGATCTCGGCGAGGTAGTTGTGAATACCCCGGTCCTCCAGCAGTTGGGCCATGGCGCCGATGGTATAGCCCTGGGCGATGGAATCCAGGCTGAGCCGTAGCGCTGGGTCCCGTTTACGCAGCCGGTCCCCGGCGGCGTCGATCTCCAGCTTGTCCATGCCGATGTGGGCGAGGACGGCCTGGATCTCGCCGGGAGCGGGCACCCGCTGTTCCTCGCGGGCGAAACCCCAGAGTTCCGAGAGGGGCTGCACCGTCGGGTCGTAACAGCCCCCGGTCTTGTCATGGATCTCGCGGGCCAGGCGGGTGAGCTGGACGACCTCCGGCGAGAGGCTTTGCCACTCCGTGGTCTCTTGCCGATTGAAGCGGGCCAGTTCCGAATCCTCGCGCCAGTTGGAGAAGCGCTCGTCAATCCTGCTAAACAGGGCCGCGACGGCCGTTCCGATCTCCTCCGGGTTGGCGGCGGTGCCGTCCAGGACCATTTTCAGATGCCAAGTGGTGCCTTGGGTGTCCCCGGTCAGGAGGGTTTCGGTCGGCTGCTGGCAGGCGGACAGTACCAAAAAAGCCAACAAACAAATGAGGATAAGGCGTTTCATGGGGGCGAGGTTTTTATCCACGGGCCGGCGAAAGTTCGCTTATTCTACGCGCCCCCGATGATGGGATGGCGTTGCGCCGGATATCCTCTCGCCGCTACTCTTTCACCCCCATGCGGCGCTCGCCATAATGCCGGCCAAGCAAGGCAGGCAGACCGCCGGCTGGCGCGCCGGCGGCCACCTCATAACCATCAGCCCTGGGCGGCAGGATCAAGCAAGATGTCACCAGAACCCACACCCAGCGATCGGCGGGAGGAAGGTCAACCAGGCGCCGAGGGCGCGGAGGCCTTCGTCTTCCTGGATCGCCTGGGCAAGCGCTGGCCAAGATTCAAGCGCTATAGCCTGCTCCTGGGGGGGCTGGCGGCCTTCGGCATGGTCATTTTCATCCAGACGCTGTTCGTCCCTTCAAGCCTCGGCCCGGCCCCGGCGGCGGAACAACTCAAATCGCGGCTAAAGGCCCAGCCCCCGGCGGACCAGGTCCGTCGGGAGGCGGCCAAGCCCCTCTGGCTGGATTTCGCACGGGAGAACAAGGGCCGGGGGTTGGCCGCGTCCGGCGCGGGTCCCCTGGGTGACATCCGCCTGGGCTATTTCGAGACTTGGGACCCCGCCGCCCTGGCCGCCCTCAAGGCCCATGCCGACCAACTCACCCACCTGGCTCCCGACTGGCTCTCCCTGGAGAATGGCCAGGGCGGGATCAAGCTGACCCCGTCCGAGGAGGTCATGGAGCTGGCGCGCGAGGCGGGTCTGGCCCTCATTCCCCAACTGCGCAACCTGGATGCCAACGAGGTCTGGCAGCCCGAGGCGGTGGAAACCCTGCTGACGGGGTCCCTGGCCCAACAGGAACTCCTGGCGGCTAATCTGGTGGTGGCCCTCCAGGAGATCGGTGCGGCGGGCGTCCTCATCGACTGGCAGCAGATCGATCCGCACTACCGGGAGGCCCTGACCGTCCTGCTGGCCCGAGTGGCCGCGGCGCTCCACGCCAACGATCTGGAACTGTGGCTCAGTGTTCCGGCTCGCCGCCAGTTGGTCCTGCTGGACCTGGAGCCCCTCGCCGCCCATGTCGATCGGTTCGTCGCCGCCCTCTACGACGAGAACGCCGAACTCAATCCGCCCGGCCCGGTGGCCTCCCAAGCCTTCTTCGAGGGTTGGCTCGGCGCCCTGACCCGGAGCTATGGCCGGCCGGACCAATGGGTGATTGGTATCGGTGCCTATGGTTACGACTGGCGGGACGGTGACGAGGAGGCCAGTCTCATCAGTTTCGAGGACGCCATGGCCCGGGCCGGGCGCTCGGCCCAAAAAGGTCTGACCTTCGATCCCTCGACCCTGAATCCGCGCGTCCGCTACCAGGATCAGGACGCCGTCCACAATATCTGGTTTCTGGACGCCGTTACCTTCCTGAACCAGTTGCGGGCGACGCGGGCCAGTCAGGCCGGCGGCATCGCCATCTTCCGGCTGGGGACCGAGGACCCCGACATCTGGCCCGTCCTGGCCCTGGACCCCGCCAAGCCCCTGGCCCCGCTCGATCTCGCCCAGCTCGAAACCCTCAGCCCCGGCGATGCCATGGCTCATGTCGGCACGGGCAGCCTCATTACCATCGACGACCACCGCGCCGATGGCCTCCGCCGCGTCACCCTGGACAAGCACAACCTGGCCAGCGCCCGCTACGAGAAGTTCCCGACCTATCTGACCCTGGTGCATGAGGGCGCGGGACCGCGGGACGCGGTCGCCATTACCTTCGACGACGGCCCGGACCCCGAATGGACCCCGGCCCTGTTGGACATTCTCAAGACCGAGGGGGTGCGGGCGACCTTTTTCCTGATCGGCGCCAACATGGAAGAGAACCCCGAATTGGTCCAGCGGATCGTGCGCGAGGGGCACCTGATCGGCGTCCACACCTACACCCACCCCAATATCGCCGAGGTCTCCGAGGAACGAGCCAAGCTGGAGCTGAACGCCACCCAGCGCCTGATCGAGTCCATCACCGGCCAGTCCACCATCCTCTTCCGCCCCCCCTACAACGCCGACACCAACCCCCATACCGTCGAGGAACTGGTGCCCATCGGCATCGCCCAGCGCATGGGCTATCTGACGGTGACCATGGATATCGACCCCGAGGACTGGGCCAAGCCCGGGGTGGAAACCATGCTCGAGCGGGTCCGCATGGGGCGGCGGGATGGGGGCAGCATCGTCCTGCTGCACGACGCGGGTGGCGACCGCAGCCAGACCCTCGAGGTCTTGCCCGAGATCATCCACTACCTGCGGGCCCGGGGCGAGACCATCCTGCCGCTCTCCGAGATGCTGAAAATCCCGGCGGCGCAACTCATGCCCCCCGTGCCGGCCAACGAGCAGCCCCTCATCCGCATGATCAGCGACGGCGGCTTCGAGATCATCCACGCCGTGAGCAATTTTCTCTGGGCCCTCTTGATCCTGGCCACCGCCCTGACCATCCTCAAGACCCTCATGGTGATTGGCCTCGCCTTGCGCAGCCGTCGCGCCGAGCGCCTGGCCCGGGCCGCCTCCGACTGGCCTCCGCTGGAGTGTCAGCCCCCCGTCTGTCCGCCCGTGTCCGTGCTGGTGGCGGCCTATAACGAGGCCAAGGTGATTCGCCAGACGCTGAAAACCGTGCTCGCCACCGGCTATCCTGGCCCCATGGAGGTGATCGTGGTCGATGACGGTTCCCGGGACGGGACCGGCGATATCGTGGCCGCCCTGGCGCGGGAGGACGACCGCATCCGTCTGGTCCGCCAAGCGAATCTGGGCAAGGCCCGGGCCCTCATCCGGGGCCTCCAGGAGGTCCGGCATGGCATCGTCGTCAGCCTGGATGCCGATACCCAGTTCGAGCCCGGCACCATCACCGAACTGGTGCGGCCCTTCGCCGATCCCCAGGTCGGCGCCGTCTCCGGCCGGGCGCGGGTCGGTAACCTCGACACCCTCTTCGCCCGCTTCCAGGCCCTGGAGTATTCCTGCGGCTTCAACCTGGACCGCCGGGCCTATGACCAGTTGAACTGCATCACCGTGGTCCCCGGGGCGGTGAGCGCCTTCCGGCTGGACGCCATCCAGGCCGCGGGGGGTATCAGTACCGAGACCCTGGCCGAGGACACGGACCTCACCCTCAGTCTGCACCGTCAGGGCTACCGCATCCGCTATGCCCCCCGGGCGGTGGCCTGGACCGAGGCCCCCGAGACGCCGCGCACCTTCGCCCGCCAGCGCTTCCGCTGGGCCTTTGGCACCTTGCAGTGCCTCTGGAAGCACCGGGACATGCTCTTCGCCCTGCGCCATGGCGCCCTGGGCTGGTTCAGCCTGCCCAATGCCTGGTTCTTCAATTTCGTGCTGGTCGCCATCGGGCTGCTGGTGGATGCGGTGCTGCTCGCGGCCCTCGTCCTCAACCCGACCAATCTGCTGCTCTATATCTACTTCTTCACCTTCATCGCCTCCGACATGCTGCTGGCGGCGGTGGCCTATTGGATCGAGCGCGAACCCCTGCGCCAGGTCTGGCTCATCCTGCCCATGCGGATCATCTACCGGCCCGTCTTCAATTACGCCGTCGCCAAGGCCATCTTCAAGGCCCTCAAGGGTGTCTGGGTGGGTTGGGGCAAACTGGATCGCACCGCCACGGTCGCCCAGGGCCTGGCGGAGGGCCGGCGGGGATGAGGCCGCGACGGGCGGGTCCCTTCCGAGGTGGGCGAGCGCCAGGCTCGGCCCCCATCCGCCTCCTGGTTTTGCTGGGCCTGCTGGTAGTCCTGACCGGCTGCGGCCGAGGGGGCGAGCCGGCGGATAAGCGGGTACCGGCGGCGGTCGTGCCTACGGGGCCGGTGGATCTGGTCATGCCCAAGGAAGGGGCCTACACGGGCGCCTATGTGGATTTCGGCGAGGGCGAGGGCGATGTCACCTACGACGCCCTGATGGACTTCGAGAAGCTGACCGGCAAGCATCTCGCCATCGTCGCCTTTGGCAGCTTCTGGGGCGAGCAGCAGTTCCCCGCCAAGGCCACCCATATCATTGCCGCCTATGGCGCCGTGCCCCTGATCTTCTGGTCGCCCTGGGATCGGCCCTATATGGAAAACCGGGGTCCGGACCGCTTCAACGTCCCCAGCATCCTCGCGGGCCAATGGGACGCCTACATCGACCAGTGGGCCGATGGGGCCAAGGCCCACGGTAAGCCCCTGCTCGTCACCTGGGGCCTGGAGGCCAACGGCAGTTGGTTCCCCTGGTCCGGCGTCTTCTACGGGGGCGGCGACATTGTCGGCGAGGAAGCGGGGCGGCCCCTGTACGCCGGCCCCGAGCTGGTGAAAAAGGCCAACCGCTATGTCATCGACCGGGTGCGGGCCCGGGGGGTGGACAACATCCTCTGGGGTTTTCATGCCAACAACGCCTCCCTGCCCAAGGCGCCCTGGAACATCATGGCCAGCTACTATCCCGGGGACGCCTACGTGGATTGGTTGGGACTGAGCGCCTACGGCAAGCTGAATCGCTTCGACGGCTCGCCTACCTTCAATGATGTGGTAGAGGATGCCTACCCGGTGTTGCACGCCATCAATCCCGACAAGCCCATGATTCTGGCCGAGTGGGGAGTGGGCGAGTTCAAGCCCGGGGAAAAGGCGGAATTCATCCGCGCCGCCTTCCCCGCCCTCAAGGACTTGTACCCCCTCTTCCGCGCCGCCGTCTTCTGGCACGAGCGCTGGGAGACGGAGGAAGGGACCTACGCTAACCTGCGCGTCAACTCCTCCCCCGAGTCCCTGGCGGCCTATCGCGAGGGCGTGGCGGACCCCTACTGGCTGGATCGCCCCCAGTTCGAGCCTAGGGCGACCAGTCCCGCGCCGCCCAGCCCCGCCCCGCCAGTTCAGGACGCCAAGCCCTGATGGCGCGGCCGAGACCCGGGAAACCGCCTCCCTGCCCCTGATGCGACGCCAACCCGGTCCCTGATGATCCGGCGTCCAGCAGCCTCCCTATCCCTCCCGCTTACCACAGGTTCCCGATGAAACTCCCCCTTAGTCTCTATGTGCTGTCTCTGCTGGTGGTCACGGCCCTCTGGTGGGGGCTGGGTCGGCCGGTACCCATGCCCACCCTGGCGGGCGAGTCGAGCCAAACGCCCTGCCTCTCCTATGCGCCCTTTCGCGGCGACGAGAGTCCGCTCGTCGGCGACATCCAGATCGAGCCGGCCCGGATCGCGGCGGACCTGGGCCAACTGGCGACCCGCACCGGCTGCATCCGCACCTACGGCGTCAATCATGGGACCCATCTTGTGCCGGAACTGGCCAAGCAAGCCGGGCTGAAGGTGATGCTGGGCATCTGGCTCGCCCCGGAGCGCGACCGCAATCGCAAGCAGATCGATACCGCCATCGAGCTGGCGCAACGCTATCCCGAGGTCGTGTCCGCCGTGGTGGTCGGCAACGAGGTGCTGCTGCGCGGCGAGATGACTCCCGCCGACATCGGGGCCACCATCCGCGAGGTCAAGGCCGCCGTGCCGGTGCCGGTGACCTACGCGGATGTCCCGGAATTCTGGCTGCGTCATCCCGACCTGGCCAGGGACGTGGACTTCGTCACCATCCATCTCCTGCCCTACTGGGAGGACTTCCCCACCCCGGTGGCGGGCGCGGTCGCTCACGCGGAGGCGACGCGCCAGAAAATCGTGGCCCAGCTACCAGACAAGGAGATCTTCATCGGCGAGATCGGCTGGCCGAGCGCGGGACGGATGCGGGAGGGGGCCCTTCCTTCGCGGGTCAACCAGGCCCGCTTTCTGCACGAGGTCATGGCCTTGGCCGACCGGGAAAAGTTTGGCGTCAATCTGATCGAGGCCTTTGATCAGCCCTGGAAGCGCCAGCGCGAGGGCACGGTCGGCGGCTACTGGGGCCTCTTCGATGCCGAGGGGCGCGCGCCCAAGTTCACGTGGGGCCAGCCGGTGTCGAACCATCCCTTCTGGCCTTGGCAAGCCCTGCTGGGCGTCCTGCTGGTCACCCTCGTCTTCCTGGCCGCGGGCGCCTCGGCAAAGCGCGAGGGCGGGGCCGAGGGCGGGGCCACGACGGTCGCCTGGTTGGGCGTCGCGGCCATCGCCCTGGTGTCGGGCACCGCCATCGGCTTGGCCGTCGAGGCCATGTGGGTGGAGAGCCTGGGTCTGACGGGCTGGATCGGATCCCTGGCCTGGGTGGCGGTGGCGGCCCTGGCACCCATCGCCGGCGCGGCGGCCCTGATGGGGCGGCAAGGGGTGCCGCCCCTCTACCGGGTGCTGGGCCCGGTGCCCCGCTGGCCCCGGGACCGCCGCGCGGTCGCCGCGGGGCTGGCCCTGGCGGCCCTGATGGTCCTGACCATCCAGACGGCGCTGATGCTGGTGTTCGACCCCCGCTATGTCGATTTTCCCTACGCCCAGCTCATCGGCGGCCTCGTGCCCTTCCTGGTACTGGCGTTGCGCCGGCAATCTGGGTCGCGGCCCCTGGCGGAAAAGACCGCCGCCACCCTCCTGGCGCTGGCGGCGGGTTATATCCTGCTCAACGAAGGTGTCGCCAACT
>JADZBU010000074.1 GCA_020851955.1 Chromatiaceae bacterium | reverse complement strand
GCGACGCCCTTACTGAAGGTCGCGGCGAGGGAATCCACCGTGACACCGCTCAGGAAGAGCTTGGAGAAGCCCCCAAAGAAGGGGTTGCCCTCGGTGAAGGCAATGGAATAGCCATAGATGAACCACAGCACGATCATGAGCGAAAAGATCATGAAGACCTGCATCAGCACGGACAGCATGTTCTTCGACCGCACCAGACCCCCGTAAAAGAGGGCCAGGCCGGGTATCACCATCATGGCGACCAGGGCGGTGGAAATCAGCATCCAGGCGGTATCACCCTTGTTGACCAAGGGCGCGGCGGCGGCAATCACATCGGCGGCGGGCTTCAAGGCCTCTTCGCCCCAGGCGCTGCCGGCGAGGCCAAGCCCCAGAACCGGCAGCAGGATAGCAAGTAATTTGCTCATAACATCAATCCTCTCTACAGCGCATCGAGATTACAAGGCATCGATACCGGTCTCGCCAGTGCGGATGCGGATGGCCTGTCCCAGATCGGAGACGAAGATCTTGCCGTCGCCGATCTTGCCGGTCCGGGCGGCCCCGGTAATGGCGTCGATGACCCGATCGACCTGATCCGGGGCGACGGCAATCTCGACCTTGATCTTGGGCAGGAAATCGACGACGTACTCGGCGCCCCGATAAAGCTCGGTGTGACCCTTCTGACGGCCGAAACCCTTGACTTCCGTAACGGTGATACCCGATACGCCGATGTCGGAGAGGGCCTCGCGAACGTCATCGAGCTTGAAGGGTTTGATGATGGCGGTGACCAGTTTCATGCTAGATAGCTCCCTTGTTGGCCGGGACCCGGCCCGGCACGCGTTGTGTTACGTCGGGGTTGGGATCGCGGCTAGAAGGTTTTCAACCAGCCCACCCAGAACTTGGGATCGTTGTTGAAGCCCACGTTTTCCTCACCGTTGTTCTGGTCCCAGTTCAGGCTGAAGGTGCCGAATTCGCCCGCGGTCTTGCTGATGCTGGCCCCATAGTTCCAGTAGTCGGCATTGGCCGAGCGTTCGATGTCCACGTCATTCAAGGTTTCGACAAAGGTGATATCGCTGTTCTTGTAGTCGGTGTAGCCGGCGCGCAGCGAGAAGCTCAGGCCATAGGGCAGTTCGTCGTAGGTGAAGGCGCCGGAGAAGTACCAGTCACCCTGGTCGTAAAGGCCGCCTTCGTTCTCGCCATAGACGGTGTAATCCACGCCCAGCTTGAACCACTTGTAGCCCAAGCTGCCGCCCAACTCGGCGAAGTTGAGATCCTTGCCGCCCGGATAGGCGTAGTAGATGCCCTTAACGTTGTAGGTCAGGTCCTCGATGATGGAGTTGGTGTAACCCAGATAGAGGTCAACCTCGGCGCTGGGGCTATCTTCGTCCAGGTTGAAATCGACATTGGAGACCCAGGTCCCGGCATAGAAACCGCTGCTGTGGCTATAGTCGAGGCCGCCCTGGACCGCCGCCTTGTCATCCGTCTGGGTAATGCCGCGCCAGATATAGTTGCTGACCACGCCGATGTTGGCGCTGACGCTATGCTCGGGGGGCGGATTACCCTCGTCGTCCGCCAGGACCGCCAGGGGGGTGGTCAGGAGGGCGCTGGCGATGCCAGCGGCGATCAATCCTTGGGTTTTCATGGCTAATTGACCTCTCTTCAGGATGCTTGGATGTTAGGGATGCCACCGGCCAGGCCGGGGCCATAAAGATGACGAATCGACTCTTGCAGTCTTTGTGCCAACCTTCGGCCATGCCCGCAACCCAGGGCCAAATCAGCGCCTTACCCCGTCGCGGCGGGGATTCGGGCACTTACTTGGCGCGGATTCCAGGCCCGGGCCGGGGGTGGCCGCACCATTATGGGGCATACGGCGGATCCGGGTCAGGATGGGGCCAGGGCGCTATAATCCCCGCCACCGCACTCCCAGCCCCAGGTGACAACCATGTTGGACCCCAAATATCTCGACGACCTGACCCGACGCCTGGCCGGCAGCCTGCCCCAGGGACTCCAGGCCCTGCACCAGGATATCGACCGTAATCTGCGCGCGGGCCTGGAGGCCGGCCTGTCCCGGCTGGACCTGGTGACCAGGGAGGAATTCGATGTCCAAAGCGCCGTCCTGGCCCGTACTCGCGCCAAACTGGAGCGCCTGGAGGCTCAGGTGGCGGAGTTGGAGCAGGCGCTGAGACCCGACGGCGCCGCGCGCTAGTCGCCCCCGCGCCGCCCAGCCCCTTGAGCCTCTGCATCCTCAATAGCCGTGCCCGCGTGGGCATGGACGCCCCGCCCGTGACCGTGGAGGTCCAGCTCGCCGGCGGACTGCCTTGCATGAATATCGTCGGCCTGCCCGAGATGGCGGTCCGGGAGAGCAAGGACCGGGTGCGCGGCGCCCTTCATAATGGCCACTTCCAGTTCCCCGCCGGGCGCATCACCGTCAACCTGGCGCCGGCGGACCTGCCCAAGGAGGGCGGGCGCTTCGACCTGCCCATCGCCCTAGGGGTGCTGGGGGCCTCGGGCCAACTCAAGACCGAGGGGCTGCCGGACCTGGAATTCCTCGGCGAACTCGCCCTCTCCGGCGCCCTGAGGCCTGTGCAAGGGGTGCTGCCGGCGGCGCTGGCGGCCCGCGAGGCCGGCCGCGCCCTGGTCCTGCCGCGCCAGAACGCCATCGAGGCGGGTCTGGTCCGGGGCCTGCGCGTCCTCCCCGCCGACCACCTGCTGGAGGTCTGCGCCCACCTCAACGGCGAGGAGCCCCTGGCGACTTATGTCTCCGAGGAAATCGCGCTGGTCGCGACCCAGTACCCGGACCTGTCCGAGGTGCGCGGCCAGCCCCAGGCCAAGCGGGCCCTGGAGATCGCCGCCGCCGGCGGTCACAGCCTGCTTTTTCTGGGCCCGCCGGGTACCGGCAAGTCCATGCTCGCCAGCCGCCTGCCCGGCCTGCTGCCGGCCCTGAGCGAGGAGGAGGCCCTCCAGACCGCCGCCATTCGCTCGGTCAGCGGCCTGGAGGCCTTCGACCCAGCGCGCTGGCGCCAGCGGCCCTTTCGCACGCCCCACCACACCGCCTCCGGCGTGGCCCTGGTGGGTGGCGGCGGCAATCCGCGCCCCGGCGAGATCTCCCTGGCCCACCTGGGCGTCCTCTTTCTTGATGAGCTGCCGGAGTTCGACCGCCGGGTGCTGGAGGTGCTGCGGGAGCCCCTCGAGTCCGGCCGCATCCACATCTCCCGCGCCGCGCGCCAGGCCGAGTTCCCCGCCCGCTTTCAACTCGTGGCCGCCATGAACCCTTGCCCCTGCGGCTATCTCGGTGACCCGGCGGGGCGCTGCCGCTGCACCCTGGAGCAGGTCGCCCGCTACCGGGGCCGCATCTCCGGGCCCCTGCTGGACCGCATCGACCTGCACGTGGAGGTGCCGCGCCCCCGGCCGGAGGAGATGAACGCCCCGCCGGACGCCAGCGCCGAGACCAGCGCCCAGGTGCGCGGCCGGGTCGAGATCGCCCGCGCCCGCCAGCTCGACCGCCACGGCAAGCCCAATCAGGGCCTGGAGCCCCGCGAGATCGACCGCCATTGCCCCCTGGACGAGGATAGCCGGCGGCTCATGGCCCAGGCCATGGCCCGCCTGGGACTGTCCGCCCGCGCCTATCACCGGGTCCTCAAGGTGGCGCGCACCATCGCCGACCTCGCCGGTCGCGAGGCCATCACCACCCTCCACCTGGGCGAGGCCATCGGCTACCGGCGGCTGGACCGCAACCCCCAAGGCTAGACCACCCGCCATGCTGCAACTCCGTCAAATCGACCTGCGCCGGGGCACCCGCCTCCTCCTCGCAGCCGCGGACCTCTGCGTCTATCCCGGTCAGAAGGTGGGCCTGGTCGGCGCCAACGGCTGCGGCAAGTCGAGCCTCTTCGCCCTCATCCAGGGCGAGCTGCACCCAGACGCCGGCGAGGTCCTGGTCCCCCCGGGCTGGGAGATCGCCCACGTCGCCCAGCAGACCCCGAGCGGCGACCAGCCCGCCATCGAGCTGGTCATGGACGGCGATCGCGAGTTGCGGCAGGTTCAGCGCGAGCTGCTGGCGGCGGAGGCGGCGGGGGACGGTCTGCGCCAGGGCGAACTCCACGCCCGCCTGGAGGCCATCGGCGGTTATACCGCCGAGAGCCGCGCCGCCCGCCTGCTCCACGGCCTGGGCTTCAACCCCGGCGAGGAGCGCCGCCCGGTGTCGAGCTGGTCCGGCGGCTGGCGCATGCGCCTGGGTCTGGCCCGCACCCTCATGTGCCGCTCCGACCTCATGCTCCTCGACGAGCCCACCAACCACCTGGATCTCGACGCGGTCATCTGGCTGGAAACCTGGCTGCGCAACTATCCCGGCACCCTCCTGCTGATCTCCCACGACCGCGACTTTCTGGACACCATCGTCCGCCAGATCGCCCACATCGAGCAGGGCCAACTGAATTTTTACACCGGCAACTACAGCGCCTTCGAGGCCCTGCGCGCCGAACGCCTGAGCCAACGCCAGGCCGCCTTTGTCCGCCAGCAACAGGAGATCAGCCGCATTCAGGGCTTCGTCGAGCGCTTCCGCGCCAAGGCCACCAAGGCCCGCCAGGCCCAAAGCCGCATCAAGGCCCTGGAGCGGATGGAGCGCATCGCCCCGGCCCATGTCGACAGCCCCTTCCATTTCGCCTTCCGCGCCCCGCCCAGCCTGCCGCGCCCCCTCCTGACCCTGGACGAAGGCCGCGCCGGTTATGGCGACAGGATCATCCTGGACAAGGTGCGGCTGAGCCTGGAGCCGGGGGCCCGCAACGGCCTCCGCGGTCCCAACGGCGCCGGCACATCCACCCTCATCAAGGTCCTCGCCGGCCAACTGCCCCTCGCCAGCGGCCACCAGGGCCAGGCCCAGGGCCTGCG
>JADZBU010000073.1 GCA_020851955.1 Chromatiaceae bacterium | reverse complement strand
GCCCTTCAGGCTGGGAGAGGGCGGCGAATGAGCGAAGGTACAGCCTGCCGGTCCGGTTTCGTGGCGGTCGTGGGCAGGCCAAACGTGGGGAAATCGACGCTGGTCAACGCCCTCGTGGGCGGTAAGGCAGCCATTGTCTCGGACAAGCCCCAAACCACCAGGAACAGCATCAGGGCGGTGCTCAACAGCCCGCGGGGGCAGATCGTCTTTGTCGATACTCCTGGGCTCCACAGGCCCCTTCACAGGCTGGGGCGTTTCCTGGAAAGGCAGGCGGCGGCTTCCCTTGAGGCGGCCGATGTCGTATGTTTCATGGTGGAGGCCGGCGACAGCAGGGTGGGCAAGGCCGACGGGATCATCCTGGACCTGTTGGAAAAGGTATCGGTGCCCGTCGTCCTCGTCGTGAACAAGGTTGACGCCCATGACCACGATCACGGTCCCGACGGCTGGGAATGCTTCACCCGGAGGAGGGGGTTCGCCCATGTCCTGACGGTGTCGGCCCTTGAGGGGCGAAACCTGGGCCTCCTGGTGGAGACCCTTTTTGACCTCTTACCTCCAGGCCCCCCCATTTTCGACGACGATAGGTTGGTGGACTGCACAGAACGATTTCTGGCGGCCGAGGTCATCAGGGAGAAAGTACTCGAGCAAACTGAGCAGGAGGTGCCCCACAGCGTCGCCGTAGTCGTTGAGGAGTTCAGATCCCCCGACGAGTACCCCGAAAGGAGGAACCTCCTGGTGCGAGCGACCCTTTTCGTCGAGAGGCCGGGTCAGAAGGCCATCCTCATCGGGAAGGGCGGCGCGAAACTAAAGGGTATCGGAGAACTCGCGCGAAAGGAACTGGAGGAGGTTTTCGGGTACGATGTTTACCTGGACCTTTGGGTCAAGGTCAAGCCGGGATGGAGAAACTCCGAAAGGGAGCTCCGGAGAATGGGCTATACCTAGAGAGAACGCCTTCCTAGAGGGCAAGCCTGGTCAGGGTCTGCTCCGAAAGCAGGGGGTCGTCCTTCGAAGGAAGGATTCCAACGAGGGCGACCGGAGCATATACGTCCTTCTAAAGGACGAGGGCCCGGTCTGGCTGATCGCTCCCGGCGCCGCCAGGGGCAAGGTGAGGTTCGGGGGAGCTACCGATCCCCTTGTTTGGGGTACTTTCCACATTTACCGGGGGCCCAACCGGTGGTACCTGAGAGATGTGGACGTCCGGAAGGATTTTCTGCCCCTGAGGAAGCACCCCTCCCGCATAAGGAGGGCCGCCGAGTGGGCAGCGTCTTTGGTAAAATATACGCTCCCGGGTCATGCTTCCGATGACCTTTTGCCCATTTTCTACTGGTCCCTTTGCGTCCTGGAATCGGGTCGCCTCAGGGAAGACCTGGCGGGCTGGCGATTCTACTGGCGATGGTTAAGGAATTGGGGCCTCGCCCCCGACCTCGAGCGCTGCCAGGGATGCGGCGTCCCGCTCGGGGAGGCCCTTTTCAGCGAGGGATCGTTCTTTTGCGCCCAGTGTTCCGGCGGCAGGCAGGGGTTGAGGCTCAGCGGCCAGGATCGGGGTGAGCTCTTCGCGGTTTCGGTGCTGGGCCATGAGAGGGTATTGGCGATGGAGGGCCTTCCCGGGATCGATCCCGGGAAGGCCGAATCCTGCACGAGGATGCTGATAAGGACCCTGTCGGACAGGATGTAACGTCGAACCAGAGGGAGGAATACCGGGGTGAACCTTCAGGAGATCATGATGCGCCTTCAAAGGTTTTGGGCTGAACAGGGATGCGTGATCCAGCAGCCCTACGATATCGAGGTCGGGGCCGGCACCATGAACCCGGCCACGACGCTGCGAGTGATCGGCCCCGAACCCTGGAGGGTCGCCTACGTGGAACCATCAAGGCGCCCCGCCGATGGGCGGTACGGGCAGAACCCGAACAGGCTCCAGCACTACTCCCAGTTCCAGGTCATACACGCTTTCCTTGCCCTGCAGGTACATGGCCAGGCGCTCAAGACCATAGGTGATCTCGCCGGTGATGGGCTTGCAGTCAATGCCGCCAACCTGCTGGAAGTAGGTGAACTGGGTCACTTCCCTGCCGTTGAGCCAGACTTCCCAGCCCAAACCCCAGGCGCCCAGCGTGGGGTTCTCCCAGTCGTCTTCCACAAAGCGGATGTCGTTCTGCTTGAGGTCGAAGCCCAGAGCCTCCAGCGAGCCCAGATACAGCTCCAGAATGTTGGCCGGTGCCGGCTTGAGGACCACCTGGTACTGGTAGTAGTGCTGCAGGCGGTTGGGGTTCTCGCCGTAGCGGCCGTCCTTGGGGCGGCGGCTGGGCTGCACATAAGCGGCTTTCCAGGGCTCCGGACCCAAAGCGCGCAAGAAGGTGGCGGTGTGGCTGGTTCCGGCGCCCACTTCCATGTCGTAGGGTTGCAGGAGGGTGCAGCCCTGGGCGTCCCAGTAGCTTTGCAAACGCAGAATCAATTGCTGGAAAGTCAGCATGTTGTTGCCTTGTTGGGTGCGCCGCGCCGCAGGGGTGGCAGCGTCACCAGGGGTGTCATGGATGTGTGGCCTTGCGCCCTGCTCTGCGAACAGGCTCAACGCAAATACCCGATTCTATTAAATGCCGACGCGGTCAGAGCGCCGTTGGCCCCAGATTGCCGTGGCGCACACCCACAGCGCACCGAAGCCGATCAGGGGCCACAGCCCCCAACGCCCCGCCCACCACGCATAAGGTGTGACGCCGCTCATGCCCTGCACCTCGGCCTGCAGGCTGCCGCGGGTGTTGGGTGCGAGGCGTGCGGTCACCTCGCCTTGGTGATCGATCACGACGGTGGCGCCGGTATTGGTGGAGCGGATGGTGGGCACCTGGAATTCGAGCGAGCGCAGGCGGGCAATCTGCAAATGCTGGTGAATGGCGACCGACTCGCCAAACCAGGCGAGGTTGCTGACATTGGCCAAAATGGTGGGCGCCTGGTCCGCTTGCACGAAACGCGCTGCAATTTCCTCGCCGAACAGATCCTCGTAGCAGATGGTGGGGGCCACTCGCTGCCCCTTCACATCAAACGATGCGGCCGCCAGCGGTCCACGAGAGAAATCGCCCAAGGGAATGTTCATCATGCGGACGAACCACCGAAACCCCGTGGGGATGAATTCGCCAAACGGCACCAGATGGTGCTTGTCATAGCGGTACATCTGCCCCTGCAGGCTCGCCGACTGCGACGACAAGCCCGCCACCGAGTTGGTGTAACCCACATCGAAATCTCCCAGGGGCACCCCGATCAGGGCATGGCGACCCTCTTGCGCGAACGCGGCCTGAAGTTGGCCCCAATAGCCCTCGGGCAGTTGCGACGGCAACAGGGGAATGGCGGTTTCGGGCGCCACCACCAGATCGCCCGGGGCTGCCAGCAGTTGGCGACCGTGCCAGACCAGCATCTCGATCTGCCGAGAAGGGCTGAATTTCTCATCCTGTGGCACGTTGCCCTGCAGCAAGGTGACCTGCAAGGGCTGCGCCACCACGCGGGTGAAGCGGGCACCGTCCCACACGGCACCCAGCGTCAGCAGCAGCGCCACCACCACGGCGGGCCACAGCCGCGCCACCCGGCCCGAGGATTTCGCTGGGGCAGACGTAGAAACAGACCCCAGGGACCACCACACCCAGGCGCACAGCGTGGCCCAGACCCAGCCCATGCCATACACCCCCACCCAGGGCGCCAGGTGCTGTAGTGGCGTCGCCAGCAGACCGTAGCCGCTCGCCCCCCACGGAAAGCCCGTGAAGATCAGGGCCCGCGCCAGTTCGGCCAACAGCCACACCGCTCCGAACAGGCCAGCATCCCGCCAGGCCACGCCGGTGCGCCAGCGCCCCCAGACCCAGCCCGCCGCAGCCATGTAGAGCGACAGGGCCGCACACAGCAGGCCCACGGCCACCACTGCCATCCACGCGGGCAAGCCACCGTAGCGGTGCAAACTGACAAACATCCAGCCGGTGGCGCCCACCAGCCACACCGTGCCATACACCCAGCACAGCACGGCCGCCGCGCGAGGCGAGGACTGGCGCGGCAGTCCGGCCAGCAAGATCAACAGGGCCGCAGTTTGCAGCAACACCGG
>JADZBU010000072.1 GCA_020851955.1 Chromatiaceae bacterium | reverse complement strand
TCATGAGGTTGCCCAGTTGGGGCACGGTGCGGAAGGGCGGGCCCGCCCGCTCGCACAAGTCCACCAGGCGCTGCATCTCGCTGGCCGAGGCATCGGGGGTGGCGAGGAGGATGAGATCGATTTCCAGATCCAGGGCCAGGGCCGGGATGGCCTCGGTGCCACCCCGCACGGGAATGCCGTGCACCTCGGCCCCATGGCGGCGGGGCCGGTCATCGACGAAGGCCACGGGCACATAAGCGCGCTGGGGATCGCGCAGCATGTCCCGCGCCAGCATCTCGCCCGCCCGTTCGGCGCCGACGATGAGGACGCGTTGGCCATCGCCCAAATTCAGGCGGTGATCCTTGAGCCACCGATAGATGAGGCGGGGTCCCGCCAGCAGGGCCAATTGCAGCAACAGATAGAGCGGCGGCACGGAGCGCGGCACGGCGTCCAGGCGATTAAAGACGAAGAGGAGAAAGAAGGTCAGGCCGGTGCCAGTCAGCACGGCCTTGCCGATGCGCATCAGGTCCGGCAAGGAGGCGAAGCGCCAGACGCCGCGATAGAGGCCCAGGAGCCAGTTCACGGTGCCCTGGGCCACCAGCAGTATCGGCAGGGCCACCAGGGCCACGTTCAGCTGCTCGGCCGGGATGTCGCCCAGGTTGAAGCGCAGCCAAAAGGCCAGCAGCCAGGCCACCGGCAGCATCAGGAGGTCGTGGATGAAGGCGGCGCTACGCGACCGCAGCCGATCGAACCAGCGGCTCATGGCGCGACCCGCCCTGCCAGGCGTTCCACTAGCCGCACCCGGTAGCCCCAAGGGGATCGCGATAGGGACTGGCTCACCAGGGCGGCCAAGGTAAAGTCTGGCAGGTCCAGGGCGATCAGATGCCAGGATATTAGAATTCCGTCAGATATGTTTCTCAAAGGAGTCCTGCCTCGTCTTGATTTCCTTGGATTCTGTCAACTAGAGGGCAAAATTAAGGGGTGTGTACGTTCGATGTTGCGATAACGGGTCAACAGAGGCTGTGCCTTAACAACCATCCTCTTGTCAAGGAGATATCACTGGAAAGTCAAAATGAGGGAAACATTGACAACCGCTGAGCAAGGTGATCTGAACTCGCGGCCACAAAATCCGCATGAAATGATCAGGTATTACAGAGACATGACGAAATACAGATTCGGGCAATCTGGCAGAGGATTAACCCCAAAAAGCTGAGTATCCCTATAAAATCTAATCTGTTACCATTCTAGGCAATCCAGCATCATGATGCTAGCAGGATTTTTATGTGCTGATGTTTTTCATAAAATTCATCGAATTGCGTATCCCAATTGCGTTGAATGACCGTTTCCATCGTATAAGTCAGGAGCATAAGCAGATTGCGAGCGGTTTTGCTGTAGTAGCGGTATTCATCCTGCTGGGTAAGATGGTTGCAGCCGCCAAGGAAATAGCTATCGCTTGGCGGTATGGGATTAGCGAAACTGTTGATGCGTATCTGTTTACCTTCAACCTTGCGCAGTGGCCGGTCAACATCCTGGGCGGCGTGATGGCTGCAGTCATGATCCCCGTTGTCGCCCGGATCCAACGTAAAGATCCGGGTGAGGTTTCCACTTTCCGTGCCGAACTGCTTGGTTCTACCCTCTGGCTCGGTATGGCCCTAGGGACAATCTGCTGGTTATTCCTTCCCTGGCTGGTCACCCAACCATGGATTGGTCTGCGTGATACGCAAATCGGGTTGGCCCACCATATGGCACTTTATTTGGCATGGACGATCCCATTTGCGCTGCTAGTACATTTATTTGGTGCCTGGACAATGGCTGCCAACCGTCACCTGAACACCCTTTTGGAAGCTCTTCCTGCGCTGGTGATCCTAGTAGGCGTACTTTTATTCAGTGGCCCAGAACCCCTTATATGGGCAACTCTGCTAGGCTTTCTTTTACAAGTCATGCTGCTTTCATTCACCCTTGGAAGACATGCAGAAATAGAAGCTCCACGCTACCGATTCCAATCACCCTTCTGGCAATCAATGCTTGCTGGCTTGGGGTTGATGCTGATCGGGCAATTCTTAATTAGCTTTGTAAGCTTGGTTGATCAATTCGTTGCCGCGAGGCTTGGAACCGGCGAATTGGCAACGCTGGGTTATGCCAACCGGATTTTGTCTTTGGTGCTGGGTTTGGGCGCTACAGCCATTGGAAGGGCTATGCTCCCGGTACTATCCCAAGCACATGTCAGAGGCAAAAGAAGTTTAAACCAAATAGCAAGGAGGTGGGCAGGTATTATGTTTGGTGCTGGATTCTTTACTATGGCTGTGGGCATTCTGTTAGCCCCGCAAATTGTTGAATTGCTATTTCAGCGGGGCCAGTTCACTATCCAAGATACCCAGCAGGTGGCGGATGTTCTCCGTTATGGAATGTTGCAGGTGCCCTTCTATCTGGTGAGCATAGTGTTAGTTAACGCGCTATTGAGTCAAGGACGGCAGGTCCCAGTGATACTGGTTTCGGCTACTGGCTTAGTTGTTAAATTACTTTTGTCATTTGTCTTTGTCCCAATTCTTAATCTCAACGGATTGTTAATCGCTACAATGGGGTGTTACTTTGCCACTAGCTTGTTGGCGGCATATATTTTAACTGCCAGTCGTAAATAATGCCCGCGATTTTTGTATGTCTCGCCGTGGATATTTTGTGAATTTTAAAGTAATGTGGTAAAATTCCCTGACTAAAAAATCAGTTGCCCGCACCCGAATAATTTGGTGTTATTTGTGCCGGAGTATGTTGAAATGTTCCGTTCGATCTTGCGATATTTGAGCCCCTGTTTTGTTGTTGAAGATAATTATGCTAACCGCCGATTCCGTCTCTTTGCATTGGGTGTTTTGGTAATTTGGATAACATTATTGAGCGAGGTTGTGCACTTACCTGGCAGGGGAGTTGCTTTTGTAGCCATCGAAGCAATAATGATTTTCTTCTTTATTCGTATCTTTGCCTCGGTCCGTGAGCGACACGCGGTGGATATTATCTTTATCTTGGCGCTGCTCGTTTATACGCTTGAAATCCTATTTATCCAAAGTTTACCGGCTTGGTCTGATACTTTTCCCGACTCCCAAGTCTATGATTCTAATGCCAGGGCGATTGTGATGCATTGGCAAGGAAAAATTGTTAATGCCGAAGAATTTTCGCTAAGCGGGCTCATGGGTAAAGGCATCAAGCTCTGGTTGCCGAGTGATGAATATGATTATGCTACGGTACTCGGCATGAGCCGGTATGCATACCAAGTCATCTTGGCTGTAATTTATCTAATCAGTAATGGTTCAAGAGTAACCGCTATTTTCGCCAATACCCCACTGTTAGCGGGAGCTGCAGCTAGCGTTTACTTGTTAAGTTACTACTTGTTTGATAGAAGAATAGCAGCTAGATATGCTGTGCTGTTAGTGATTCTTGACACAAACTTTGCCGTGTGGGGATCGGTTCTTTTACGTGAATCATTTCTGATTTTTCTTGTCATTTTAGGTTTGCTGGCCTTGGTAAAACTGCTTAAAGGAATGGGTGACCCATGGTTTCAGCTAACTCTATTTACTGGAAGTGCGGGACTACTCTCTTTGGTTCGTTTTAATGCGGTTTTTGCGATGATTTTTGCCGGATCTATCGTATTTGCGATTAGGATTTGGCATCTATCCCCCCGAAAATTTATAGGCCTTGCCGGGGTGCTATTGCTTGGATTTGGCGTTGTCAAGCTTTTTCCGGTAATTGTGCCCTCATTTGAACAAAGCCTTCCAGGAAAGGTCTTTTCTGAACATATGTATTTTTTTCTTAATTCTGGACAACCACTTTTTTCCGCTGTTCAAGGACAGCTTAACTCTGGGCCTCCCGTCGATAGCGTCCGGCAGGAATGGCATGATGATTTGCGAGAAAACCCGCTATGGCTTAATGGCATTAAAGCGGTGAGTCGAAGTATAATGGGCCCTTATCCCTGGGTAGCGTTTACGCACGGGATTACAAATACTAATTTCTACGAACTAATGTACCCTGGTATGACTCTCTGGATATTTTGCTTGCCTGCATTCCTTTTTGCGTTGTGGCGCCTGCCAATTGCTAATAATCCAGCTTTGCTAATGTGTCTGATCTGGTTAGGCACCGTTTCGATTATTTATATCATTGGTTATGGCCAATTCGAACCGAGAGCGCGGATGATGGCAATGCCGATATTATGGATTATGGCGGCCCAGGGCATTATAATTATGATTGAATATCTTAACTGCCGCTGTGTTGATACGCCTGCACAGTTCGATAGCCCCCGGCATCCATGATGCATTATCGAGAGAATATCTATTGATGTCATTGTATTGTTAGTGAGTTTTTCATACGCGATCATATTTTCCTGTAATTAGATTATTCTCCGAAACAAAATGGCCTGATATCGCTCCAGGAAGCTTGTTCTATATCGGGTACACTCATATATGGATTTTGGGTAATTGGTCACAGTTTATAAATACTGATAGGCTTTACTATATGGATCAGATTTATTTAATTTGTGAATTATTTGTACCGGTAACTGTTGTAAATTGGCTCCTGGCTGATTCTGCTGGAATAAAGGAATAAAGAAGCGTGGCAAAAATTCTGGTAACTGGGGCAACGGGATTTGTGGGCAGACATCTCTGCACCACTCTGGTAAGGCGCGGGGAAAGCGTCCTTGCTGCCGTGCGATTACCGGGTTTGGCTCCCGTCCATGGAAGCACCGAGGTGGTGGTGGGAGATCTAACCGAGCTTGCTGATTTCCAAGATGTCCTCAAGGAGGTCGACTGCATCGTGCATCTGGTCGGGCGGGCACACATAATGCACGATCACGAACGGGATCCGGAACAGGCTTATTTTAAAGTAAATGCTTGCGTAACTAATCACTTGGCTAACCAAGCTGCTGCTATCGGGGTGAAACGGTTTATTTATCTCAGCAGCATCAAAGTTAATGGTGAAGAAACTAAAGGAGGATCCTTCCGTGAGACTGACCCTCCCGCTCCTGTAGATGCTTACGGGCGGTCTAAATTAGCCGCCGAGCAAGCTCTGTGGAAGGTCGCTTCAGCAAGAGCATTGTCTCAAGCCATGGAGGTGGTTGTTATCCGTTCGCCACTGGTTTACGGGCCAGGGGTTAAAGGAAACATCTTGCGTTTGATTGACTGGGTGGCTCGGGGAGTACCAATCCCTCTGGGCGGGGCAGAGAATCTTAGAAGCTTGGTGGGCGCTAATAATTTGTGTGATTTCGTCGCCTCTTGTGTCCATCACCCCGGGGCGGCTAACGAGACCTTTCTTATTTCAGATCAGGAGGATATTTCGGTAGTCAATTTGGTGAGGTCTATTGCGGAAGCCTTAAACCGTAAGCCGCGGTTGATAAATATTCCCCCGAACATTCTGCGCTTGGCGGGAGGACTGATCGGCCGGGAGGCGGAAATAGGTAGATTGGTGGGAACTCTTCAGGTTGATTCGACCAAGGCTACGCGCCTGCTCGATTGGCGGCCAGTAGACCCAGCTTCGGTGGAACTGGAACGGACGGTTCGTTGGTATTACGATAATCTTAGAAATCGGCTTCCGCTATAGTGAGTGGTTCAAAATTTTCTGATCTGTTGGATTAAATTCGGGAGGTATGGCCTTCTAAAACGATATTTGCGCCGATAGCCACCCAGGTTGGGCCCTGTCTTCTAATCACAATTTATTATCCATTATCCAGCTAATGCATCTGCACATCCTCGGTATCTGCGGCACCTTCATGGGCGGCATCGCCCTCCTGGCGCGCGCCCTCGGCCATCGCGTCACCGGTTCCGACGCCAACGTCTATCCTCCCATGAGTCACCAACTGGCGGCGGCGGGCATTGGTCTCACGGAGGGTTACGCCGCCAGCCAGCTCGACCCCGCGCCGGATCTGGTGGTGGTGGGCAATGCCATGAAGCGCGGCCTGCCGGTGGTCGAGGCCATGCTCGACCGGGGCCTGCCCTATGTCTCGGGGCCGGAATGGCTCAAGGTGAATCTGCTGCGGGACCGCTGGGTCCTGGCGGTGGCCGGGACCCACGGCAAGACCACGGTCTCCAGCATGTTAGCCTGGGTGCTGGACTACGCTGGGCTCAACCCGGGCTTTCTGATTGGCGGCGTGCCCCGGGATTTCGGCATCTCCGCCCGCCTGGGCGCGGCCCCCTTCTTCGTGGTGGAGGCGGACGAGTATGACACCGCCTTTTTCGACAAGCGTTCCAAGTTCGTCCACTACTTGCCGCGCACCCTCATTCTCAACAATCTGGAATTCGACCACGCCGACATCTTCGATGACCTGGCCATGATCCAGCGCCAGTTCCACCACCTGGTGCGCATCGTGCCGGGCAGCGGCCTCATCATCCACCCCCAGGGGGAGGCGGCCCTGGACCAGGTTCTGGCGATGGGCTGCTGGACCCCGCGGGAGACGGTGGGGGCGGGCGGCGATTGGTCGGCGACCTTGCTGGCGCCGGATGGCTCGCGGTTCAGGGTGCATCACCAGGGGCGCGATATGGGGGAGGTGAGCTGGAGCCAGACCGGCCACCACAATGTCGCCAACGCCCTGGCTGTCCTGGCCGCCGCCCGCCATGCCGGGGTGCCTCTGGCCCTGGGGCTGGAGGCCCTGAACCGCTTTCAGGGCGTCAAGCGGCGCATGGAGCTGCGCGGCGTGGCCCGGGGCATCCCCGTCTATGACGACTTTGCCCATCACCCCACCGCCATCGCCACCACCCTGGAGGGCCTGCGCCGCCACGCCGAGGCGGGTGGGGCGGGGGGGCGCATCCTCGCCGTGCTGGAACCCCGCTCCAACACCATGCGCCTGGGCGTCCACAACGCCACCCTGGCCGCCTCCCTAGCGGCCGCGGACCAGGTCTTGGTCTTCGCCCCGCCCGATCTCGGCTGGGATGCCGGGGCTGTCTTTGCCCCCCTCGGACCACGGGCGGCGATTTACACCCGGATCGAGGACATCGTCGCCGCCATCGCCCGCCAGGGCCGGGCGGGGGACCAGGTGCTGGTCATGAGCAATGGCGGCTTCCAGGGGATTCATGAGCGCCTGCTGGCGGCCCTCGATGCCGACCACTGAACCCGGAGGTCAAGCCGGGGGGCGCTCCTCGCGCTTGGCGCGGTGGCGCCCCTGGCTGGTCAATATCGGCCTGGCGATCCTGATCCTGGGCGGGGTCCAGTGGTGGCAGGCCCGACCCCTGGCCAAGGGGGAGGCGCCGGCGCTGGCTGGCCCGGATCTGACCGGGGCCTGGGTGGATCTGCGGGACCTGGGGGGCGAGCCGGTCCTGGTGCACTTTTGGGCGAGCTGGTGTCCGGTCTGTCGCGCCATGGACGGCTTTGTCGATGCCATTGCCCGGGATCATCGGGTGCTGACCGTCGCCCTGCAATCCGGGGAGGCGGCCGAGATCTTGTCCTACCTGGAGGCGGCGGACCTGGACTTTCCGGTGGTGCCGGATCCCGATGGGCGTATCGCCCGCCGCTGGGGCGTGGCAGGGGTGCCGGCGAGCTTCGTGATCGATCCCGAGGGTCGTATCGCCTCGGCTACCGTCGGCCTGAGCACCGAGCCGGGGCTCAGGTTGCGGCTCTGGGCGGCCAAGGGCGAGGAGGCTCCTCGCCAGTAAGGCGGGGCAATCCCGGCCAAGGTTGCCTGATCACCCGTCCACCCGCGCCTTTGCCATCCCCAAAACCCCCTCTCCATCCCCTGTCCCTGCCACCCCCCGCGCCGGCCCCTGTCCGCCCGGGGATCGGCTCCGTCCCCGCCAGGGCCTGGCCTCAATCCATCCCCTCCAACAGCCAGGGACCCTCCGCCGCGGGTCGTTGCGGGTTCAGCGCCGCGAAGTCCGGTACGGAGGCGTTCAAAGCCTCGGTGGTGTCCTTGCCCGTCGCGGGGATGGCCAGCAGATTGAGGATGAGGCGCTTCTGCTGGGTGGTGACGTTCCCGACCCAGAGGGGCTGGCGGCCGTCGATGAGGTAGGGCGTGGCCCAGAGCCTCAGCACCCGGCGGCCCTCCTCCCCCTCTTGCTTAATCAAGCCCAGATCCTCGTGATGGCCGTCATGGACATGCGGGATGAGGGGCAGCTCCATCAGGGGCAGGGAGGGCGACAGGAGCCGGAGGGCATTTTCGAAGGATAGGGTATCGGCCGCTTGCCAACCCTGGGCCGCCAGGGCCTGGGTCAGGACCCGGGGATCACCGGCGTATTGCAGGTTCAGGGGTTGACCATTCATGCCCTGGATGTCCTCGCGCCATTGGGGAAGGTCGCGCCACGCCTGGGCCCGCCATTGGGCCTCGGAGAGGCTGATGCGCTCCTGTCGCGGCTGGTAACGTGCCAGATCGGCGGCATGGAAACTCAGGCTGACCCCGCCATAGGCCAGGACCAGGGCGGCGCTGGAGAGGGCGGCCAGGCCATGCCAGGAGGGCGCCGGCCGGGTGTGGCGGCGGAAGGAAAGCCCGAGGGCGGCGATCCAGGCCAGGCCCAGGGCCAGGCCACCCACGACGTCCGTGAGCCAGTGCGCCCCCAAGTAGAGGCGCGCGATCGCCACCGCCGTGGCCAGCATGGCCGCGAGGGCGTAGGGGAGCCAGCGCCAGGCCTGGGGCATGGTCCCGGCTCCGGCCAGGCAGACGGCGAGAAAGCCGTAGGTGACGGTGGCGCGGAGCACGTGGCCGCTGGGAAAGGCCCAGTTGGACAGCTCTTCGAGGCCGATGTCGGGGCGCGGCACCTGGAGTAGCCACTTGAGGAGGACCGGGGCCAGGAGGCCGAAGGCGAGGGCGGCGATCCAGTAGCCCGCCTGCCGCCGTTGGCCCCGCGCCAGCAGCCAGACGAGGACGGCGATCCCCAGGGGCAGGATGACCGCCAGGTCCCCCAGCCGGCTGGCGGCGACCATGAGGTGATTGGCGCCGGGGGTATGCAGGCTGAGGGCCAGGTTCAGCACCATCTGGTTGAGGCGCAGTTCCGGGGCCCCGGCGGCCAGGCCCATCATGAGCGCGAAGGCCAGGGTCCCCAGCAGGAGGAGCCCGGCCAGGCGGGCCAGGGCGCGGGCGTCGGGGTGATGGGGGTCGGCCAGGGCGCGGGCGATCTCGCCGACGCGGGGATGGACATCCGCCCAGCTCAGCAGGGCCTGGACCCAGCGCCCGGCGCGGGGGCTGTAAAACAGGAAGAGGCGATGCACCCCCCAGAAGACGAACCACAGGATCAGGATCAGGGCCAGGGCCAGGATGCCCAGCCGCGCCGTCGCCTCCGCCGCCAGTTCCAGCGAGGCGCCCAGGACGATGCCGGGCACGATATAGGCCGGGGCCCAGGCGAGGGCGGAGAGGACGTTGGCGGCCAGGAAGCGCTTGGTGTCCATGCCCATCATCCCCGCCACCACCGGGATCACCGCCCGCACCGGCCCGACGAAGCGGCCGAAGGCCACGCTTTTGCCGCCGTACTGTTCGAAGAAGCGCTCACCCCGGGCCAGGCTGTCCGGGTAGCGGGAGAAGGGCCAGATAAGACGCAGCCGCTCCCGGTAATGATGCCCAAGCCAATAGCTGATACTGTCCCCCACGATGGCCCCCCCCGCGGCCCAGGCCATCACGGGCCAGAAGCTGAGTACCCCGGCGGCAATGGGCGGTCCGGCACCCACCATCATGACGGCGCCAGGTATGAACATGCCGATCACCGCCAGGGATTCGGTCATGGCTACCAGGAAGATGATCAGATAAGCCCAATGGGGATTAGCCGCGATCCAGGCCAGCATCTCCTGAATGAATTCCGTCATCGACAAGCGCCCTCTTTGCTTGACCAACCCAGGTCATGGTGCCAAACGCCGGGAGATCCGGCCATGGCGATGGGGGGCTATCATGGCCCCGAGGATTTCCGGAAATCAACTGGCCCGCGCCGATCCGGAACTTCGGCGCGGCCTGACCCCTGGTCGCGGGAAAGGAGGGCGTTGCCCAGCCCGCTGGCGGGTGCCGCCGGCAAGATGGAAGTTCCTTGAACGCCAGAACTGCGAGAGAATGTCGATTCTGCCTGTCAGGCTGACCCCAGCAAGCGGGCCCCCGGGAGGTTGGGGATGCCCTTGGGGGCATTATCCAATCAAGACTTCTTATCCCGCAAGCAAAAACAAAAGGTTGGGCGCCGCATGCTGCTAATGATCGATAACTACGATTCCTTTACCTACAACCTGGTGCAGTATCTGGGGGAGCTGGGGGTCGAGGTCCGGGTTTATCGTAACGACGAGATCGATCTGGCGGGCGTGGCGGCCTTGGCACCGGAGCGCATCGTGGTCTCCCCGGGGCCCTGCACCCCGATGGAGGCGGGCATTTCGGTGCCGCTGATCCGCGAGTTCGCCGGGCGGGTGCCCATCCTGGGCGTCTGCCTCGGGCATCAGTCCATCGGCCATGCCTTTGGGGGCCAGGTCGTCAAGGCGCGCCAGGTCATGCACGGCAAGACCTCCCCCATCTATCATGCCGATACGGGCGTCTTTTCCGGGCTCGACCAGCCCTTTCAGGCTACCCGCTACCACTCCCTGGTAGTGGCGGCCGCGACCTTGCCGGCATGCCTGGAGGCCACGGCCTGGACCCTTACCCCGGCGGGCGAGCGCGACGAAATCATGGGGCTGCGCCACCGCGAACTGCCAGTGCAGGGAGTGCAGTTCCATCCGGAATCCATTCTCACGCAGCAAGGCCATGAATTGCTGCGTAATTTCCTGGAAGATCGATAGCCGCGGCGCGCCCGGCCCTGGCCCCGCCTGGGCCCTTGACGGGGGCCCCCGGCCCCTTGAGCGCGCGGTAACCACTCGCAAAATTTTAGGAGGATGACAGCCGTGGATATCAAACAGGCGATCGCCAAGGTCATCGACCGCCATGACCTGACGCACCCCGAGATGACCGCCGTCATGCAACTCATCATGACCGGCGGGGCGACACCGGCGCAAATCGCCGGCTTCCTGGTGGCCCTGCGCATGAAGGGCGAGACGGTCACCGAGATCACCGCCGCCGCCGCCGTGATGCGGGCCCTGGCCACGCCGGTGGACCTGCATGACTTCGCGGACGCGGTGGACATCGTCGATGGCACCCTCGATCTGGAGAGGCCCCGTCTGGGCCGGGCCGTGGACATCGTCGGCACCGGCGGTGATGGCGCGGGGACCTTCAACGTCTCCACCGCCAGCATGTTCGTGGCGGCGGCGGCGGGCTGTCACGTGGCCAAGCACGGCAACCGCTCCGTCTCCAGCCGGTCCGGCAGCGCCGACGTCCTGGAGGCGGCGGGCGTCCGGCTGGACCTGACCCCCGCCCAGGTCGCCCAGTGCGTGCGCGACTGCGGCGTCGGCTTCATGTTTGCCCCGGGCCATCATGGCGCCATGAAACACGCCATCGCCCCCCGCCGGGAACTGGGGGTGCGGACCCTCTTCAACATCCTGGGGCCCTTGACCAACCCCGCGGGCGTACCCAACCAGGTCCTCGGCGTCTTCGGCGAGGAGTTGCTGATCCCCCTGGCGGAGGTCCTGCAACGCCTGGGCAGCCACCATGTCATGGTCGTCCATTCCCGCGATGGCCTGGACGAGATCAGCATTGGCGACAACACCGAGGTCGCCGAGCTCAAGGGTGGGGAGATCCTGCGCTTTACGCTGCGTCCCGAGGACTATGGCCTGGCGCGCGCCCCCCTCGACGCCATCCGGGTGACGGGCCCCGAGGATAGCCTGAAGTTGCTTCTGGCCGTCCTGGATGGCCAGCCCGGCCCGGCCCGGGATATCGTGCTCCTCAATGCCGGGGCGGCGATTTATGTGTCCGGTGTCACCGACAGCCTGACCGAGGGGGTGCGCTGGGCGGGAGCCGCCATCGACAGCGGCGAGGCCCGTCGCCGCTTCGAGCGGCTGGTGGCCCTGACCCAAAGTTTCGCCTGAGCCCCCGGTGGACAGGCACAGCATGGCCGAGATCCCGGACATCCTCAGAAAGATCATGGACCGCAAGGCGGTGGAGGTGGCCGAGCGCCGCCAGCGCCGGCCGCTAGCCAGTCTGGAGGCGGAACTGGCGGGTAGCTCCCCCACCCGGGGCTTTGCCGCTGCCCTGGCGGCCAAGGTGGCCGCCGGGCTGCCGGCGGTGATTGCCGAGATCAAGAAGGCCTCCCCCAGCAAGGGCATCCTGCGGGCGGATTTTCATCCGGCCCAGATCGCCCAAAGCTACGCGCGCGGCGGGGCGGCCTGTCTCTCGGTCCTCACCGACGTGGATTTTTTCCAGGGGTGTGACGATTACCTTAAGGAGGCCCGCGCCGCCTGCGCCCTCCCGGTCATCCGCAAGGACTTCATCCTGGACC
>JADZBU010000071.1 GCA_020851955.1 Chromatiaceae bacterium | reverse complement strand
CCTCCGCCAGATAGGGCCGCCGGCTGCGGTCGCGACCATAGTGCTCGGGCAGCAGGCCCTGGGGCGAGACGTTGGCCGTCAACTGCCGGGCCTGCGCGTCCAGGATGTAGATGTATTTGCAAGAGGCGAGCCCCGGTAACGCGAGGAGCAGGATGCCCTCCAAGGCCGCCCGGTCAGGCCAGGCCGTGCGGCAGGGCGCCACCAGCCGATCGAGGGCGGTGGCTAGGCGCCCCTGCAGCAACATGCGTTGGCGGGTGACGATGGTCTTGAGCGCATGGCTCATTGCGAATTTCTCCGGAGGCGGGATGAGGATGGGGACAACATTTTAGCCCGAATATTTTAAAAGGAGCCGCCAATGGTGGGGCGTGATTTTCTTGTCCCCTCCCACCGGACACCCTCAGTTAATGAGCGCCAGGGACAGCGCCGGCCAATAGGTAATGACCAGAACGGCCCCCAGCAGCAGAACGAACCAGGGCAGGGTGGCGCGGTAGAGGCGCAGGATGGGTTGTTCGAAGCGATAGCTGGCGATGAAGAGGTTCAGGCCGACGGGGGGGGTGAAGTAGCCGATCTGCATATTGGCCAGAAAGATGATACCCAGGTGTACCGGGTGGATGTCGTAACCCAGGGCGATGGGCAGGAGCAGGGGCACCATGAGCACCAGGGCGGAGAAGATGTCGAGCAGGGTGCCCAGGATCAGCAAAAACACATTTAGCAGCAAGAGAAAGCCCAGCCGACTATCGACCCAGGCGCGGATGGTCTCGAACAGGCGCGCGGGCACCTCGGCGTCGATGAGGTAATTGGTCGAGGCCAGGGAGACGCCCAGAATCAGCAGGATGCCACCCACCATCTGCATGGATTCGCGCATCACCCGGGACAGTTCCCGCCAGGGCACCTCGCGGCGGATCAGGACCACCACCAGCAGGACATAAAAGGCGGTGGCCGCCGCCGCCTCGGAGACCGCCAGCCAGCCGCCATAGATACCTCCCAACACCACCAGAGGCAGGGGCAGTTCCCAGGCCGCCTCGCGCAGGGCCTGGCCGGCCTCGCGAGCCTCAAAGGGGATCAGCGGCAGTCCCCGCGCCGACCAGATGCTGAAGGCCGCCAGGGGTGCCAGCATGAGCAGGCCTGGCAGGACTCCGGCCAGGAACATGTTCTCCACCGTGGCCGCGTCGGCGATGCCCAGTTGCTGGGCGATGACGGCGTAAAGGATGAGGGGCAGGGCGGGGGCGAAGAGGAGGCCCAGGCTACCGGAGGTGGTCACCAGCCCCAGGCTGAAGTTTTCCCCATAGCCGGCCTGACGCAGGGCTGGCAGCAGCAGGGCGCCGATGGCGACAATGGTGACCCCGGAGGCCCCGGTGAAGGCGGTGAAAAAGGCGCAGGCCGCCAGCGACACCAGCGCCAGGCCACCGGGTAGCCAGCCGAGCAGGGCCTGGGTCAGACGCACCAGGCGGCGCGGCGCCTGGCTTTCGCTCAGGAGATAGCCGGCGAAGGTGAAAAGAGGTATCGCCAGCAAGACCGGCATCTCCGCCAGGCGGAAGAATTCGATGGCCACCACCGAGAGGTCGACGCCGGACTGGTGGAAACCGAACAGGGCCCCGGCGGCAATGATGGCAAAGAGGGGGGCGCCGAGCAGTGCCAATCCCAGTAGCGCCAGGGCGGCCAGCATCAGGAGGGCGACTCCTCGCTGGGGAGGGGCCGGGGCGCGGCGGGCGTCAAGGCCAGCAGGGCGAAGCGCAAGGCCATGAGCCCAAACCCGAGGGGGATGACGATCTGGGCCACCCAGGCCGGGATGCCGGCGCCCAGCGTAGTGCCGTCCTGATACTCGAACCACACCAGGCGCCCGCCGTGCCAGGCGAGCAGGGCGCAGATACCGGCGGTGAAAACCGACGCCAGCCGTTCCGCGGCCCGGTTCAGGGCGGCGCTCAGGAAGCGGGACAGGAGGTCGATACGAATGTGCCGGTTTTCCCGCGTCGCGGCCAGGGCGCCGGCCAGGGCCAGCCAGAGCACCAGCAAGCGCAAGAGGGGATCGGCCCAGGGCAGCCCCGTTTCGAACAGGTTGCGCAGCAGGATCTGGGTGGCGGAGAGCCCGATCATGGCCGTGAGCAGCAAGGCCAGGAGGGCGTCCTCAACCAGGCGCAGGGCGCGGATAGTCACTTGCAGGGGGTGGGTGGGCAAGGCAGGCATCTCCCAGTCAGGAGTCCTTATTGTGCAAACCCTTGGGAGCCATTTGCAATGGCGAATCGGTGCCGCTCGCTAGGATGGCTCTTGTCGGGGCATAGAGAAAACAGGAATGTGCTATCCTAATCTCACTGATGACCTCTTAAACAAGAAGTAACCTCAAGATCAGATGGCGGATTTCAAGGTTCATCTCTACGGCGCCGTCGCCACCAGCAGCCTGGCGGCCTTGAGCGTCTACAGTTTCGGGTGGACGGGGCCGCGTCAGACCCTGGTTCTTTTCCTGGTCGGCGTCGCCGGGGGCCTGCTGCCCGACATCGATTGCCCCAAGTCCAATCCCATCCGCGGCTTCTTCGCCTTGCTGGGGGTGGTGCTCGCCTTCGGCATGACCTTTTCCTTCGTTGGCCGGGTCCCCCTGCCGGGGCTGGCCTTGATCTGGGCCCTGGTCTTCGTGACGGTACGCTATGGCATTTTCGTGCTGTTCGCGCGCTATACGGTCCATCGCGGCATCTGGCACTCCTGGCTGGCGGCCCTCGCCGCGGGTCTGGCGAGCGCCAATCTCGCCTACCACGCGGTGGGCCTGACGGCCTGGGAATCCTGGCTTGCGGGTCTCTTTATGGTCCTGGGCTACCTCACCCATCTCACCCTGGACGAGATCGCCAGCGTCGATCTCCAGGGGCGCCGGATCAAGCGCTCGCTGGGTTCGGCCCTCAAGCCCTTCAGTCTCGAGCGTCCCTGGACGAGTCTGGCGATGCTGCTGCTGGTGCTCCTCCTCGGCGTTTCCGCCCCAACGCTGGCGCCCGTCCTGGCGGTGGCGGATCACTATGGCCTGGATGTGGCGATGCTGCGGGCGCGCCTGCTGGGCGGTGGCGCTTAGCGGGATTGGCGCTCGCGGTTCGCGGGGCGCGGGCCTGGGTGCCAGGCGCCTCCCCATCCGAGATCGCCAGCAAGAGGCCCAGGATGGCGAAGGCGGTCAGGAGGCTGCTGCCGCCTTGGCTGATGAAGGGCAGGGTAATGCCGGTCAGGGGGATGAAGTTGGTGACGCCGCCGATGTTGAGGAGGGTCTGGGTGATCAGCACCGTGGTCAGCCCGCTGGCCAGCAAGAGCCCGAAGGGGGTACGGCTCCCGTAGGCGATCCGCAGACCGCGCAGGAAGAGGAGCAGGAAGAAGGCCAGCACCAGGGCGGTGCCGACAAAACCCAGTTCCTCGCCGATCACCGCGTAGATGAAATCCGACTCGGCGATAGGGGTGTATTCCGGATTGCCCGCGCCGAAGCCTTCGCCCCAGAGCCCCCCCGCATACATGCCCGACAGCCCCTGGAGGACTTGCCAGCTGTCCCCGGTCGGGTCCTGGAAGGGGGCCAGCCAGGCCTGGATGCGCCGCTCCCCATGTTGAAAGACCGCCAGCAGCAGCCAGCCGAGGAGGCCCGCCCCGCCCAGGCCCAGGCTCAGGTATCCCCAGCGCCCCGTCCCCAGCGTCAGCAGGATGGGCGGAATCAGGCCCAGCATCATGACCATGCCCAGGTCGCGCTGGACGAGCAGCAGCACCACCAGGGCCACCCAGACCCCCACCAGAGGCGCGAGCGGTCGCCAGGGCGGAAGCAGGCCATGGAAGACCCAGACGCCGAGGGCCTTGGCCTG
>JADZBU010000070.1 GCA_020851955.1 Chromatiaceae bacterium | reverse complement strand
CCTCGCAGGTGATGGGCGACCGCACCCGCACCTGGTCGATACCGGCGTGCTCCATGGCCACCACCCCCTGTTCATCCAGGAGGGTGCCCGCGGGGCAGATGAGTTCGTCGCTGCCGGGGCGATAGACGTCCGCAGCCAGCACCCGACCGAGGATGCGCTCGCGCAGGGGCTCGACGATGTCGCCCCCCTCGATGATGGGCGTCATCAGCAGGCCGCGCTCGGTGCCGCAATCCGTCTCCAGGACCACCATGTCCTGGGCCACGTCCACCAGGCGCCGGGTCAGATAGCCGGAGTTGGCGGTCTTGAGGGCCGTGTCGGCCAGACCCTTGCGCGCGCCATGGGTGGAGATGAAGTACTGGATGACGTTCAGCCCCTCCCGGAAGTTGGCGGTGATGGGGGTCTCGATGATGGAGCCGTCGGGCTTGGCCATGAGGCCGCGCATGCCCGCCAACTGGCGGATCTGTGCGGCGGAACCGCGGGCGCCGGAGTCGGCCATCATATAGATGGCGTTGAAGGAATCCTGCAACACCGCCTTGCCCTTGGTGTCGGTGACCAGCTCCTTGCCCAGCTTGCCCATCATGGCCTTGGCCACCAGGTCATTGGTGTGGGACCAGATGTCGATGACCTTGTTATAGCGCTCGCCATTGGTGACCAGGCCCGAGGCGTACTGCTGCTCGATCTCCTTCACCTGACGCTCCGCCTCCCCCAGGATGCCCGGCTTCTCCTCCGGGACCGCCATATCCTCCAGGCCGATGGAGATGCCAGACCGGGTGGCCATGCGAAAGCCCAGGTACATGACCTGGTCGGCAAAGACCACGGTCTGCTTGAGGCCCAGGGTGCGGTAGCAGGTGTTGATGAGACGCGAGATCTGGCGCTTGCCCAGGGCCTGATCGACCAGACTGAAGGGCAGGCCCGCCGGCACGATCTCATAGACCAGGGCGCGACCCAGGATCGTATCCTTGAGGCTGACCACAGTCTCCCGCTCGCCCGCCTCCTTGATCAGCACCTCGGGGATGCGCACCCGCACGCGGGCATGGATGTCGGCCTGGCCGGTCTCGTAGGCGCGGCGCGCCTCGTCGATATTGGCATAGACGCTGCCCTCGCCCTTGACCCCCGCGCGCTCGCGGGTCATGTAGTAGAGCCCCAGGACCACGTCCTGGGAGGGAACTATGATGGGTTCGCCATTGGCCGGCGACAGAATATTGTTAGAGGCCATCATGAGGGCGCGGGTCTCGATCTGCGCCTCCAGGGACAGGGGCACATGGACCGCCATCTGGTCGCCATCGAAGTCGGCGTTGAAGGCGGTGCAGACCAGGGGATGGAGCTGAATGGCCTTGCCCTCGATCAGCACCGGCTCAAAGGCCTGGATGCCCAGGCGGTGCAGGGTCGGGGCGCGGTTGAGCATCACCGGGTGCTCGCGGATGACATCCTCCAGGATGTCCCACACCTCGGCGGCGCCGCGATCGACCATCTTCTTGGCCGCCTTGATGGTGGTCGCCAGGCCACGCAGTTGCAGCTTGCCGTAGACGAAGGGCTTGAACAGCTCCAGGGCCATGCGCTTGGGCAGGCCGCACTGGTGCAGTTTCAGCTTGGGGCCCACCACGATGACGGAGCGGCCGGAGTAGTCGACCCGCTTACCCAGCAGGTTCTGCCGGAAGCGCCCTTGCTTGCCCTTGATCATGTCCGCCAGGGACTTGAGGGGGCGCTTATTGGTGCCCGTGATGGCGCGGCCGCGGCGACCGTTGTCGAGCAGGGCATCCACGGACTCTTGCAGCATGCGCTTTTCGTTGCGCACGATGATGTCCGGCGCGATCAGGTCCAGCAACCTTTTTAGGCGGTTGTTGCGATTGATGACCCGGCGATAGAGGTCGTTAAGATCGGAGGTCGCGAAGCGCCCGCCGTCCAGGGGCACCAGGGGCCGCAGTTCCGGCGGCAGGACCGGCAGGACCGTCAGGATCATCCACTCAGGCCGGTTGCCGGACTCCAGCAGGGATTCCATCAGCTTGAGCCGCTTGGACAGCTTCTTGATCTTGGTCTCGGAGTTGGTGGCCTCGATCTCCTCCCGCATCTGACGCATTTCCGCCGTCAGGTCGAGGGTGCGCAACAGTTCATAGACGGCCTCGGCGCCCATGCGGGCATCGAACTCGTCGCCATTCTCCTCCAGGGCCTCCAGGTACTGCTCGTCGGTGAGGAGCTGGCGGCGCTCGAGCTGGGTCATGCCCGGATCGATAACGACAAAGGACTCGAAATAAAGGATGCGCTCGATGTCGCGCAGGGTCATGTCCAGCAGCAGGCCAATGCGCGAGGGCAGTGACTTGAGGAACCAGATATGGGCCACCGGGCTCGCCAGGTCGATATGGCCCATGCGTTCGCGCCGCACCTTGGCCAGGGTCACCTCGACCCCGCACTTCTCGCAGACCACGCCGCGATGCTTGAGGCGCTTGTACTTGCCGCACAGGCATTCGTAATCGCTAACGGGGCCGAAGATCTTGGCGCAGAAGAGGCCATCGCGCTCCGGCTTGAAGGTGCGGTAGTTGATGGTCTCCGGCTTCTTGACCTCGCCGTAGGACCAGGAACGGATGGTGTCCGGCGAGGCCAGCCCGATCTTGATGGCGTCGAACTCCAGGGCCTGACCCTGGGCCTTGAGAATTTTGAGCAGATCTTTCAATGCAGTGTCTCCGTGATGGAGGACTCCAGGGCATGACCCGGGAGCCGAGAAGGCGCCGAGAACGGAGGCCTGGGGGGCTGGCGGTCCTCATTCCAGGACCGCCACCACGCACCCGGGGTTCTCAGTCCTGTTCGAGTTCGACGTTGATGCTCAGGGAGCGGATTTCCTTGACCAGCACGTTGAAGGACTCGGGCATGCCGGCCTCCATGCGATGGTCGCCATCGACGATATTCTTGTACATCTTGGTACGCCCGTTCACATCGTCGGACTTGACGGTGAGCATCTCCTGCAAGGTGTAGGCCGCGCCATAGGCCTCCAGGGCCCAGACCTCCATCTCCCCGAAACGCTGGCCGCCAAACTGGGCCTTTCCGCCCAAGGGCTGCTGGGTAACCAGGCTGTAGGGGCCCGTGGAGCGCGCATGCATCTTGTCATCCACCAGGTGATTGAGCTTGAGCATGTACATGTAGCCGACGGTGACGGGGCGGTCGAAGGCATCTCCCGTGCGGCCGTCGTAGAGCTGGGTCTGGGCCATGGGGATGCCCGTGCCGCTATTGTCCCGGCCCGCAAGGCGGAGCATCTCGCGGATCTCCCCCTCGGCGCAGCCATCGAAAACCGGCGTCGCCATGGGTACGCCCTTGGTCAGGTTGCGGGCGAGTTCAAAAATCTCCTCGTCCGTCAGACTGTCAAGGTTCTCCGGCTTACCGCTGGAGTTATAGATTTGCCCCAGGAAATCACGCAGATCGCCGACCGCCCGGTGGGCGCGCAGCATCTCGTCGATGCGACGACCCAGGCCATTGGCGGCCCAGCCCAGATGGGTCTCGAGAACCTGACCCACGTTCATGCGCGAGGGCACGCCCAGGGGGTTGAGGACGATATCCACCGGCTCGCCATCGGCGGAGAAGGGCATATCTTCCACCGGCACGATCATGGAGATGACGCCCTTGTTGCCATGACGGCCAGCCATCTTGTCGCCCGGCTGGACGCGGCGCTTCACCGCCACGTAGACCTTGACCATCTTGAGGACGCCGGGGGCGAGGTCGTCCCCCTGGGTGATCTTGCGTTTCTTGACCTCGAAGCGGTCACGGAACTCCTTGCGCTGCTCGGCGATATGATTGGCGATGGTCTCGAGCTGGCTCGCGGAGTCCTCGGCGCGCAGCCGGATCTCCAGCCACTTGTCGCGGGAATCCTGCTGGGTCACCTCATGGAGATAGGTTTTGGTGATCTTGGCCCCGGCCTTGAGACCACGGGGGCCGCCATCGGCGATCTTGCCGACCAGCATGCGCTCAACGCGCTGGAAGGTATCGTTCTCCATGATGCGCAACTGGTCGGCCAGATCCTTGCGGACCCGCTCCAGTTCCATCTCCTCGATCTGGTAGGCGCGCTTGTCCTTTTCGACACCATCGCGGATGAACACCTGGACATCGACGACCGTACCGGCCATGCCGGAGGGCAGGCGCAAGGAGGTGTCCTTCACGTCCGAGGCCTTCTCGCCAAAGATGGCGCGCAGCAGCTTCTCCTCGGGGGTGAGCTGGGTCTCGCCCTTGGGCGTGACCTTGCCCACCAGGATGTCGCCATCCCGCACCTCGGCGCCGACATAGATGATGCCGGACTCATCCAGCTTGGCCAGGGCCGCCTCGCCGACATTGGGGATGTCGGCGGAGATTTCCTCCGGGCCCAACTTGGTGTCGCGAGCCAGGCAGGTCAGTTCCTCGATGTGGATAGAGGTGAAGCGGTCTTCCTGCACCACCCGCTCGGAGATGAGGATGGAATCCTCGAAGTTGTAGCCGTTCCAGGGCATGAAGGCAACGCGCAGGTTCTGACCCAGGGCCAGTTCACCCATGTCGGTGGACGGGCCATCCGCCAGGACATCGCCCCGGGAGATGAGGTCGCCCACCGCCACCAGAGGCCTCTGATTGATACAGGTGTTCTGGTTGGAACGGGTGTACTTGGTGAGGTTGTAGATATCGACACCCGGCACGCCCGGCTCCGCCTCGTCGTCGTTGACCCGAACCACGATGCGGGCGGCGTCCACGGACTCGACCGCGCCCCCGCGCCGCGCCACCACGGTGACACCGGAGTCGATGGCCACCACGCGTTCCATGCCCGTTCCAACCAGAGGCTTTTCGGCCCGCAGGGTGGGCACGGCCTGACGCTGCATGTTGGAGCCCATGAGGGCGCGGTTGGCGTCGTCATGCTCCAGGAAGGGAATCAGGGAGGCCGCCACGGACACGATCTGGCGCGGCGACACGTCCATGTACTGGACCTCGGCCGGAGCCTTCATGGTGAATTCGTTAGAGTGCCGACAGGACACCAGGGCATCGGTCAGGTGGCCCTCAGCGTCCAGGGTCGCATTGGCCTGGGCAATGACGAATTTGCCTTCATCGATGGCTGAGAGGTAGTGAATCTCGGGAGTGACCTGGCCATTCTCTACCTGGCGATAGGGTGTCTCCAGGAAGCCATAGCGGTTGGTGCGGGCGAAGACGGCCAGGGAGTTGATGAGACCAATGTTCGGTCCTTCCGGGGTCTCGATCGGGCAGACCCGGCCGTAATGGGTCGGATGCACATCGCGCACCTCGAAGCCGGCGCGTTCGCGGGCCAGGCCGCCCGGGCCGAGGGCGGAGACCCGGCGCTTGTGGGTAACCTCGGATAGGGGGTTGTTCTGATCCATGAACTGGGACAACTGGCTGGAACCGAAAAACTCCTTGATGGCCGCCGACACCGGCTTGGCATTGATGAGTTCCTGGGGCATCAGGCCTTCGGACTCGGCCAGTGACAGGCGCTCCTTGACCGCCCGCTCGACGCGCACCAGACCTACCCGGAACTGGTTCTCCGCCATCTCGCCCACGCAGCGGATACGCCGGTTGCCGAGGTGATCGATGTCATCGACGGTCCCGCGCCCGTTGCGCAACTCCACCAGGATGCGCAGCACGTCGATGATATCGGAGCCCTCCCCCTGCGCGGCGCAGAGCTTGTGGGAGACGTCATCATTACGGGCGCCGAAATAGACGTGATCGTAGAGAATCCCGGGCCCCTCCTCGCCCTCGCGGGCTAGGCGCCGATTGAACTTCATGCGGCCCACGGCGGATAGATCGTAGCGATCGTGGGTGAAGAAGAGGTTGTGGAAGAGGTTCTGGGCCGCTTCCTTGGTCGGGGGCTCACCGGGTCGCATCATGCGATAGATTTCGACCTGGGCCTCCAACTCGGTGGAGGTGGTGTCGATGCGCAGGGTCTCCGACATGTAGGGACCCTGGTCTAGATCGTTGACAAAGAGGGTCCGCAACTCGCGGATGCCCTTCTCCCGCACCAGTTGCAGCAATTCGGGGGTGATGAGGTCATTGGCGTTGGCAAGCAGTTCGCCCGTCTCGGTATCGATGAGATGGTGAGCGAGGATGCGGCCCAGGATGAAATCAGCGGGCACCGTCAGGCGCTCGACGCTCAGCTTCTGGAGTTCTCGGGTGTG
>JADZBU010000069.1 GCA_020851955.1 Chromatiaceae bacterium | reverse complement strand
CCTGCTGCGCCGCGCCCAGGTCACCGGCCGGCAGAAGGGCTGGATGAACCGCATCCTGGAGGAAAACCCGGTGCCGGCGATCTGGATCGCCAATCACACCAGCGGCATGGACCCGGCCTTCCTGCGCCGTTTCCTGCTGCCGGTGGCCTGCGGCACCCCGCCGCGCTCGGTGCGCCGCCAGATGGCCGAGCATCACCTCGGCGACCGCGGCCTGGCCCCCGCGTTGCTGGACGACCTGGCGGATGATCAGGCCCTGGCCCCGGCCCAGTTAGGGGCGGCGCGCCGGCTGCTGGAGCTGTGCCCGACGACGGCGCCGGAACGGGCGGTGCGGGAGGGCGTCGGCGCCCTACGCACCCTGCTCCACGGTGCCCCCGCGCCGCGCCGGCGACCGGCGGCCACCCCGTTCGACGTCGCCTTCCTCAACCTGGCCGGCGACGTCACCCCCAGCGCCATCGTCCAGGCCCTGGGGCGGCGAGGACATGGCAGCCTCTGCTTCTATGGCCTGCCCGGTACCGGCAAGACCGCCTTCGCCGAGATCCTGGCGGCGGCCCTGGACCGGGAGTTGGTGGCCCGCCAGGCCTCGGATCTGGTCTCGAAGTATGTCGGCGAGACCGAGCAGAACCTGGCCCGGCTGTTCCGGGAGTGCGATCCGGAGCGGTCGGTGCTGCTCCTCGACGAGGTGGACAGCTTCCTCGCCGAACGGCGGGAGGCGCGCCACTCCTGGGAGCGCTCCCAGGTCAACGAACTGTTGCAGCAGATGGAGCGCTTTCCGGGCATCTTCGTCGCCGCCACCAACCTGATGAGCGGCATCGATCAGGCGGCCCTGCGGCGGTTTGATTTCAAGCTGCATTTCCGGGCGCTGAGCCCGGCGCAACGGCGGTCCCTGTTCGCCCGCGAGGCCCTGGGGGATGAGACCGCGCGGGTGCCGGAACTCATCGCCCGGCACCTGGAGACCCTGACAAGCCTGACGCCCGGGGACTTTGCCAACGTCTGCCGGCAGCGGACCCTGCTGGGGGAAGACCTGGCGCCGGAGCAGTTTTTGCGGCGGCTGAGTGCCGAATGTCGTTTGAAATCCGAGGGCAATCGACATGCGGCGTGAGGTAAAGAGGTTGGCAGGGAGGCCAACCAGAAACCGTAGCAAGTTGCCAATTGCTGCTCCACCTTGGCCAAGGCCAAAAAGGTACGCATGGGAGGATGGCTTGGCGTCATAATCTTTCAGTACTGCCGTTACACTTGCCATTGTTTGTAAAGGGGCGGGTGGAAAATTCAATAACTCAAGGAGCCTGCTATGACATCAACCGCCAATGGGTCAGCCACACTTCTAACCCTCGCTGAAATCGCCGCCTGGCAAGTCTCTCTCCCCCCAGCGAAACCTGACCCTATCGTGGCGGCGCTGCCGGCCTTGCAGCGCGGCGCGGTCTGGAAGGTCAAACAGATCGAGGAACTATGGGATTCCATTCTCCGTCGATTCCCCATCGGCTCCTTTGTCATCGCACCACTTTACCCAGCCCTGGAACAACAGAATTTTAAACTACAGTCGGATCAACAAAAACTGCCTACACCCACTCATCTACTGCTCGACGGCCAGCAGCGCGCCACCGGCATCGCGTTGGGGTTTTATGACATCTGGGGACAGGATATCAAGGACGCCAAGAGTTCACTCTGGCTGGATCTGGCTGACCCGCCAGATAGCCGGGATGCTGAATTCATTCTCCGGGTGGTAACCCGTGCCCACCCCTGGGGTTACAAGCGGGTCAATCCTGACGATATCCTTTCCGCCCATCAGATTCGCGCGGCATTGCTGGCTTTTCAGGCCGTCAATCACCATGCTGCCGCGCGGCCGGAAGAGTTCTCGCTCCGGGAAACCTGGCCTTGGGATGCTGAAGCGCCCGTGCCCTTGGCGCTGCTCATCGACGCGGTGAATCAACATTCTGATGACCTGGCAAAGGCACGCAACACAGTCTGGCAACGCATCCAGACCTTGCCGATGTTCATCACTAATCCAGCCTTCCCAGGTGAGGAAAATAATGGACGGGTGGAGAACGACGCTCGTCAGGGCCTGGAAAGGCAACGCCAAAGGGTACGCGAGGCTTTCGAGAAACGAGACTCGCAACGGTTTCACCTTCTCGACTGTATTCTGCTGCGCATACAGAAGATTCTTGCCAATGAGGGCGGTTACCTGGTGCCAGCGCTACCGCTCGACTTACAGGATACTGCCCAAACGTGCAGCCAAGCCGAGGAAATTCCCCTCGTGCCCCCTGCGCCTATCGACTCGGCGAAAACAGACGCAATTGAACTCCTCTTCGTTCGCGTCAACAGCGCTGGCACACCCCTCGCCGGAGAGGAACTCACCTACTCATTGCTCAAGGCTGCATGGCCAGACGCGGCAAGTTTCATCGATGGACTAAAGCATAAACCCGCCCTAGCGTCGCGTATCGCTATGTTCTGCGTGAGGCTGATCCTCGCACGGAGTCAGTCACCGGCAAACACTGGACTGAAGCTCACGTTGCCAGCGGCTCCTGGTGTCAATGAGTTTCGGCGACTCGTGCGAAACCAAAATCCTGCATATCCAACTTTTTACGACAATCTGACCAGTTTTATCCAGAACGATGCCAACACACTTTTCACGGACACCTGGCTTTTCTTAACCAGCGGACCTTACGCATTGCTGCCGGTGTTGGCAGTGGAATTGGCACAGAAATCTCCTGATGTCTACTTCCTGCTGCTGCGTTGGATAGACCGACTGCGGGCGAAAAACATTTCCCCCAATCAGATCCAGGAGACGACGCATCGCCGAACGTTAGGCTTTCTGACCGCGCTGGCCTGGTTCGCTCGCGACAAAAACAGAGCTTGTGCGTCCATCTGGACGGATCTGCAAGTGGAAAACGATGACAAGAAACTCATCGACTTCTTCAACAGCGAACGTTTCATAAAGACCTGCCACCTTGATGAACGCTTCAATCTGCGCATGATTCCCTTACCAACGGTTGAAGAACTCGACTTGGCTTGCAAGAGGGGGGTGACTGGACATCAGCGGTGTACGGATACCATCTCAAAGCCCGATAGCGCCATTTGGACTGACTGGAACTGGTACAACTCGTTTGTTGAAATCCTGGTTAAGGATACCGGTACCAAAGAGAAATGGAATAAATTACTCACGCCTGAAATGATTCAGAATGATGACGAATGGCCTGATTTACCCCAATCAATAAATCAGGCATCCCGTCACTTTCTTGATACCTTGTGGGACTTACGTCCGATCTTACTCTATGCACAACGCGATTGGCTTCGGAAATGGTATCCGGGTTTCGATCCATCACAACCGGAATACATGGAAGACAAGAATCGGCCCTGGGATTATGACCACATCTTGCCCCAGAAGCTGTGGCGTGGGGAATCTGGTTGGTCGCTAAAAGGCATCCCTACACTGATCAAGGACTGGTGCGTCTCCGTAGGGAACCTGCGTGCCTGGCCGCTGGAGGCTAACCGTGCGGATAGCGATATCAGTCCGACATTGAAGCTCACCCAGGTAAGTCCAGAAGAGGGGCGCTACTCCATGAACAATGAACGCGAGGAAAGAAAGGCGTCCTTCGTGGATGAAACACTCGACTGGCCACTCTGGCAGAAAAGCGTGCCGATGGCAGTGGGCGGCAGCAACGTAGCGGATCGTCGGTATTTGGCCTTGGTACAGTATCATGATTATCGCAAAGCTTTGATTATAGCCATTGTGCTGCGATTTGTCGCTCTGTACCGCGAATGGTATGATCAATTAAAGATCAGCGATTTGCAGTAACCTATGGCAGTTAACATCTGCCATCCTAATTGGGTAAGGGGATGAAAATCCCCTAGGCCGATATTTATAACCTGAAAAAATAACCGCAGACCAGGAACATGTCCATCGCTGATACCCTTGTCAAACAAATCCTCGCCGCAACCATCCCTCCTAGTCAAGTTGTTGCCTTTTACGAAGACGAGGTCCCTGAGGAGAGCCTTCTTCCCACGGGTCTATTCGATGACGCCACCAACATCGAGGTCTTCCGTGACCGTGAGCCCGACAGTAGTGAAGATTTCCCCCAATTTCCGGAAACCATCACCCTTCTTGGCTCCTACCGCTGGATGTCCAGTCCCGGACTTATCACCCTCCATCGCAACAATATTGAGGCGTATTGGAAGAGCCTCATGCGCAATGGACAACGGTGGTATCCCTTTATCACCCTAAAGGATAGCGAGCGTATCCTGCAACTCCTTGTTTACTCTATTTACCAGCATGAGCGATTTCATTACGTCTGCGATTTCTGCCGACGCTTGTTCGGCGGGTCGTTCGACCGTTGGCACGAGGAGGCGCTCGCGGTTGCCTGGGAATGGCAGTGGCTGAAGTCGCAGGATCGGTGGAACTCCTTTTATGGCCTCATGCATCCAACCTTGCGGCGCATCGTCGTCCAAGACATGTTCGATCACCGCGCGCCTGGTTACCGCGACTGGCGGCAATTCGCTAATCAAAATAACTTTTACGACGCCGTGACTGCCTATCTCTACCCCGCCAGTATCCAGATATTCAATGGCACCTCCTTCAATTTTGGTGCCTGGGCGGTTGCTCATGTGCCGGACGATAATAACCGAGCGTGGGAGGAACAAATTGGGCGATGAACTACAGCATCGGATACGGGAGCGCGATCACGGTGCGCTTATAGCGGGTTTTACCTATCAAACAACCAGAATATTCAGGACGATCAATGAGCAGCCAATTTGACAAGGTACCGGTCGAACCCGATACCCGCATCCTGATGCAGGTCGAGGCCAATCTCGATGACTATGAAGTGCTATACCAGAAATGGTCTTGGGGTGGCATCACGGCCGAGTCATTCATCTTCCCGACGGCGGCGGTGATGTCATTGACGGATGAAGCGCTAAAGTCCCTGGCGGCCAGTTCGCCCATGGTGAAGCCGGATGCCGCCATGACCCTGTCCCGGCAGGATCACTTTTCTTTCGTCAATTTCAACTTCGTTTCTGAATAAGACCAGTTTTTCCAGGGCCGCCCGATCAGGCCATGGCGGCCCCATCTTCTTTTTTCACAAGCCCCTCGTAGGTGATCCTGGGAAAATCCACTTCGATCGGTATTGATGGCTATTTTTCCGGTTGAACCTCCTGATTCCGAGAGAATTGCAGCATGAGTTCCGCAATGCGATAGGAGTCCCGGACAAATCGTTTGATTTTGCTGGTATGGACCATGGCACTCCAGTTTTTGTTGCCAGGTTGATTTTGATAAAAACCCAACAGGAGCCCTTCCGCCACCTGTACCGCGATTTCATTTAGCTCATCATTTTCCGTCTTATTTTCATCGAGATGATGGGCGAAGAAACAGGCATTCCGGACAAACTGGTTATAGCTGAATTGGGGTCCCATCAAAGTAGTCCGCTGAAAAAATACCGACAGGAGCGTTTTTAAGATTCTTGATGCCGCATAGTCAACAAATTTCATCGTCATTCCTCTCCTCGGTTTTCTGGACCTCGCCAGGGTTTGGTCAAATTTTGCGGCGCCCCAGCTTTGCCGATAAAGGGGCTAAGCTTCCGGGGAGCTGTTGCACGCCGGGGATTGAGGACCAGTATCATCCGCAATTGCGACACATCATGACGCGTCGGATGCGCGCTCCCACACGGAGCCCCTGTTGTCGATCAGTGGACGGATCGGGAGTTTGCTGACATGGGGATACTTAAAAAATCGGCCCAGATCACGTTGAGGAACCCCGATGAGGATCGGATCGCATGAAACAACATGGCCTCTCGAAAAGCCGTCTCCTCGCCTATCGCCAGTGTCCGCGCCGGCTGTGGCTTGACGTCAACCTCCCCGAATGGCAGTCGGAAATCGGCGCGGCCCGGATGGCGACGGGGATTCTGGTCGGTGAAGTGGCGCGGGGGCTTTATCCCGACGGTGTCTTGATCGCGGGTGAGAATCTTGGCCAGGCCTTGCGAGACACGCAGCGGCGGCTGGCGGAGGAACGCCGGCCCCTGTTCGAGGCGACCTTCCAGGCCGAAGGTGTCCTGATCCGGGTCGATCTGCTGCTGCCGGATGGGGATGCCTGGCGGCTGGTCGAGGTCAAATCAGCGGCTGGGGTGAAGGAATACCATCTTATCGACGCGGCGGTGCAGGCCTGGGTCGCAACCCAGACGGGCCTGGTCCTGTCGCGCGTCGAGGTGGCCCATATCGACACCACCTTTGTCTATCCTGGCGACGGCGAGTACCGGGGTCTCTTTTGCCATGCCGATGTCTCCGCCGCGGTCCAGGCCCGGGAGCCGGAGGTGCGGGCCTTGGTCATCGCCGCCAAGGCCCTGTTGGCGGGGGATGATCCCCTCACGCCACCCGGCGCCCAATGTCGGCGGCCCTACGCCTGTCCCTTTCTGCCGCATTGCCAGCCGGAAATCGCGGATGCCGACCACTTCCCGCTGGAGACCCTGCCGCGCGGCGGCCAGGTGGTGGCGGACCTGCGGGCCAAGGGCTACACCGATCTACGCGATGTCCCCGCGGGCGAGTTGTCAAACTGGCGCCATCAGCGTGTCTGGCGGGTGACCCGGGACAACCAGCCCTTTCTCGATCCCCAGGTGCGGCGGGTGATGGCCGGATGGGGCTGGCCGCGCTATAGCCATTCAATAAGATATCCAGACATTATTATTGTGCCGCATATCGAGTTTCTGGAAGATGGAAGAACGAGATCACACGTTCCACACGATGCTGGAGAGACTTTAATGCCGAATGAAGACGAT
>JADZBU010000068.1 GCA_020851955.1 Chromatiaceae bacterium | reverse complement strand
GCAGGGGAGGTCATCGCACATCTCGCAGGGGATAGCCCGGGCCTCGAAGTAGGGCGTGCCCAGGGCCACCTCGTCCCCCAGCCGGGCCAGTTTCAGGGTGTCATAGGGACAGTCGCGTACACACAGACCGCAGCGGATGCAGGCGCCCTGAAACCGGGCCTCGTCGTCCGCGGCCCCCGGTGGCCGGATGGCGGTCGCGGGCAAGGCGCGGGACTGGCGTTGATAGACGCCCAGGGTGACCGCCACCAAACCGACGCCCGCCGCCGTCCGCAGGGTATCCGTCAGCCACCGCCGCCGCCCCGCGTCGAACCCCTTGGCGCCCTTCTCATTGCCAGGCATGGCCCCTCGTCTCCCCTTCCCAAGCCGCGACCGCCCGTCGGATGCCGCCCATCTCAGGCCGGCATGACCTTGACGGCCACCTTCTTGAAGTCCGTTTCCTTCGAGAGGGGATCGGTGGCATCCAGCACCAGCTTGTTGACCAGGCGGCTGGCATCGAAGAAGGGCACGAAGACCATGCCCTCGGGCATCTTGTTGCGGCCCTTGGTCTCCACCCGGCAGATGATCTCGCCGCGGCGGCTGACGATCTTGGCCGCGTCCCCGCGCTTGAGCCCGAGCCGCTCCGCATCCTTGGGGTGCATGAACACCTGGGCATCCGGCACGGCCCGGTAGAGTTCGGGGACGCGCCGGGTCATGGAGCCGGAGTGCCAGTGCTCCAGCACCCGACCGGTGGTCATCCACATGTCAAACTCCTGGTCCGGGGCCTCCGCGGGCGGCTCGTAGGGGGCGGTGATGATGTTGGCCCGGCCATCCGGGTTGCCGTAGAAGGCGACCTTGGCGCCCTTGGGGACAAAGGGATCGTAGCCCTCGCGATAGCGCCACAGGGTCTCCTTGCCATCCACCACCGGCCAGCGCAGGCCGCGCGCCTGGTGATACTGGTCGAAGGCGGCCAGGTCATGGCCCTTCTTGGGCCCCTCCAGCCCGAAGATCCGATATTCCTCGAACAGGCCCTTTTGCAGGTAGAAGCCGAAGGCGTCCATCTCGTCATTGGGATAGACGTTGCCCCGGTCATCGGTCACGGGCTGCTTGGCGAACTTGTTGACGGCGCCATTGGCGTAAAGCACCTCGTAGAGGGTCTTACCGCGATATTCGGGGTTTTTCGCCAGCAACTCCTCGGGCCAGACCTCGTCCGTCTTGAAGCGCTTGGAGAATTCGACATACTGCCAGAGGTCGGAGCGCCCCTCGCCCGGGGCCTTGACCTGCTGGCGCCACACCTGGGTGCGCCGCTCGGCGTTGCCAAAGGCCCCCTCCTTTTCGGTCCACATGGCCACCGGCAGGATGAGGTCGGCGGCCATGGCCGAGACGGTCGGGTAGGCCTCCGAGACCACCACGAAGTTGGCCGGGTTGCGCCAGCCGGGGTACATCTCCTCATTGATGTTGGGACCGGCCTGCATGTTGTTGGTCGTGCTGGTCCAGTAACAGTTCAGCTTGCCGTCCTTCAGCATGCGGCTCTGCAAGACGGCGTGATAACCGATCTTGCCCGGCAGGGTGCCCTCGGGCAGCTTCCAGACCTTCTCGGCGAAATCCCGGTGCTCCTTCTTCTCCACCACCATGTCGGCGGGCAGGCGATGGGCGAAGGTGCCGACCTCGCGCGCGGTACCACAGGCCGAGGGTTGGCCGGTCAGCGAGAAGGGGCTATTGCCCGGCTCGGAGATCTTGCCGGTCAGCAGATGCACGTTGTACATGAGGCCATTGACCCAGACGCCGCGCACATGCTGGTTGAAGCCCATGGTCCAGTAGGAGGTGATCTTCTTGTTGGGATCGGCGTAGAGCTTGGCGAGCCGCTCCAGGCTCGCCACCGGCACCCCGGACAAGTCGGAGACGTATTCGGCCGTGTAGGGTTCGAGGGACTTCTTGTAGTCCTCGAAACTGATCTTGGTCAGATTGCCCTTGCCGGCATTCTTGGCCGCCTTTTCCAGGGGATGATCCGGGCGCAGGCCATAGCCGATGTCGGTCGGGGTGCTGTTGAAGTTCACATGGGCATTGACGAAGTCCCAGTTCACCTTGTCGTTGGTGACCAGATAGTTGGCGATGTAGTTGAGAATCGCCAGGTCGGTCTGGGGCTTGAAGATGACGCCATGATCGGCCAGCTCGAAGCTGCGATGCTCGAAGGTGGACAGCACATGGACCTCGCAGCCCGGCCGGGTCAGCCGCGTGTCGGTCAGGCGCGACCAGAGGACGGGGTGGTTCTCGGCCATGTTCGCCCCCCACAGGACGAAGGCGTCGGCGTGCTCGAGATCGTCGTAGCAGCCCATGGGCTCGTCGGCGCCGAAGGCGCGCATGAAACCGACCACGGCGGTGGCCATGCAATGGCGCGCATTCGGGTCGATGTTATTGGAGCGGAAGCCCGCCTTGTAGAGCTTGGAGGCGGCATAGCCCTCGTAAACCGTCCACTGACCCGAACCAAACATCCCCACCCGCGAGGTGATCTCCTCCGGCGGCTTGCCCTGGTTCTCCGCCAGGCTCTGCTTGATTGCCGCCTTCCATTTGACGGCCATGAGGTCGAAGGCCTCGTCCCAGGAGACGGGCTCGAAATCACCCTCCTTGTCGTACTGGCCATTCTTCTTGCGCAGCAGCGGCTGGGTCAGGCGGTCCTCGCCATACATGATCTTGGACAGGAAGTAGCCCTTGATGCAGTTCAGACCCCGATTGACCGGCGCGTCCGGATCACCCTGAGTGGCGACCACGCGGCCGTCCTTGGTCCCGACCAGCACCGAACAACCGGTGCCGCAGAAGCGGCAGGGGGCCTTATCCCAACGAATACCGAGGTCCTCCTCGGCGGCGGTCGCGGGGATGCCCGGCAGCGCTAAACCCGCGGCGGCGGCGGTGGCGGCAATGGCATTGGTCTTGATAAATGCCCGACGGGTCTGGTTCATGCTACGACCTCCTCCTGGGGGGACTCGTTATCGACTTGGTGGTAAATGAGAGAAGACGCGGAGACCCCCGCGAGGGTCGCCAACCGGGCCATGAGGTCGGCGCAATAGCCATACGAGGGGCCCTCGAGGGTGACGACCAGCCGCCCGCCCACGCTGGCGTGCAACTCCACGCCCGCCAGCCCACGGAGGGCCTGCTCGACCGCCGGGGCCTGCTCGGGACGGCACATGAGCAAGACGCCACAGACGTGGTAGTCAGTCATGCCGTCTCCCGCCCCCGCCAAACCGGGACCGCTGGTCGCACGGCAAGACCGCCACCCTGGTGGGCGGCGATTTCCCCGCTCCCAGGCGCCAGACACGCGGAAGCGCCCCAAACAGGATGACCCGGGGGGCGGGCTGGTCTCAAGGCATTGGTGGTGGTCATGGCCTGCGACGGATCTGCAAGGTGTCCGCTTGGTTTGAGTGGCAGGCTAACCTTGAAGGCCCCGGCTAAAATTGACCTATGTCAAGGCTGAAAAAATAGCCGCCGCGCGCGTCCAGGCACCTCTTCGCGTCCACGCCAAGGGACCGCCACCCCTCCGCCGGGGGGCCCCGACATTGTGTTATCAACAATTCTCATTATGGCCGCATCACCCTGTTTCCGACTGGGTTGGAACCGGCGCGAAGCTCGTTAGCATGAAATCCATCAGCGCCTCCCATGGTTCGAAGCACAAGTAATTGGTTAAGGTTCGGATGTCGTTGAACAGGGGCTTTCGCGGGTGCAGTTTCCGATGCATGAGCCGGTATTTGTCGTCGCCAAGCAGCCCCCTCCCCAGCGCACTACCTCTGAGCCATGATGCGCCTCGACCACCTGCCGGAAAATGTGCAGCACCGCAGTCACGGCCCCGGGATCAAGTTCCAGGAAGAAGCGCAGGCGCTTGGGTACGGACAACACCCATTGGCGGACCGGCAGGGGTGGGAAGACCTGATCGTCCAGGTGCATGGCGGTCTCGGCCATGCGCCGGGCCTTTCACGAGGGACAGAAGGAGCAGGAGGAGTTACTCCCGCCAGCCACGGTCCAAACCCGCTTGAGGTCCAGCATTGCGCTCAGGTATTCCAGGATATTCCAAAAGACTATTGACGCGCTTTGGAATACCTGGGAATATCGCGCCTCCAGATTTTACCGGAGGACACCATGCCCCAGACCTACACCGCCACCGCCAAACGCAACCCCGGACGCAAGGGGTACGTGATCACGTTCCGCCACCCGCTCAAGATGGATGGCAGCAAACCGGGAAAGAAGGTCTTCAAGGGCCTAGGCACTGACGACGAGACCACCGCAAAGCACCTGGAATCACGGATGAACGCACTGCTTGCCAGGCACGATCTGCACTCGGTGGGAAGTCGCACCGATGCACTCAGGGACGGATTCGAACCGGCTATCGTTGAGATCTTCTACGGTGACCTGGACCCGTCCGCCACCAGCCACCGGGCTTTGCGCGAACGATTGCTTCCTCTCCCCGCCATGGGCGCGGGGCATGCGGTGCGGACTCTGATCCTCGGCAACTCCGGCGTCGGGAAGACCACCTTGCTGAGGCGGCTTATCGGCACCGATCCGGTGCGGGATCGCTTTCCTGCGACCTCGACCAACCGCACCACGACCTGCGAAATCGAAATCGTGACTGGTCGCGCGGACTATTCCGCGGCAGTTACGTTTCTGAGCCGCCATCAGGTGCAGCAGGAAGTCATCGAATCGCTATCCAACGCAGTCCTCAAGGCGATCGAATCGGGCTCCGACGAGATCGTGATGAAGGACTTGCTTGACGATACCGACCAGCGCTTTCGCCTCAAGTACGTCTTGGGCGGCTGGACGCCAGCGAACCCTAAAGCTGCTGGAAGCTCGTCGTTCGGAGGGGCCCCAAAGAGAGGCCCAGTGAGCGGGGCCGCCGAGAACTCGCCATTCCTCAAAGATGTCCTCGCATCGGTTCGATCGATCGCGGCCAATGCGCGGAGCGAGGTTGAGGCGATCCTCGGAAAACTGAAGGACCTCAAGGACGAAGAGCGCAATTACGCGCTGGATGAAATGCAGCGAGAGGGCGAGGGCTCAGAGCAGTTTCAGGATGCCGTGAACGAAATCATGGAGGCGATAGAAGAGAGGTTCGCCCGACTACCGGATGGCACGTTCAGCAAGTCCTCCACAGGCTGGCCAGAGGCATGGACCTACTCCGCGCAAGCATCGGAACACGGTGCCTTCTTGAAAGCCGTCCGGTGGTTCTGCGCAAATAACAGGGAGGAATGGGGCGCACTTCTTACCCCACTGGTCACAGGCATCCGCGTCGCTGGCCCGTTTCGCCCGGACTGGCTTGCTGAGGGGGAGGAGTATGACCATGTGTTCGTGGACACACAGGGGCTGGATCATGAGAAGCCGACAACGGAGTTGTCAAGCGAGATCACGTCGATCTTCGGTCAGGTCCAGAATATCCTGTTCGTCGAGTCGGGAAAGGACTCGCTGAAGAGCCAATCCGCCCGGAAAGTCATGGAGGCCATTGCCGGGGCTGGATATACCGGGAGCCTGACCGTGGTGCTGTCCCACATGGACCTCGTCGTGGGCGATGACATACCCACCGACGAAGATCGCAAGGAGAAGGCCTTCAGCGGCCTTCGTAGCCTGGTCGCAAACGAAGTGAGCCAGAATGTGAGCCGCGAGGCCGCACGGCAGATGGCAGCGCACCTTGGAAACAGCACGTTCTACCTCGGCTACCTTGATGCCAAGAAGTATCCGGAGGGCTGGGACGATGAAGATAGAGCGGGGTTTGAGGAATCCATCGGCCATGACCTGCGCCACCTGACTGAGCATCTGGTGTTGCGGGCGAACCCACAGCTATTGCAGCCTGGCGTTCCGCAATACAGTTTCGAGAGCCTAGGGCTCGCGGTCCGCGAGGCGAGCGTCGCGTTTCAGGAGGTCTGGGAGGCGCGACTCGGGAAAAAGCGTATCGAAGGCATCACTGCCGCGCCATGGCAGAGCATCAAGGCTATGTCGAGGCGGTATGCGGAGGGGTGGTTCGACGGCTACTGGCTGAGACCGATCGATACCCTTATTAGCCTGACCCGGAACGTCTTGTCACGGTTTCTGGAAGTTCCGCTTGACTGGCTACCTGAGCACAAGAAGATGACGGACGACGAGAAGGCGGCGATCATTGATCGACTCAAGCAGATCGTGAATGACGAGCTTACCGAAATGAGCAAGGCGCGGTTATGGAAGCAGCCACAGGTTCGCTGGCAGGATGCGTACGAGCCAAGGCGTTCAGGAAGCACGGACGTGCGCAAGCAACGGGTACACGAACTCCTACGGACGCAGGTTCCTATTCCGCAGTCCATCAGTGATCGCTTGGCTCAAGCGTGGGTCGAAGAGATCAAGGATGTCCTGCAGCGTGCGCTTCGCGTGCTCGAGGCGGAAGCTAACAAGGCAAGATCTGATTCCTAAGCAACCCCGCTCCGGGCGCCGAACGCAAAGCCGCGTCGTCTCATTGGTCGCCAACGGATTGGCGCGGCTATCGCTATCTCGGCGAATGGAGTACCCGCGAAGGTAAACGCCCCATCGAGACGGTGATGCTGCGCGACGGATAGGATATCCAAGCCGCCCCGGGATCTCAGGTAAAGCCCCCAGAGGAGGCTAGCGAGGGCGGCATGCTCGGTCAACACGCAACAGCGGAGCTGACGGACGTCTCGAGCGGTGCAGGCTCGCGCTTTCCCCGACGGAGGGGAAGGAACCCGGGGCACAGCGCACAGGGGGAACCCAGCGGGAAGCGGGGTCCACTTGAAGTATCCAGTCGGCGGTCGCTGACCGGCCAGGAGTAGTCGCCGAGCATGGCTCTTTTCACTGCTAAGGGACATATGCAGCCACCCGACAGATCGAACTATTTGGCTGTGGCCCCTTATCCGCACCTACCCTCTACTCTATCCGTGTTTAGCGCATACCTCGGCGGGATGCCCGAGGGCGATCAGCCGTCACACAAAATCTGTTGATGGCGGAACCGCTATCGCGTACCGCAGTACGCAGGCTGACATTTTGGGTAAATGAGAGGTAAATGAGATCCCGCAACACAAGGCAACCTTGATCCAGCCAGAACCGGTGGGGTTCGGGCGTGAGGATGGTCTCAAAAGAGGCCGCGATCATCGGATCCCCCGCTCAGCGACTACCCATGCGCTGATCCCGGAACCCAGCGGGTCGCCGCGCCAGGAGTCGAAGACCGTCACCCCTTTGAACCCGGCCTGTCGCGCCAGAGAAGCCACCAGGCGTGCATCGGCCACCGACAAGGGGTGTTCCTCCCACACCAGCTCCGCCATGGATTTACTCGCGAATACGTAGCGGGCTAACGCCCGGTCCGGTCCGGTTGCGGCGAACTGGAAGAGGAAAACGACATCGTCAGGTTGGCCGTCTGCTCCCGGTTCCCGGTCCTCAAATAACTTGCCGACCATGTTGGGCGCATGTGCGCACTGGAGGATCAGTCGGCCCCCGGGCTCCAGCGCCTTGTGCATCCGCGCGAGTATGTCGAGCACGGAATCGGGATCGGCGGCGTAGTTGATGACCCAAGATAGGGCGCAGATGCCATCAAAGCGCTCGACCGCGTCGATTTCCTCCATGGCGGCCTGACGCACCCGCTCCGCCCCCACCTTGGCAGCCGCTTGTGCCACCATGCCGCCAGCGGGTTCAATGCCGTACGCGTCGAACCCTGCGGCCTGGGCCTTGGCCAGGAATACGCCAGTCCCGCAGCCGACGTCCAGGATCCGGCGCGCCCCGTTGCCCGCGCTCGTCAGCCGGTCCAGGACGAAAGCGTGGTCGTGGCGGTAGTGGTGTGCCGGGGTGTGCAGGTCGTAGCTGTGGGCATACTCCTCGAAGAGCCGGAAGCGCATGGGCCTGTTACCTCGCGTGGTCGGCGTACATGAAGGTGTTCAGAACGGTGTCGGCGAACCGCCTGAGGACCGGTTCGGTGGGGTCCACCCGCTGATCGAGCTGCATACTGGGGGCTTCCCGGACCAGAGGGGCCAAGCAGGCGAGGATCCGCTCGACTGTGCGCGAACGCCGCTGATCGCCGACGGTCCGGTCGGCGCATAGGGCGTCCGCAAGTTCTTCGACCGTTGCGCCGCCCAGCCAATCGGCCAGCGAGCGGCCGGCCACGCCGATCAGCCGGATAACGTCGCGGTGGCCGGAACCGGCGCACGCCGGGCACGGTTGGTCTCTAGCCGAATCGCGTACGGCCTTCGCCCAGTTGCCATGCCGGCTCCTCGGCGATTCGCTCCAGACGACGCGGTATAGACCGTCCCAGCGTAGCCAGGAGGCCACTTCGTCGGGATCAGCCTGCGGCTTTTTCAGGAAGGTACCAGCGCCGGGGCGCTTCCAATATCCGCCGAGCAGGGTCTCCCGCAGGTCGTCCGGCGCCAGCCCTTCCTGTTCCAGGCGGCGGAAGAATGGCGCGGCATCGGTTCGCCAAAACCCCTTGAGCAGTGCTGCCGCCTCGGCGGTCAGCAGCCCTTCCGTGCTCGCGGCCGAGCGGATTTCACCCGGTTTCAAGAGCAAATCCTGGGCGACAACGCGGGTTGAACCGCGTCCGTCGCAGGCGGTGCACCTGCCGGCTACGCTGAAGCGCGACAGATGTGCCGGCTCCAGCCGTAGGGGCGCGATGAGCCCAAGTTCCAGCTCTATCGGCGTGTTGTTGAGACGGGCGAGCACCTCGCCGCGCGCGGAGCGTAACTCGACGTACCCGCCGCCCGTAGCCAAGGCGAGTTCCAGCATCGTCTGCAACGGTTTACCATCGGCTTGCACAGCACCGAGCAGGGTTCCGGGAGCGAGCCGGACTCGCTCGGGGTTGTCCTGAACGCTGTCAGGCAGCGGGGCGAACCGGAGCTTGGCGATGCGTGAGAGGGAGTGCTGGACTTGGCTTCGTGGCAGGTGCAGGCCCCATATTCTCATTTCGTGGATAAGCGGCGCGATAACCAGTCTTGCTACGGGGTTAACTTGCCAACATTCGATGAATTGCCTTCGTTGGTTCTTGGTTCGGTCGCGGAAATCACCGATGGCTATCTTGGCCAGTTCTAGGTGGAGGTCGCCGATCTCCCACACCTTCCGCTCTCGGACGAGCAGGCGCTCGACGGGGTCGGGCGCCGGTGAGGCGTGGTCCATCTCGTCGCTGCCTTGCTCGATGCGGGTCAGCAAGGTCAGTGCCGATGGAGTGGGCGAGACCAAGTCAGTAACCCCGGCGGCCTGGCCTTTGCGAACGGCTAGGCAACGACCGTGCATCGAGTCCGCCAGTGCCCGACCGGTGGGCGTAGCGCCTGCGGCCAGTTCGGCGGGCGTGTCCTGGGCAATGACCCGTCCGCCCGCGCTGCCAGCCCCCGGCCCGAGTTCGATCAACCAGTCGGCTTGGGCAATGAGATGCAGGTTGTGTTCGACCACAATCACCGTATTGCGGCCGCCGCTGGTCATGCGGCGCAACGCTGTCAGCAGGCGCTCAGTATCGTGGCGGTGCAACCCGGCTGCGGGTTCGTCGAGTACGAACAGGTGGCGCTGGGCATCGCGGCCGTCGGCGATCACCCTTGCGATACGTAGCCTCTGAACCTCGCCGCCGCTCAGGCTGTCGAGCTTGCGTCCGAGCGCCACATGGCCCACGCCCAGTTCGACCATGGCCTCGAACAGGGGGAGCAGTACGCGTGGGTAGAGGGCATCACCGCTGCCAAGCCAGTGCTCCTGTAGTTCTGCGACTGGCTGTTCCATGGTCGTGGCGATATCGAGGCCTGCTACGCGCGGTGTCAGCGCCTCCGGGCCATAGCGTCGGCCGCCGCAGGCGGGACAGGCGATCCCCACGTCGTCCTGAAGTACTTCTCCAGTGCCAAGACAGGTCTGGCAACGGCCGCCGCCAGAGCCCAAACGAAAGTCTTTGGGGTCGAGTCGCAACGCGCGGGCATCCGGAGATGCCGCCCAAGCCGCGGCCAGGTGGTGGAACGCGTCGGTCATGGTCGCTACCAGGCTAAGACGGTTTCGCGGCGGGACGCGCTGGCGCAACACGTGCACTCGGTCGATCTGTTCCACACCGCCTATCCGCTTCCAACTTCCAAGGTCACCGTCACCGGCCGTCTCGCCCCCGCAGGTGACGCCGGAATCGGCGAGGGCTGGTACTAGAACCCCGTTCACGATACTGGACTTCCCAGAGCCGGATACGCCGACGAAAGCGGTGACACCGCCGATGGGTAGGCGTAGATCCTGGCTACGCACCGTACGTAGGGTGGCACCTTCCAGGGCCAGCCACTCCTCGAAGTGGCCAGTATCCTGGCGGGTTGCAATCCGAACGCCGTTCGTGTTCGGCGTTCTGTTCTCGATAATCTCGCCGCCGTGAGGACCCGCACCTGGTCCCAGTTCGACGACATGCTGCGCAGCGCGGACCAGACCGGTGCGATGCTCGTTGACGACAACGGCATGCCGACGGGCTAGCGTGTCCAGCACGCCGACCATGTCTTCGAGGTCGCTCTCGTGCAGCCCGCGGGCGGGTTCGTCCAGAAGAAGCAACAGTCGTCCCGCTGGCAGGGCAAGGACCGAGCCGATTTGGAGCCGCCGCGCCTCGCCATCGCTGATGGTCTGCATGCCCCGGTCGCTGGCGATATGGCCGAGCCCCAGTCGACGGTAGATGGATGCCTTTTCCCCAAGCCGTTTGAGCGTGGTCGCCGCGCCTGATGAGGCCGTGTTCGCCGCCACCGCTTCGGCGCATGCCTGCTCCAACTCCGCCATGGGTAGTGCCAGCCATTCCGCCAGCCCGTGGCCCGCCGCGCGCAACGCGCGTGCCTCGCGCGACCAGCGTGTGCCAGCGCAGGCGGGGCAGGCTTGTTCCCTCACCAAGTGACCCAGCCGCTGCGCCGCAGTCGGCGACGACTCCCAGCGCCGGAGGATGGCGGCTCTGAAGCCTTCAAACCGGCGGGGAGCCCCCTGCTTGCGACCGCTTGCGGGATCGATGCCTTGGATGAGTTCACTACCGGTCCCGTCCAGCAAAAGCCGGCGCGCTTCCTGCGGAAGCGCCGACCACGGCGTATCCGGCGAAAAGCCGTCCCGTCCGGCGAGGGCCTCGAGCGTCTCGTGGTAGATGTTAACGTGCTTGTAGGCCTTTTCCGTCCACAGGGAGAGCGCCCCGTCGCGTACGCTGCGACTCGGATCGGCGACCAATACCTCTTCGAGGATATCGACGCTGCGGCCCACGCCGCGGCAGTGGCGGCAGGCGCCGCTATCCAGATGTTCCGGCGCGTTGAAAGAGAGCAGATGGCGGTCCGGTGCACGGAACAGTTCGGGCTGCTCGGGCTCTACCCAGTCGCGCCGGCCGTCGAGCAGATGTCCCATTGCCCCGGCGGCCAAGTCGGCTGGTGCGTCCGGCAGTTCCACAATCACGTCCGGCCCGGCGATCTGCCACGCCTTATGGAGAAGGGCTGCGAGCGATGGCTGGTAGCTTGGTGCGTCGACCCAGACACGGCCGACCTCCGCCTCCAAGGCATGACGGACCGAGGGATTGAGCGGCTTCCAGCGGTTCAGGCTGACTGTCCGTCCCCGTTCGTGAACGGCGGCGCTGTCGGTTTCACTGCGCAACACGGCCGTCTCGATGCCGGCTGCATGCAGGCGCGCCGCCGCAGCGGTTCCGTCCGACGACTGCCAGCGCAAGGGAACGGCCCACACGATGGCGGTGCCGCGGTAGTGGCGGCTGAGCCAGTCGGCGTACGTCTCCGGTGACGGCGGCGACACCGGCGCTCCGTCGGCGGTGAACGTTGCCCCATCCGTCAGAAAGAGATGGCGAAGCTCGCCCAGGATGCCGCTCGCTGTGCCGACGGTGGTGCGGGCCGAGGCCCGAAACGGACGCTGGCCCACGTGCACGGCAGGCGGCAAACGGCCGACGAAGGCGTCCACGGTCGTGGCAGTGGGCACTGCGTGGAGCGTATGGCCGAGGAAGAGTGTGTTGCGCCGGCTGGCTTCGGCGGCGAGCGTCTCTTGCAGCAGTGAACTCTTGCCGGATCCGGATACACCGATGATGGCCGATAGCCCTGGGAACGGGAATAGGCAATCGACGTTTTTGAGATTGTTGGCCGTGGCCCCGATGACCTCAATAGGGGCGACGGGTTCGGTGGTGTCGTCAGTCATCGGTCGCGTGAGTCACTTCGGGGCTCCAATGCGGCATGGAGTTCGATGCCCATTGCAATTAGTGCCGCGTTCGTCGACATCGGGAAAACCTGCCCGGAGATGCTTGCTGTCGCTATGTTCATATTCGCATTACATTTCTCTAATTTCAGCCAAACCGCATCAAATGAATTCCGACTTATGAAGTGAGGAGAGAAAGCAGAGCAAAGAGCTACGCGGGGGGACTCCAGAGCTAACGCTCTGCTCGAGCCGGTCATGCAACGCATGCCAGTTGTCGACGACGAGCAACGCGCCAGAGGGAGCATGAAAAGTGTAGCCCACTTGGTCCGCTGCAAACTCGACCGCCGCAATGGCTCTTTCAATGTAGGGAGGCACGCTCCCATAGGCGCGTTGGGCACCATGACGCAGTGCACGTCCATAGAAGCGCAGGCCTAACCGTCCAGAGGTGCGTTGCTCCAAGGGGCGAAAGAAAATGGGTTTTTCCTCCAGAGTGAAGCTGTAAGGAAATTCGCTCTCCGAGAGGATGCGCACTAAAGATGCCCCATCGGGAGCCGCCTGTAAGGCATGCAGAACACCGTCCGTTGAGGCCACCCGCCACGCACCACCGAATGTGTCCGCCTGGGTCAGGTATGCGAGGCTGAAAGCAGGCCTTTCTGCATGTGACGAAAAATCATTGTGCCAGCCGATAGACTTGTGCTGGTTGAAGGGGGCTGAGTCATCGGCGTCTGCGGCCGCTTGGGTGGATATGAGCGGGCAAGCAGGAGAGAGGTACGGGGGAGTATAGATATGGCCGTGAGCACGGGCCAACGCGATGAGGGACTCGTCGCCCTCGCCTTGGGAGAAATTGGCGAGATAACACCAACCGTTGCTGGCGAGGGTGGTACGGATTTGCAGGGCAGAAGCAGAGAAGGGCATGAGCTCGGCACTTTTGAAACTGTTATCCGTAGCCCCGATGATCTCAAAAGGGCCGACGGGCTCGTTATTGTCGTCACTCATCGGTCGCGTGGGCCACGTAGATACTCCTGGCGATGAAATCGGTCGGAAACCGCCGGAACACGACGGAGCACTCGCCGCGGTAGTGCAGTGTCCGATGGTTGGACAGGAGCAGAAGGTCACCCTCGCCCAGATGGAGTGGGGTCGATACGTGAAAAGCCGCTTCTTGTACGGCGGCCATCATCTCCTCGGGGGCTTGCGTACCGTCTCGTCGCGCTGCTGCGCGGATCGTCTCGGGGTGGAAGCGGATGCAGCCATTGTCGACGATGCGCCCGCTCCAAACGTGCGGTGAGCGATCATTGGCCATGCGCACCTCGGCCTGTGTCAACCAATGAACCACGGGGAGCGCGTCGCGCCTCTCCAGGTCCGCGAGGATGTCGCACACGCGGACGACCCTATTGACACCGTACTCCGGGGCTCCCGGGTCGGGACGTATGCACTGGATCCCGGTCAGCGCGGGTGGGTTCGGCGACGCATTCATGTCTGAGTGGAAAAAGCCTTCAGCGGCAGTGTGAGCAAGGTCCTGGGTCCATGGGTTCATCGCGAACAGCCGTGCGATCCGCCGGTCCCTTCCATATGTGATGAACACGGTGGCCATGGCACCTAGGACAGCGATCAGCATCGCCCCGTCAACGAGGGCCGGTAGCCCGCGCAGCACCACATGGTCGTGCAGAGCGTAGAGGCGCGTGACCTCCTCGAACAGTGCGATCCACTCGGCGTCCCGGTACAGCGGCAGGTCCAATCCGTCCGGTGCCCGTGCCTCGATGGCGCCGGCATACGGGGCGAGCGCGTCGGTAAAGTGTGCGGCCGTGTGAGGGGGAATCCGAATCTCCGGTTCGGCGATGACCATGTTCACACTATTTCTCCAGCCTGAACAGAAGTTTGTGACGGTAATGGTGGTCCATCAATGCAGCCACGTCCGGCACCGGAAAGCGAGCTGCGGAGGGGGTATGGATGATCCAACCGTCGCGGCGCAAAGGGCGCAGGGCTGACCACAATCCGACGGACTCGGCATGACGCAATATGTCCATGGGGGCATGGTCGTAAACCGTAAAGCCCATGCCGACGAGAACCTCACGCCAGCGTGGCCAGAGCGGATTCTCGGTGTGACATCCGAGTGTCAAGTAGGCGACGCCGGTTGGCACTAGGACGCGAGCGATCTGTCGGAACAACTCGGCGACGTCTTCCACCAAGTAGAGCACCTCCTGGCTGAGGACTAGATCAATCGAGCCGTCGGCAACCTCGTTCCAGCGGTCGGGGTCGAGAATACACAGGGTTTCCAGCGACAGCTCAGACAATCGTTCAATAGCCGCTTGTCGCAACGAGGTGATCGGTTCGATTCCGTAAAGACGGCGCAGGTTCCACCGTTTGGCTATACGACCCAGCAGCGCACCGTTATGACAACCGACATCAAGTACGGACTCGATACTGCGAACGTCGCGATCCTCCTCCGCTATCGCGAGTAACGACTCCCAGAAGGTCGCGTTCGCGACCTCCTGGGCTTGGTCTTCCCCAACCGTAGGAAAGAAGGAGGGGCGGTCCGTCATGGACCGAAAGACTCAGGGGCAGTTCTGGACGCTGCAGGAACGGGCTTCGGTGTCGCCGCGGGTGGGATCGATACCGTAGTGGCGGATGAAGAGTTCCACCGAACGGGCGAAGGTCTTGTCGAGGTCCTGCTTGTCCTGGGCACCACGCATCCCGAAATAGGGGAAGTGGTGGAGCATGTGGCCGAACAAGATTTCGCAATCCTTCGCATAGGCACGGGTGTCGAGAATGTGGGCATGCCAGAATATGTCGATGGGACCGGTCGGGCAGATCTTGCGGTCCGGATAGCGCATGTTCAGCGCCAGAAACTTGCGATACAGATCTTCGATCTCTTCGCATTCTTCCATTGTGAGGTTTTCATCACGGCACACCTTAACCTTCAGCATGGAGAAATCGATCTTGGCGACCTTCTCCAATGCTGCATGGAGTTCGTAGTCCATTGAGATCAGTGCCGCGATCGACGACATTGGTAGAACCTGCCCGGAAAGATTCTCAGCAGTTTGGCTCACGTTCGTGTTCACCTAAAGTTGGCTAGAAGGAAGGATAAAGGGAAGAGCTTTGGAAGTTCAACCGCACGGGCGGCTGGAGCGGGGAGTAAAGTAGCATCGGCGGGATGCGCGTGGCAAGCGCCTCGCGGGCAGTGTGTTAGCCCAAAGTAGTAATGTCCCCTTGGTGCAGTTTAGAAATATCCCCTTTTGATCAACGGAGGGGACGATGCCAGAGGAGACGATCGCGTTGACGCAGCGCGCACGACACCGGCTGAAGGTCATTGAGGCGGTCACAGACCGGCGGCTGATGCAAACGGATGCCGGGGGGCAGTTGGGACTCACCACGCGGCAGGTGAAGCGCCTGGTGGCGGCCTATCGTGCCGAGGGTGCCGCGGGTCTGGTCTCCCAGCGCTTGGGGCAGCCGTCGAACCGACGGCTGAAGGAGCCGTTGCGGGAGGCGATCCGCGCCCTGCTGGTGGAACGCTACCCGGACTTCGGCCCAACCCTGGCCCAGGAGAAGCTCCTGGAGGTACACCAGATTGAGGTATCGATTGAGACGGTGCGCCAGCTGCAAGTCGAGCTGGGGCTCTGGAAACCCAAGCGGCGCCAGGGTGCGCGGACGTTTCAGCCGCGCGAGCGGCGGGGGCGCTTCGGCGAGCTGATCCAGATCGAGGGCTCGCCCCACGCCTGGTGCGAGGGGCGCAGCCCGCGCTGCACCCTGATCGTGTTCATTGACGACGCCACCGGGCGCTAGGTGCAACTGGCATTCGCCCCCAGCGAGACCACGTCGGTCTACCTGCGGGTCCTGCGCCGGCACCTGGAGCAGTACGGGCGGCCGGTGGCGCTTTACTCCGACCGCCACAGCATCTTCCGCATCAACCCGGGGTTGCCCTGCGACTGCTCCAGGCTGCGCTGGTACTTCAGGAACGAGGGGCTTTGCGTGAAGGCGCTCAGCGCCGCGTCGACCATCGTGTAGGACTTGTTCTTGCCCTTCTTGGATTCAATGAACGTCTCGAAGGTGCGACGCATCTGCTGCGTGATGCCGTCCAGGGTCAGGGCGTAGTAGGGGCCAAGGGGTGCGTGCAATGAAGGGGTTTCCGTCTCGTTTGTCAGGCGACTTTAGCGGGCGGTCGCCAAAATGAGAATTGCTCTTGTTTGAGTCGCCCGCTGGCGAACAAGCTGCGGAAAGGCTATAAACGCATCTGTATTTACCGCAAGGTGCGCCTGACCCATGTATCACATCCTCACCGTCGATGATTCCCGCACCATGCGTGAAATGCTGGCGCTGACCCTGCGTTCCGCCGGCTTCAAAGTGAGCAGCGCCCAGGATGGGGCCGCCGCCCTGGCCTTGGCCCAGACCGAGCACTTCGCCCTGGTGATCACGGACATCAACATGCCCGTGCTGGATGGGATCGGCCTGATCCACGCCCTACGGAAACTCCCCGATTACCGCCATACCCCCATCCTGACCCTGACGACCGAGGATTCCCCCGCCCACCGCCAGGACGGCCGGGCCGCCGGCGCCACCGGCTGGATGGTCAAGCCTTTCGACCCGGACCGCTTGCTCGCGACCCTGGGGCGGCTCTTGCCATGACCCTGGACCTCACTCAGTTTCAGGGGATCTTTTTCGAGG
>JADZBU010000067.1 GCA_020851955.1 Chromatiaceae bacterium | reverse complement strand
GGGGGTGATCGCGGCGGGCGGTTCATCCCCGCGAGCGCGGGGAACACCGGCTAGGGGGCAAAACAAGGGCCGATGGGTCCGGTTCATCCCCGCGAGCGCGGGGAACACCTGACCGGGCAACACCAGATGACGCGATCAATCGGTTCATCCCCGCGAGCGCGGGGAACACTCACGCAGCCCGAGGCCTTCTGTTTACGGCCGCGGTTCATCCCCGCGAGCGCGGGGAACACTCGATTTCCAGGGTCCAAAAGCTGTACAAGGGCGGTTCATCCCCGCGAGCGCGGGGAACACGTTGCGCATCGACCGGCGCTCGGCGTCTACGGCGGTTCATCCCCGCGAGCGCGGGGAACACTCGCCGAGGAGATCAGGCCCGACCTGCACCAGCGGTTCATCCCCGCGAGCGCGGGGAACACCCTCGCCCGCGCCACCTCGGGAGGATCGGGCACGGTTCATCCCCGCGAGCGCGGGGAACACGTACAGCACGGTATTGCGGCCACCCGAGGCGGCGGTTCATCCCCGCGAGCGCGGGGAACACAGTGGGCGAGTTGACGGCGGTCAGGGCCAGCCCGGTTCATCCCCGCGAGCGCGGGGAACACGCCTCGCGCAACCGGCCCTCGGCCAGGTTCTGCGGTTCATCCCCGCGAGCGCGGGGAACACGCGAGCAACAAGGGTCGGATCAACAGCGACCGCGGTTCATCCCCGCGAGCGCGGGGAACACCCTCTGCTAATTGGTGCTCGATCAGGTAATAGCGGTTCATCCCCGCGAGCGCGGGGAACACTCAGTGCCGTCGGGGAGGGAGACGGTGAAGGACGGTTCATCCCCGCGAGCGCGGGGAACACAGCGTTCCAAACACCGAACCATTCACCGTCAGCGGTTCATCCCCGCGAGCGCGGGGAACACATTCCCTGAAATCGTGAGCACGGGGACATTGCCGGTTCATCCCCGCGAGCGCGGGGAACACCGGGTAACAATTGGGCGCGGACACCCGCGACACGGTTCATCCCCGCGAGCGCGGGGAACACGCCTAGCAACGGCAAGATTTCGCGGCAATCGCCGGTTCATCCCCGCGAGCGCGGGGAACACGCGGTCATGGACACCGACGGCGAATATTTGGCCGGTTCATCCCCGCGAGCGCGGGGAACACCCCGTTATAGCCGAGACCAACGACCCTGTTCCCGGTTCATCCCCGCGAGCGCGGGGAACACGCGAGTATGCCTGCCGTTATTCCAGATGCCACCGGTTCATCCCCGCGAGCGCGGGGAACACTCTTCTCTCAACTAACGGAAAGAGAAGAAAAAATAGAGCCCTCTCCAAACCACCAGCGAGAAAGGCTCCAATTCACCTATTTCAACCAATTGTTAAAGAGCCCTGTCGTCATGCCAATCCCTCATGATTATCTTCTTCATCGGGATCGGGCTCCAAGGGTAGAAAAGATACCAGCTTGGCGCCATCCACCTCGCGGGGGATGCGCCGATTGGTGCCCAGCGTGCAGAAATCGAAACCCGCCTCGTTGCTGGCCCGCCAGGCCATGATAGCGTTCCCTTCCTCAATGCCGGCCTCGACCTGTTGCCACAGCATATCCCGGACCTTGGGCGAGTAGTTGCCCACATAAACGCCGGCACGAATTTCCAGCAGCCAGATAGCCAGGCGCCCGCGCAGGCGGAGCGGGGCATTCTCAAGGACGATGACCAGCATCGCCAAGTCCTGTTTTGTTGGGAATAGCCGGTCCGACGCCATCGGCGGGTGGTTCCGGTGGCTTCTCGCCACCGGCGGCAAGAATTTCCTCGATGTCGGGGATGATCCGTGACAGCAAGCGGGTCTCGCGAAAGCTATCGCGACAGGCCAGGCGTACGGCCCGTTCGGGATTGGCGGGGGACGCGGCGGCAATGCGGAAGGCCAGGGGGACCACGGTGTCAAATTTATAGATATCGGCCATGTCGTAAACGAAAGACAGCGGCTTGCCATGGTGAATGAAGCCAATGGCGGGGGCATAGCCGGCGGCGAGGACGGCGGCCTCGGTAACGCCATAAAGACAGGCGGTGGCGGCGGAGAGGCATTTATTAGGCAAATCAGATTGATCCCACTCCTCGGGATCGTAGCGCCGGCCTTTCCAGGCCACGCCGTGACGACGGGCGAGGAGTTCATAGAGCTTCCGGACCCGCACACCTTCGATGCCGCGCAATTGATCGACACTGCGATTGGCGGGAGGCTCGTCCTGGAAGCGGCGGCGATACATCTCGCGCACGACCGCGAGCCGACCCTTTTCCGACAAGGCGAGTTGGGCCTGGTAGAGCAGTTTGTCCGAGCGCGCCCCGCCGGGTTGGCCAGCGGAGTAAAGCCGGACCCCGCCCTCACCCACCCAGGTCAGCAGGGTGCCCGTCATGGCAGCCAGGTGGGCGGCGCGATGGGAAAGGCGTACCCCGGGTTCCAGCATCAAGCAGGCGATACCACCCACCGGCACATGGGTCCGCACGCCCTCTTTGTCGATCATGACAAAGGCGTTATCCCGCACATCCACCCGGCAGCGCTCGACAAAAAGTAGCGAGAGGCGCTCCTTGATGGGGATGGGGGAGAGATCGGGGAGGTGATCGGTCATGGGGATTCACCAGTCAGGGCCAGGGCGTCGGCGAGCAATTCAGGGGGGACAGATCCTGCTGCACCATCGAATTCTCGAAGAGAACCGCCAAGAAGACCGGGCGGCCGGGGTCAGTGATTATGGCAATTTTGCCCGCTTGGCTATCATCGAGTACCTCAGCGCGATGCTGGAGTGTATAGGTGTGTATTAAACCTCTCCTCTCAGGCCACTTACCCCCTCGCCAGGCTCAGCAACCCGCACCCAAATCCCTTGGCGGGGCCGATGCCATTGGACACCGCATCCTGCAACAACGCCGCATCAGTAACCTTCAAAAGCCCCTGATAGCGCACGGCTCGGAAGCTCATCCGCCGCCAACCTCTACCCTCCTCGCCTTCAGCGGCCTTCTTATACCCGCCGACCATCCCTTCATCGATCACCTGATAAAGCTCCAAGGCGAAGCCGAAACCTGCGGCACGCCTCTCAATCCAGGCGCGTTGGTCGGGCTCTCCGACCAATCCCAGCCGGTTACCGTTGCGGGTGACGGTGGGATTGGCGCGTAACCGAAAGCGCAATCGCTGCCCTGCCCGAAAGGCCAGAGCCAGTTCCTTGGTGCCGACGTGGGCGGCGTCGGAATAGCGTTCCAGCAGCGGCGTCCAATCAGGGGCCATCTGACTTTGAACGATGACCTGTACCCAGGGCGAGCCCGGCGTCGGCGGCTCTTGGCGGAAGAGCACCCTTTCATCCGCCGGGTTGACGGAGTCCGCCGGAAATCCACTCATCAGGGCGGCGTGAAGCTTGTAGGGGTCGCCGATGAGTCGGGCCGCCTCCCGTTTCATGCAATGCAATTGGATGTCGCTCAAATACATGCGTCCTCCCTGGGCCTGGGGGCCTCGATCCAGTGATTGCGTGCCTGACGGACGCGAAAGGCTCGGCTGGTATGCCGAAAGTTCAGCGCCACGTCCTGCTTGCGTTCCTCTCCACCCTCGTCTTCCACCAGCAGCCGCACCCGCCTAGAGGCTGTGGGGTGGGGCCGATGGGACGGGGCGATGCTGGGCTGATAGCTGCTCAGAGCTTCGACCAAAGGCAACTCAACCAGCCCGTCGGCCAGGTAAACCGGGCAGCCGGGCACGAAGGACTTGCGCCCCAGGTAGAGCGGCCAGACCGGGTCCTTAAGCGCGGCATGAAGTTGTTTGATCAGGTCGCGTTTCCCCTCCAGCCCAACCAGAAAGGCGGCATCGGCCAGATACCATCGGGTGGAGATTTGGGTCTCGGCCCCGGAGAGGTCGGCTTTCACCACCTCTAGGGCGGTCTGGTAGTCGTACTCCAAGATGCCATCCCGATCCACCCGTACGCCGAAGCGCAGGGCGTTGAGGTCGTCCAGAGGCTCGCTCCGGTCACGCCCCAGGGCGGCGCAGAGCAGGCCAAGGATTCCGCTCTTGGTGGGCTCCCGCTCAGTGTCGCGCTCCTGAAACCGGCTCCGGCTGCCCCAGGATTGCATCGGAGCGACACATCGCAGCAGTAGCGTGGAGGTCATGCCGGTGTTCCCCCAAGAGCGGCCGCCAGCCGGCTGTCAACCTGTTCCATCAGGGCCTTAAGTGGGATCGGCTGGGCGGCGGTATCCTCAAGCGAGGTAACGCAGTCCAGTTCGAAGCCCTCGTCGCCGTAGGCACCCTTGAGCTTGTCCAGATATTTTTCGAGCCGGTCCACCGATTCACCGACCAGATCGCGTTCCTTGCGTGCATCCACGCGCACCGGCTTTAGGAAGGCGTTGGCCAGGGACCAGGGCGCCCCTTGGGAGCGTAACAGCACCCGGACATAGGAGGGCGGGTTGTGGGCGGCCATGCTGTTCTGCATCCCGGTGGGGATAGCCTGCACCGCAGAGCGCAGGAAGCCGCGCACCGCCGCCCTAACAAGCTCTGCGTCGTTGCCCAGGTTCCGTTGGAGGATGCCGAGATTGACCTGTGCATAGCGGTAGTAACAGGCGCTGTTGAATTCGACGATGCCGAGCATGTCAGAACCCGCTTCGTCGTCCGGCTTGAGATCATCCACCGCAGTGTAGAAGTCCATCTCCATGCTCACCTCGTTGGTGGAGATGGCGTGGGCTACCTGGCAGGCGGCGTCGATGTTCATGTCGGCGGCGTCGGCCACCATGCGACCGAAGAGGGCGATGTCGGCGGCCAGCCGCGGGTGCTTGCGCAGGGCGTCACCCACCGCCTGTTGAACTTCCTTCGGCACGGCCTTGGCGGCGGCCTTCTTGCGCTTCCTCTTGTCGGCCTCTTCGGTCTCAGGGGCATCCACGGCGATCAGGGCATCCCAATGGCGATCCGCCAACTCCCCCAGGGCTTCGATTTCGCTCTCGCTTAGGAAGAGCAGGTACTGGGTCTTTCGCAGAGCCGGTCCCTCCTCGTCGGTGTTGCCGGACTTCTTGTCGAAGTCGAGGCTGACGCTGCGCAGCAGGTTTTCCGCCACATGCTCTGCCTCCAGGCGATCACGGCCTTGGTCGGCCAGACGCTCGATCAGTGCGGTGGTGATTCGCTTGGTGCGGCTGCCCAGGTTGCCGCCCGCCTCCAACACCGTCTCCTTGAAGGCTTGATGTCTACGGATCGAACGCTTGATGCACTGGCTGGAGATGCGGGCGCGGCGAAAGCCGCCGAAAGTGCAGTCTTTGGGTGCGTTGGTGTCGTTGCGGTTTAGGTTGGAGGGTCCGAAGTTTTGCAGCATGTGTAGTTCGAGAAATCGCATGTCGGCTCCTTGGATGAGAGATGAAGGTGGGGACCACCCCCCGCGAATGCGGGGAACGCCCAAATTATTGCAGTATGCGCAGTTTGAGAATCGGGTCATCCCCGCGGAGTGGGGAACACTCAGTACGCCCCATTCTCAGGAGGCCTCGGGTGCCTGGGCATCGGTTTCGATAGGACGGGAATCGGCATTCGGGTCGGCCTTGTGGCCCCAGAAATCGCGCGCCCACAACATCTGCACCCAGCGATCCGGATTATTCCAGTGGGCCAAGTGTTGGAGCAGCATGCGGTAATCGAGGGGGGCCGGGCTCTGCTGTGCCTTGATCAGGCCGATGACCTGACGCAGGTGGTGGGGCAACTCGTCGACGTGGGCATTCAATAAGACAACGAAGCGCTTTTCGATACTTTCGATCCCGTCCCGTTCCTGCCATACCGCATGGATCGCCGCCCCGATGGAGAGGCCAGCGCGGCCATCCGTGGGCGGGTGGTGGGCGAAGAGGGAGGCAGTCAAAAAGTAGTGGTCCATCCTGCTGTTGCCGGGAAGGAAGGGGATGACATAGGGAAGCATGTCGGTACATTCGCCGGGCTTGCGGTCCAGCCCACGGCGCAGGCGTGCCAAGGCTGCCGAATCGCGTTGCTTGAGGTTGAAATCGCCCGCCTCGGTTCTGCCTGCAAGCCGCTCCAGGCTGGCAATGAAGCGGTCATCTCTCATACCTTCGGTGCTCATACGGTCGTCTCCTTCGTCGATTGGCGGGTATTCAGCTTGCGTCGCGTGTAGCCGTCAAAACGGCCCAGGGCCATGACCCTAGCGCGCAGCTCGCGGGCGCTGTAGCCCAGGGCGTTTTCGGTGGTTTCCCGCAAGGTGTTTTGTGCGATATCGATTCCTTCACGCTCCCAGGCGCGCTGGCGCTCCTCACGATCCGACGCCAGCGGCAGTTCCGCGAGGTAACGGCGGAATGGCGGCTCCAGCCGCGCCCAGAAGAGGACCTCAGTACCAAGATCGGCGGCGAAGCGGGCCATGTCCTTTCCATCTGGCTTGCGCCTTCCCGCGGTGAGCAGATCGCCGGCCAGCCGTTTGGCCTCTTCGCGCAGCACGAACCCGACCTCTTCCACCCAAGCCAGGCCCCCTTTGATATAGACCAACACCGCCTCGTCGCGCAGCAATTCCAGGCTGAGCGGCAGTTGCTCCATCCGCCACAGCAGCGGTTTCGCCTTATTGTTGGCCAAGCCGATCACGGCACAACGCAGCTCGGGCAGGTCGTCGAGGTCGGCGGCCAGTTGGTTGATGGTCTTGATATTGGCCGAGCAGTGATCCCGATTGGCGCCATCGCCAGACGATTGGGCGAAGTTGAACAGGCTCCCGCTATCACGCCACAGGGCGCGCTCTTCCTGGAGCTTGATGGGAAAGCTCTCGCCGCTCTTGTTGGAGCGAAAGGCGAAGCAGGGGTCTTCCACCGCCAGTGCTAGCGACTCCCCTTGGGCCATATAGAAGCGTGAAACGCCCCAGTCGTCCCCCTCCTGGTCCGGGATCAGTCGGATGTGACGGCTGGTCCATGTGAGGTATTCGAGGTAGCCGGCAGGAGCGCAGTTTCCCGGTGGGCGGCGCGTCGAATCCCGCTCCCAAACCGGTAGGTCCTCCTGGTCGAAATCTCGGGGAACCGGATAATTCGGCTTCGACGGATCGTAGTAGACGGCATTGAGCAGGAGGGTCTGGAACAGGTTGTTTCCCTGGATATACACCGCCGCCCCCTGGATCAGCGGGGCGTGGCCGAAGTAGGGATGGGCGCCGAAGATCTGGCTGGAGGCGCTCTTGCCGCCGCCAAGGGCGTAGCTCTGAAAGGTGACCAGGGCACGCGCCGCCTCCGCCGGCGTCAGCCGCGGCGGGCTGCCATCCAGGGTGTGGTCGAAGAGGGTCTTGTTATTAGCACAGGCCAGTTCGTGGAAGAGCTTGCTGACGGAAGTAGGCGCGGAGTGGGTGGCCAGGCCGGGGGTTTGATGGAAAGGGTGGGTCGCGGAGAAGAGGTCGAAACGCTGGACGTAATGGGCCAGATAGTCCGGGATGGTGCGATCGAACCGACCCTGCCGCCACAATGCCCGCCATGCCTTGACTCCTCCTGGCCCAAGGTAGGCCCGATGCAGCACCGCCAGCAGCAGACGGTAGAGGGTGGACTGGGTGAGTGGATTAGCCGCGCCCAGATCACGCAGGGTGTGGGCCTGCGCGAAGAGGTCCGTCAGGGAGAGGTCTGAGTGGTCTCCACCGAGACGGGTGGCGGGAAGCCAGGGCTCGGCGGTCAAGTCAAAGGTCGTCATGTGGCTGTCTCCAGTGATGCAGGGTCCAGGCAACCTCGTCCAGGGTTGCAATATCGCTTTCCAAGGGATCAACGGCAGCGAGGCAGCGGATGGTGTCAACCTCCCTGCGCATGCGATCAATACAGACTGAAAGGTTCTTCAAAAACACGTCGAGAATCTGTTTCAGCCATTCCATCTCTGTAGACATGATCTGCGCTCCACGGCAACAAATGGCAGGCAGTCTACAACTGGAAGCTTAGTTACGCACTAAATTCTAATTCATATGTTCTTTATAAAAATTTTTTCAGAGACCACCTGCGGGGAGTATGATCTTGGTTGGTTGCATCCCGATCCTAGTCGGGTTGAACCGTCATAAGTTCTTTTAAGTTAAGTAGTTAGAACTAGCTCCCCGCGTCAGCGGGGCTGGAGGGCAGGCTAAACCTGCCCTCTATTTTTTCTTCTCCGGGTGAACAATCTCCATCCCCAACGCGGATGATATCCGCAGCCGCCTCCCCTCCCTCACGAACTCCCCGCCGCAAAAGACCGCCACGCGGCAGTTACGCAACATTGCGGTACGCTGCCAGGGCGGCGGGGCCGACTGGGCCTGGAAAAATTTGACCCAATCCGCGTCGCTAATACTGACGCTGTGCAGCAACAGGGCACGGGCCTCGTCCAAGGGAATCCGCTCCTCGCCCGTGAGGCGCACGGGCTCTGCACGGTCGGGGCTCAGCGAAGGTCTGCCCTCCAAATCGTGGAGGACGACGAGGGTAACCCGTGGTCGCGCCAGGCGAGTAAGCGCCTCGGTGTCCGCGGCGTCGTCATCGAACTGGGTTTGGGCATGGTTCATGGCCTCGAAGAACGTCTCGGCATCCCACTCCGGCGGAAGCTGGGCCTTCTGCGCCTCCTGATCGAGCCGCTTGCCCTCCCATCGGCTTTGAAACGCCTGATCCTCAAGCAGGGTGCGCAGGTGCTCCGGGCAATCGGCGACCGCCTCCTCGTAGATCTTGCAGATCAGACGCTCCAGGTCTTGAGGCTCCTCGATCCGGATGGGACCTGGCTCCAGCAACAAGGCGGTCTTGAGCAACAGTTCCGGGGCGTAGATGTAATCGCTGGGCTTCAGGTCGGGCCGAGCGACGTGGAGGTCCGGTTGGAGCACAAACAGCGTCGCGTCTTCCAAACCCGGTGGACGGGGGCGGTCGTGACGGTGCAGCCGACCGGCGCGCTGCAACAGGAGGTCGATGGGGGCGATGTCGCTCACCATTAGGTCGAAGTCAACATCCAAACTTTGTTCCAGCACCTGAGTGGCGACCACTACGGCACGATGGGGACGATGGTCGCCAGCATTTTCCGGTTTACCGAAGTGGGTCTCCAAGAGCCGTTCGATATCCAACCGCTGCCTCAAGGGGAAGCGGGCGTGGAACAGTACGAGCACGGCATCTGCCAGCGCCGGATCGTGGCGAAGCCGATTGAATAGTGCCTGCGCCTCGCCGACAGTGTTGAGGATACAGGCGGCACAGCCCCCTGGTTCGATTCGCGCCGTCACAAGTTCTGAGATCGCCTCCCAGCGGCGCTCTTTGGCGACTCGCAGGGGCTCCAGCCGGTAGGGCTGCTGGGGAATACCGTAAACCTCGCGTACTTGGGCGTTGCCGGTCGTCCCCAGGCCGATGACGCAGGGGTAGCGAGGTGGGGCGTCGAAACTGGCGTCTTTCCGCCATGCACCGACCAAGGCCTGTCGCTTGCTCGGCGGCAGGGTGGCGGAAAGAAGGATCACCGTGCAGCAAAGCTGGGCCAGCCAGCGCAGGAGGTTTTCCAGCAGGGTGGAGGTGTAGGTGTCGTAGGCGTGGACCTCGTCGATCACCACCACCTTGCCCGCCAGGGCGAAGAGCCGCACAAAGTGATGCTTGGAGCGCAACGCCGCCATCAGGGCCTGATCGACGGTACCCACGGCAAAGGGCGAGAGGAGTCCGCGCTTCCTGCCGGCGAACCAATCCGAGGCGGTCAGGTCACCCTCGCCGCCGTCCACCGAGGTGGCGCGCAACTCCTCGTAGGCCGGTTGCAGCGCGGCGTAGGCGTGAATCAGGTGCAGTTCACCCTGGTCCACGCCGGGGTTGCGGCGCAGAAACGCCTCCATGCGACCGAACATCTGATTGGCCGTAGCCTGGGTGGGCAGGGCGTAGTAGAGCCCCAGCGCCCCCCGCTCGCGCAGAACTATGTCCGCCGCGGCGAGTGCCGCCTCGGTCTTGCCGCTGCCCATCGGGGTCTCGACGATGAGAAGCGCGGCGCCCGTGATTGACCGCATCATCTCCAGCACGCTCCCCTGGCAGGGGTTGGGCGTGTCGAACGGGAACAACCCGCCGAACTGGCTGACGCCCGGAGCGGCGGGTTGTTGATGGAGGTGAAGAGTGGCGATGACTCGCCGGGCGCGCGCCAACCGGTCCACCCAATAGTCCCCCAGCCTCAGTCCGGCAGGATCGCAGTAGGGGAAGCGGGAGGAATCGGCATCGGAGCCGATCCAGTCCGCCACCGCGATCAACCCGGCCAGCACTATCATCGGAGGGGTAGGGAGCGCTTCGGAATCCCGCCACGGAAATTCCTCCCACCCCACGCCGAACAACTCACTCAATGCCTCAATGACCTGCGCTCGGGGTTGTAACCAAGGAGTGCCACCACAGCGTATCCGCTCCTTTTTCCAGTTGGCGTTGAGGAGGAACCGTCCGTGATGCGCGGCGGGGAATTGGGCCAGCACGGCGGCGGCCTCGCAAACGCCGAGGTCTCGGAAGAGATCGGCCAGCAGCGAAAACCCATTGAGCTTGTGGTCGCCCCCGTCCAGCGTGGTTTGGAAGGGAAGCCCCTGAACCAGGAGGGGCTGCGCTAGCTCTGGAACCTTGGCCTGGAACCCCGGCGTCAACTTGCCCAAATCATGCAAAGCAACCAACAAACTGAGCCATTCGAGGGGATGGGCGACATCGACAGCGGGAAGCGCCCGGAACAGCAGATTACGCCTCGGTCCGGCAACATTAAGCAATGCCCGCGCCACGGCGGCCACATCCAGCATGTGCAGGATGGCGGGGTGCCACTTGGGCTCGCCCGGATACTTCGGATCAGCCTTGCCCCAATACCGATAAATCGAATCTTCCAACATCATTTGGCCGGCTGATCGCGGCTGATCTGAAAGCCCGGCTCGAATTCCTCCAAGGCTTCTTGCATCAATTGCCAGGGGTCGTCCAGGGGCAGCAGCAATACGCCACCGCCAAAGTGCTTGACCAGAACCTCCTTGCCCGGCAATCGGAACTCCTTCGGCAGGCGTACCACCTGACTACGCCCGGAGGTGAATAGTTTGGCTGTGTTCATCGCGATGTTCCTTGAACGCCTGTAGTTACGGGCCGTCTGGGATTAGGCGGGCGGTCATCGGCATGGCGCCAACAAAGGGCTGCCGAGTTAACGCGTCATCACTCCAAATTCTGAATCTGCTCCCGCATCTGCTCGATCAGTACCTTCATATCCACGGCCAGCCGGGTGACGACCAGATCGGAGGATTTGGAACCCAGGGTGTTGGCCTCGCGGTTGAGTTCCTGCATCAGGAAGTCGAGGCGGCGGCCGACGGGTTTGTCGGTGGCGACCACGGCGCGCACTTCCTGGACGTGGGCCTTGAGCCGGTCCATCTCCTCGTCCACGTCGAGGCGTTGGGCGAGGAGGGCGAGTTCCTGTTCCAGGCGGTTGGGGTCGAGTTCGGCGCGGACCTCGTCGAGGCGGTCGAGGATGCGGCGACGCACCTCGTCCATGACTTGGGGCATGCGCTCCCGGACGCTGACGACGCACTCCAGCAGGCGGTCGCAGCGGTCGCGGATCAGCAGGGCCAGGCGTTGGCCCTCGCGGGCGCGGGTGGCCACCAGGACCTCCAGGGTCTGGTCGAGCAAGGTCAGGGCCTGGGCCTGCACCGGACCGAGATCCGGCCGCTGTTCCGCCAGGACCCCGGGCCAGCGCAGCAGGTCGAAGGCGTCTGGCGCCGGGGGCCGGCCGAGCCGCTCCGCGACTTCCGCGCCCGCCGCCATCAGCAACTCCAGGTAGCGATGGTTGATGCGCAGGTCGCCCGTGGCCGCGGGCGAGGGGGCGAAACGCAGGCTGCAATCCACCTTGCCGCGATCCAGACGGGCGGAAATCCGCTCGCGCACCCCCGTCTCCAGGGCGCGCAGGTCCTCGGGCAGCCGCACGAAGGTTTCGAGAAATCGATGATTGACGGAGCGCAGCTCCCAGGTCAGCTCTCCCTGTTCCCCCGTGTGGGTCTCGCGGGCAAAGGCGGTCATACTCTTGGACATGGTGGCGTGGGGCTCCCCGGCATGGATGGACGATGGATGAATCACGAGGCCGCCATGATACCCCCGAGCCCCCTATTTGACCTGCGCCGCCCCAGCATCGAAGATGCGGGCCCGTCCCTTTTGACCCACTAGCGAGCAACCGCCATGCGTCCTTCCCTGCGCCGCCCCGATCAGATGCGCCCCCTGCGATTTACCCGGGGCTTCACCCGCCATGCCGAGGGCTCGGTCCTGGCCGAGTTCGGCGACACCCGGGTGCTCTGCACCGCCAGTATCGAGGAGCGGGTGCCGCCCTTCCTCAAGGGCAAGGGCAGCGGCTGGATCACGGCGGAGTACGGCATGCTGCCGCGCTCCACCAACGAGCGTATGCAACGCGAGGCGGCCCGGGGCAAGCAGGGGGGACGCACCCTGGAGATCCAGCGCCTGATCGGACGCTCCCTGCGCGCGGCGGTGGATCTCAAGGCCCTGGGTGAGCGCACCCTGACCCTGGACTGCGACGTGCTGCAGGCCGACGGCGGGACCCGCACCGCCGCCATCAGCGGCGCCTGGGTGGCCCTGCGGGATGCGGTGCAGAAGCTGATGGACGCCGGCAAGCTCGAGCGCGACCCCCTGACCGCCCAGATTGGCGCCGTCTCCGTCGGCATCTATCAAGGCCTGCCCGTCCTCGACCTGGATTATGCCGAGGATTGCACCGCCCACACCGATATGAACGTGGTCATGGATGGCGAGGGACGTTTCATCGAGGTCCAGGGCACGGCGGAGGGGGCGACCTTTTCCCGCGCCGAGATGAATGCCCTGCTGGACCTGGCCGAGGGCGGCATCCGTGACATCCTCGCCGCCCAGCGCGACGCCCGTCTGGCCTGACCGCCACCCCCTGACACCTTCCCCGCCCGCCGGCACGGTTCCTGCTAATAACCTCGCACGCATTTTGCGCGCACCACTTTGCACCGAGGTAACTTTCCATGGAAACAGTGAAAACCGGCGGGGACGTTCTCTTCATCCTGATCGGCGCGGTCATGGTGCTCGCCATGCACGCGGGCTTTGCCTTTCTGGAGTTAGGGACGGTCCGGGCCAAGAATCAGGTCAATGCCCTGGCGAAGATCATGAGCGACTTTGCCGTCTCGACCATCGCCTATTTCTTCGTCGGCTACTGGATCGCCTACGGGGTCAATTTCTACTCGGACGCGGCGACGCTCCAGGACCAACATGGCTACGCCCTGGTCAAGTTCTTCTTTCTCCTGACCTTTGCCGCCGCCATCCCGGCCATCGTCTCGGGCGGTATCGCCGAGCGTGCCCGCTTTAACCCCCAGTTGCTCGCCTCCCTGCTGATCGTCGGGCTCCTCTATCCCTTCTTCGAGGGCCTGGTCTGGAATGGCAACCTCGGGATGCAGTCGCTCATCGAGCACCTCTTCGGTGCACCCTTTCATGACTTCGCCGGCTCCATCGTGGTGCATGCCGTGGGCGGCTGGATCGGTCTCGCCGCCGTCCTCCTGCTGGGACCCCGGCAAGGGCGATACCGCGCCGATGGCGGCATGACCGGCCACCCGCCCTCCTCCATCCCCTTCCTCTCGATCGGTGCCTGGACCCTCACCGTGGGCTGGTTCGGCTTCAACGTCATGTCCGCTCAGACGGTGGAGGCGGTCAGCGGGCTGGTGGCCGTGAACTCCCTGATGGCCATGGTCGGGGGCATCCTGGCGGCCCTGGTCGCCGGCAAGAATGACCCGGGCTTCCTGCACAACGGCCCCCTGGCCGGTCTGGTGGCGGTGTGCGCGGGCTCGGACCTGATGCATCCCATCGGGGCCTTGGTGACCGGGGCCGTGGCAGGCGGGCTCTTTGTTTATGCCTTTACCCTGACCCAGAATCGCTGGCGCATCGACGACGTGCTGGGCGTCTGGCCCCTGCACGGGCTCTGCGGGCTCTGGGGTGGTATCGCCGCCGGTATCTTCGGGCTCCAGGCCCTGGGCGGGGTCGGCGGCGTGACCTTCGCCAGTCAACTGGCGGGCAGCCTGGCGGGGGTGATGATCGCCTTCGGCGGCGGCTTCCTCATCTATGGCGGCATCAAGGCGGTGATGGGCCTGCGGCTGAGTGAAGAGGACGAGTACCTGGGCGCCGATCTCAGTATTCATAAAATCACGGCGCAACCGGACTACAATCGCGGCGAGGTTTGATCTCGATTCAAATTCAGCCGGAGAAGCCCGCCATGCTCAAGACCCACCACGGGGAATCCATCGTCCTGGCCAGCAACAACGCGGGCAAGGTGCGCGAGATCAATGCTCTGCTCGCCGCCGAGGACATCCATGTCATTCCCCAGGATGAGTTGGGGGTGGCCGAGGCGGAGGAGACGGGTCTGAGCTTCGTCGAGAATGCCATTCTCAAGGCGCGCAACGCCGCCGCCCATAGCGGGCTGGCGGCCATCGCCGACGACTC